>NZ_JBIRHU010000016.1:0-215424 GCF_044328675.1 Streptomyces sp. NPDC017890
CCTGCGCGGCCTGATGACCTGGTCGATCAACTGGGACCGGTTCGGGAAGTGGGAGTTCCAGAAGAACTTCGACGCGTACTTCGGCTGACCGGCGGGGGGGGGGGGGGGGGCCCCCCCCCGCCGCCCCCCCCCCCCCCCCCCCCCCCCCCCCCCCCCCCCCGGGGGGTCGTAAACCGGTCAGGTCGGTGAAAGACGTGCTTCGCGGGGAGGGTGGGGGAGGGCAGAGAGCGGTCGGGGGAGGGAGGCGGCGGGGTCGGGAGGGGTCAGTGGATGATGCCCGTGCGCAGGGCCACGGCGACCATTCCGGCGCGGTCGCCGGTGCCGAGCTTGCGGGCGATGCGGGCCAGGTGGCTCTTGACGGTCAGGGCGGACAGGCCCATCGAGACGCCGATCGCCTTGTTCGACTGGCCCTCCGCGACCAGTCGCAGTACCTCCACCTCGCGGCCGGAGAGCTCGCGGTAGCCGCCCGGGTGGCTCGGGGCACCCGGGGGGCGGCGGTGCAGGCGGGCGGCGGCGGCGCCGATGGGGGCGGCGCCCGGCCGGGTGGGGAGCCCGACGTTGGTACGGGTGCCGGTGACGACGTAGCCCTTGACGCCGCCGGCGAGGGCGTTGCGTACGGCACCGATGTCGTCGGCGGCGGACAGGGCGAGGCCGTTGGGCCAGCCGGCGGCACGGGTCTCCGACAGCAGGGTCAGGCCGGAGCCGTCGGGGAGATGGACGTCTGCGACACAGATGTCGCGGGGGTTGCCGATGCGGGGACGAGCCTCCGCGACGGACGAGGCCTCGATGACATCGCGTACACCGAGCGCCCACAGGTGGCGGGTGACGGTGGAACGGACGCGCGGGTCGGCCACGACCACCATGGCGGTCGGCTTGTTCGGGCGGTAGGCGACCAGGCTTGCAGGCTGCTCGAGGAGAACGGACACCAGGCCTCCTGGGGGGCGGGACGGGGCCGGCTCGTGGGGGTGAAGCCGGGACGAACCGTGCTTTCAAGGTCACAGTCGTCTTCGGCACCGAACCCGTTCGCCTTTAGAGGATGATCACGATCTGGTGAGTAACAATCCGAGCAATTCGGACACGCGGTCGATCATTCGAAGACCGAACGGTTCCCTACTTTGTCGATACGGGGCCGAAAGTGGTCGTGTCGACAAAGTGATGGAACGTTTCCCGGGACGGACGAGGCCCGGTGGAAGGGGACGGAGGGGGCTGAGGACGGGGCGCTGAAGACAGGGGTCCGGGGGGTCGCTCAGCGGGACTGCGGGCCGCGTCGTTGCGGCAGCGTCACGATCGACGCGTCGCCCGGCGCGGCCGGCGGCAGACCCGCGACCTGGGCCAGCAGATCGCACCACGAGGCGAGGTGCGTCGCGGTGTCCGGGACGCCGCCCAGCCCCTCGCGCGGTGTCCAGGACGCCCGGATCTCGATCTGCGAGGCGGACGGGCGCTCCGAGAGCCCCCCGAAGTAGTGGGAGCTCGCGCGGGTGACCGTGCCACTGGGTTCCCCGTAGGTCAGCCCGCGCGCCTGCAGCGCGCCGGTGAGCCAGGACCAGCACACGTCCGGCAGCAGCGGATCGGCGGCCATCTCCGGCTCCAGATCGGCACGCACCAGTGTCACCAGCCGGAAGGTGCCGCGCCAGGCGTCGTGACCGGCCGGGTCGTGCAGCAGCACGAGGCGCCCGTCCGCCAGGTCGTCGTCGCCGTCGACGACCGCGGCCTCCAGCGCGTACGCGTACGGGGCGAGCCGCTGCGGTGCGCGTGTCGCCTCCACCTCGATCTGCGGCCGCAGCCGTGCGGCCCTGAGCGCCTCGACGGCGGCCGCGAAGGCCGGCGGTGCCGTGTTCCCCGTATGCCGGGCCTCCTCCTCGGTACCCTTCGGTTCGTCCATTCCGCCAGCGCCGTCCGACAGTCGTCCCTGAGCCGCAGCCATGCGGGGAAGATTAAGGGGAACGGCGCCCCGGCGCAGGGAGAGACACCCGCGTGCGGGCGCGATGTCCGGATCACGTGGTCTCACGCGGCCGTTCGCGGGCGCCCCCGCACCTCGCGCGCGCGGGCGCACCCCGTGGTCGGGCGCCGTCGCGGCGCCGTGCGAAACTTGCCGGTGTGAGTGCCAACCAGAGCCCCGCGGGCAAGCAGCCGACCGCCACGTACGACTCCGCGTTCCTCAAGGCGTGCAGGCGTGAGCCGGTGCCGCACACCCCCGTGTGGTTCATGCGGCAGGCCGGGCGCTCACTGCCGGAGTACCTCAAGGTGCGCGAGGGCATCCCGATGCTCGAGTCCTGCATGCGGCCCGAACTGGTCGCCGAGATCACCCTCCAGCCGGTGCGCAGGCACGGCGTGGACGCGGCGATCTACTTCAGCGACATCGTGGTCCCGCTCAAGGCCATCGGTATCGACCTCGACATCAAGCCGGGCGTCGGCCCGGTGATCGAGAACCCGATCCGCACCCGCGCGGACCTGGCACGGCTGCGCGACCTGACCCCCGAGGACGTCTCCTACGTCACCGAGGCGTTCGGCCTGCTCACCCGCGAGCTCGGCGCCACCCCGCTGATCGGCTTCGCGGGCGCGCCGTTCACGCTCGCGAGCTACCTCGTGGAGGGCGGCCCGTCCCGCAACCACGAGCACACCAAGGCGCTCATGTACGGCGACCCGCAGCTGTGGGCCGACCTCCTGGACCGCCTCGCCGACATCACGGCCGCCTTCCTCAAGGTGCAGATCGAGGCGGGCGCGAGCGCCGTCCAGCTCTTCGACTCCTGGGTCGGCGCCCTCTCGCCCGCGGACTACCGCCGTTCGGTGATGCCCGCCTCGCGCAAGGTCTTCGAGACGGTCGCCGGGTACGGCGTGCCGCGCATCCACTTCGGGGTCGGCACCGGTGAGCTCCTCGGCCTCATGGGCGAGGCCGGCGCGGACGTCGTCGGCGTCGACTGGCGCGTACCGATGGACGAGGCGGCCCGCCGCGTCGGCCCCGGCAAGGCGCTCCAGGGCAACCTGGACCCTGCCGTCCTCTTCGCCACCCCGCAGGCGGTCGAGACGAAGACCCGCGAGGTCCTCGACGCGGCGGCGGACCTGGAGGGCCACATCTTCAACCTCGGCCACGGCGTCCTGCCCGCCACCGACCCGGACGCGCTGACCCGCCTCGTGGAGTACGTGCACACGCAGACCGCTCGCTGAGGCGCCTTCGGGGGCTCCACGGCCCGCACTGCCCGCCCGACGGACGGCGAACCGGCACGTTACTGAACGCCCGCGCCCGGGTGCGCGTATGTCCTCTCAACCGCCCGCGGCCCGGGGAAGGCGGGACGCGGGGACGACGTGAGGATCAGGCGATGAACGAACGGGTCACACCGGCTCCGGCGATGCACGCCCTGCCCGACGGCGAGGCCGAGGTCGCCCTCGTGCTGCGCCTGCCCTGGGAGGACGTCGCCCGGCTCGGTCAGGAGGCCGGGCGGCTGGCCGCGCGGATGCGGCGGCCGGTGACACTGGACGAGGCGGTGAGCCACCGGCTGCGTACCGCACGCGGCGCGGCGCACGCCAGGCCGGCCGGTGAGCAGCCGCCCGCGGTGAACGGCCCGGCACCGGTGACGGCCCAGGCACCGGTGACCACGCCGGCGTCGGTGTCGTCCCTGCCGGCGCGGCCTCCGGCCGAGCAGGCTCGGCAGGCCATCGACCGGATCAACGGGACGGCGTAGCCCCCGTAACCCCAGGGCCCCGTGGCACTCCCTCGGGTCGGACCTGGCGGTCCCCCGGGACGGGCGTAGCCCCCGTAGTCCCAGGGCCCCGTGGCACTCCCTCGGGTCGGCCCCTGGCGGTCCTCCGGGACGGGTGCTCAGGGCTGCCGCTCCACCGCCCTCGCCGCCTTGCGGGCGGCCACCAGTACGGGGTCCCACACCGGTGAGAAGGGGGGTGCGTACCCCAGGTCGAGGGCCGTCATCTGCTCCACCGTCATCCCGGCCGTGAGGGCCACCGCGGCGATGTCGACCCGCTTGCCCGCGCCCTCGCGGCCGACGATCTGGACGCCGAGCAGCCGGCCGGTGCGCTGCTCGGCGAGCATCTTCACCGTCATGGGGGAGGCGCCCGGGTAGTAGCCGGCGCGGCTGGTGGACTCGATGGTGGCCGTCACGAACCGCAGCCCCGCCCGCAGCGCGTCCTTCTCGCGCAGTCCGGTCCGCGCGATCTCCAGGTCGCAGACCTTGCTGACCGCCGTGCCGACCACGCCCGGGAAGGTGGCGTAACCGCCGCCCGCGTTGGTGCCGATGACCTGCCCGTGCTTGTTGGCGTGCGTGCCGAGCGGGACGTGCCGCTCCTGCCCGGACACCAGGTCGAGCACCTCCACGCAGTCGCCGCCCGCCCAGATGTTCTCGTGCCCGCGCACCCGCATGCCCAGGTCGGTCAGCAGCCCGCCGTGGGCGCCCAGCGGCAGACCGGCGGCCCCGGCGAGCGCGGTCTCGGGGCGTACGCCGATGCCGAGCACCACCACGTCGGCCGGGAACTCGGCGTCCTCGGTGGCCACCGCCCGGACCCGGCCGTCGTCCCCGGTGAGCACCTTGGTGACCTCGGCGCCGTTCACCATGGTGATGCCGAGGCCCTCCATCGCCTCGTGCACCATGCGGCCCATGTCCGGATCGAGCGTGGACATGGGCTCCCGGCCGCGGTTGACGACCGTCACCTCGTAGCCCCGGTTGATGAGCGCCTCGGCCATCTCCACGCCGATGTACCCCGCGCCGACGACCACCGCGCGACGGCCACGCGTGCGTGACAGCGTATCGAGCAGCGCCTGACCGTCGTCCAGCGTCTGCACCCCGTGCACGCCGGGCGCGTCGACGCCCGGCAGGTCGGGACGGATCGGCCGGGCACCGGTCCCGATCACGAGCTTGTCGTACGACGTCCAGGACTCCGCCCCGGAATCGACGTCACGCGCGCGGACCCGTCCGCGGGCGAGGTCGATCTCCGTGACCTCGGTCCGCATGCGCAGGTCGATGTCGCGGGCGCGGTGCTCCTCGGGCGTCCTGGCGATCAGGTCGTCCCGGTCGGTCACGTCACCGCCGACCCAGTACGGGATGCCGCACGCCGAGAACGAGCTGAAGTGGCCGCGCTCGAACGCCACGATCTCCAGCTCGTCCGGGCCCTTCAGCCGGCGTGCCTGTGACGCCGCGGACATCCCCGCGGCGTCACCGCCGATCACGACCAGTCGCTCTCTCGTACCGCCCGCAGCACTCATGTTCATGCGAACACGCTACGGGGGCGGGGCATTTCAGTCCCGCGCGCCGCCCTCCTCGCCGGGTGCGGCTTCCCGGCCTGCGGCTTCCCGGCCTGCGGCCTCGGGTGCCGGCCGGGCCGTCGGCAGCGGGGCGGGCGCGGCGGAGGCGGCCGTCGTGGGCGACGCGGGTACCGGCGCCGGGCGGCGCGGCAGCCGGGGCCGTACCACCCGCAGCCACAGCAGCACCAGCAGTGCCGTCACCGCGGCGAACGGCAGGACCGCGCCCAGCGCCATCGCCACCCAGCGCAGCATCGTCACGAAGGCGTCCCAGCCGCCGGCCAGCGCGTCCGTGAACCCGGGGTCGTCGTCCTGCTCCGGCCGCTCCACCGGCGTCTCGGACAGGGAGAGGGTGATGGTGGCCAGGCTCGTGCGGTCCTTGAGGGCCGCCTGCCGGGCGAGCAGCGCCTCCAGTTCCGCCTGGCGCGTACTCAGCTCGCCCTCCAGCGTCACCACGTCGCTCAGTCTCGTCGCCCGGTCCATCAGCTCACGGACGCGGACGACGCTGGCACGCTGCGACTTGACGCGGCTCTCCACGTCCACGACCTGGTCGGTGGCGTCCTGGGCCTTCGACTTGCGTTCGAGGAGCTTTCCGGCGCCCTCCAGCCCGGCGAGCACCTCCTCGTAGCGCTCCACGGGTACGCGCAGTACCACTTCGGTCCGCTCGTTGCCCTCGTCGTCCCTGGTGGTGGTCTCGTCACCGATGTAGCCGCCGGCGTTCTCGGTCGCGGCGCGGGCCGCGTCGAGGGCCTTCGGGGCGTCCTCGACCCGCACGGTCAGGGAGGCGGTGCGGATGATGTGGGCCGGGGCGAGCTGCGGCGGCGCGGTCGCCTTCGCGCCGTCGGCCTCGCCGCCCGCCGCGCCGGCCCGGTCCTCGGCCCGGCCGTCCGCGCGCGCGTCCTCCTGGGGCGCGGCGGCCTCCTTGGCCGCGCCGCCGGAGTCGGAGCTGCTGCCCGACTCACTGCAGCCGGCGACGGCGAGGGCCGTGACCAGGAGCAGGCCGGCCAGGGCACGGGCGGGCGGTGCGGATCGTCGTGCCGAGCGTGGTGCTGTTCGTCGTACGTGCATGGTGGGTACCCCCGAGGGTCGCGGCGACTGACGCTCCTTCGACGCGGGGAGGGGCGCGGACGTTGACGCGGAACGGTTCCGAAGAGGTCACGGTCCAGCCTCGCGGGGCCCGCGGGAGCCGCGGTCTCCCGCCCCCGCGGGACCGGTGGCACGGGCATGGGGGCCACCCGGCCCCGTGGCGGCACCGGTGCGGTCTGGGACGCTGGGGGCATGTGCGCAAGTGAGAGCCCTGCGGGCGAGACGTCCGCGGACATGGGGCATGTCGTCGTCATAGGAGCCGGAATCGCCGGACTGGCCGCCGCCCACCGGCTGCTGGAGAGCGGCGCGCGGGTGACCGTGCTGGAGGCGTCGGACCGCGTCGGCGGCAAGCTGCTGCCCGGCGAGATCGCCGGAGTACGCGTCGACCTCGGCGCCGAGTCGATGCTGGCCCGCCGTCCCGAGGCCGTCGGCCTGGCCCGCGAGGTGGGTCTCGCCGACCGGCTCCAGCCACCGTCCACCGCGTCGGCCTCCCTGTGGACCCGGGGCGCTCTGCGCCCCATGCCGGGGGGCCACGTCATGGGCGTCCCCGGCACCGCCGCCGCCCTGACGGGCGTCCTCTCCGACGAGGGCCTCGCCCGAATCGAGCGCGACGCAGAACTGCCCCGCACCGAGATCGGCGACGACGTGGCGGTGGGCGAGTACGTGGCGGCGCGCCTCGGCCGCGAGGTCGTCGACCGCCTCGTCGAGCCACTGCTGGGCGGCGTCTACGCGGGCGACGCGTACCGGATCTCGCTGCGCTCGGCCGTGCCCCAGCTCTTCGAGGCCGCGCGCGCCCACACCTCGCTCACCGAGGCGGTGCGCGCCCTCCAGGGCCGGACGGCCACCTCCCCGCCGAGCGGCCCGGTGTTCATGGGCATCGAGGGCGGCATCGGCACCCTCCCGCTCGCGGTCGCGCAGTCGGTGCGCGCGCGGGGCGGCGAGATCGTCACCCGCGCGCCCGTGACGGAGCTGCGCCGCACCGCCCCGCACGGCTGGCGGATCACCGCCGGCGACCGGGTGCTGCACGCCGGCGCGGTCGTCGTCGCCGTCCCCGCCCGCCCCGCCGCCGAGCTGCTGCGCGCCGAGGCCCCCGCCGCCGCGGCCGAGCTGGCCGCCGTGGAGTACGCGTCCATGGCCCTGATCTCCCTCGCCTACCGCCGCGTCGACGCGGCCGCGCTCCCGGAAGGCAGCGGCTTCCTCGTGCCGCCGGTCGACGGGCGCACCATCAAGGCGGCCACCTTCGCCTCCCGCAAGTGGGGCTGGATCGCCGACGAGGACCCGGACCTGGCCGTCCTGCGCACCTCCGTCGGACGGTACGGCGAGACGGAGATCCTCGGCCGCGACGACGACGGCCTCGTAGCGGTCTCCCGGCGCGATCTGGCCCAGGCCACCGGCCTCACCGCCGAGCCCGTCGCCACCCGCGTCACCCGCTGGCGGGACGGCCTGCCCCAGTACCCCGTCGGCCACCACGCGCGCGTGGCCCGCGTCCGCGAGCACGTCGCGAAGCTCCGGGGCCTCGCGGTGTGCGGCGCGGCCTACGACGGTGTCGGCATCCCGGCGAGCATCGCGAGCGCGTACGCGGCCGCGGACCAGCTACGAGGTGACCTGCGCGGTGTGGAGCAGCTCACCGCCCACCCGGTGCAGAGCCTGCACGGCGGAGCGGGAGAATAGGGCCATGAGTGACGACGCCTCCACCCCCGCTGCCGACCGGATCCCCAACAAGGGCAAGCTGGCCAAGGACCTCAACGAGGTCATCCGCTACACCCTCTGGTCCGTCTTCAAGCTCAAGGACGTGCTGCCCGAGGACCGTGCGGGCTACGCCGACGAGGTCCAGGAGCTGTTCGACCAGCTCGCCGCCAAGGACGTGACGATCCGCGGCACGTACGACGTGTCCGGTCTGCGCGCCGACGCCGACCTCATGATCTGGTGGCACGCCGAGACCGCCGACCAGCTCCAGGAGGCGTACAACCTCTTCCGCCGCACCAGGCTCGGCCGCGCGCTGGAGCCGGTCTGGTCGAACATGGCGCTGCACCGCCCCGCCGAGTTCAACCGCTCGCACATCCCGGCGTTCCTCGCCGACGAGACGCCGCGCAACTACATCAGCGTCTACCCGTTCGTGCGCTCCTACGACTGGTACCTGCTGCCCGACGAGGACCGCCGCCGCATGCTCGCCGACCACGGCAAGATGGCCCGCGGCTACCCGGACGTGCGCGCCAACACCGTCGCCTCGTTCTCCCTCGGCGACTACGAGTGGCTCCTCGCCTTCGAGGCCGACGAACTGGACCGCATCGTCGACCTCATGCGCCACCTGCGCGCCTCCGAGGCCCGCATGCACGTCCGCGAGGAGGTCCCCTTCTACACGGGGCGTCGCAAGGACATCGCGGAGCTGGTGGCCGGGCTGGCCTGACCGGCCGGGGGTCCGGGGGTTGTCCCCCGGGAGGTGCGGCACCGGGCGTCGCAAGGACATCGCGGAGCTGGTGGCCGGGCTCGCCTGATCAAGCCGTCGGTGCCGCGGCCTGCTTCGGCTGCGGCACCGGACCGGTCGTGGGCCTCGGCTCCGGTTCCCGGCGCGGGGCGCACGACGCGTCCCGCGCCGGGAGGCCGCCGTCCAGCAGGTACGCCTCCAGGTGGCCGTTGACGCAGGCGTTGGGGCCGCCGGCGACGCCGTGCGTGCCGGCGCCCCGCTCGGTCACCAGCACCGAGCCCGACAGCCGCCCGCGCAGCTCCAGCGCACCGCCGTACGGTGTGGCGGCGTCCCGCTCGGCGGCCAGGATCAGCGTCGGCGGCAGCTCGCCCGGCCCGGTGCGCACGTCGAGGGGGTGCTGCCGGGGCGCCTGCCAGTACGCGCACGGCAGGTTCGTCCACACGTTGTCCCAGGTCTCGAACGGCGCCCGGTGCGCCAGCCGCGTGTTGTCCCGGTCCCAGACCTCGAAGTCGGTCGGCCAGGGCGCGTCGTTGCACTCGACGGCCGTGTACACGGCGCTGGAGTTCTCCGCCCGGACCGTCTCCTCGTCGGTCCGCGTCCCCGCTTGGTCGATCAGCGGCTGCGGGTCCCCCTTCAGATACGCCGACAGTGCCTCGGCACGGTGCGGCCAGTAGTCGTCGTAGTACCCGGCCCGCAGGAACGCCCGCTGCAGCTGCGCGGGCCCCACCGTCCCGCCCGCGGGCTCCGCCGCCAGCCGCGCGCTCGCCTCCTCGTAACTGCGCTGCACGGCCTTCGGCGTGTCCCCGAGCCCGTACACGGCGTCGTGCCCGGCGATCCACCGCTTGAAGTCCGACCAGCGGTCCTCGAACGCCGCCGACTGGTCGAGGTTGTTGCGGTACCAGACCTGCTCGGGGTCCGGGTTCACCACCGAGTCGAACACCATCCGCCGCACGTGCGCCGGGAACAGCTCGGCGTACAGCGCCCCGAGATAGGTGCCGTACGACGCGCCCATGAACGTGAGCCTCTTCTCGCCCAGCGCGGCCCGTACGACCTCCAGGTCACGGGCGTTGTTGAGGGAGTGGTAGTGCCGCAGCGCCTCCCCGGCCCGTTCGGCGCAGCCGCGCGCGTACGCCTCGGCCTCGGCGGCGCGCCGCTTCTTGTACGCGTCCGAGGGCTGCGTCGGCGCCGGCCGGGGCTCCTCGACGTGGTCGCCGGGGTCCTGGCAGGACAGCGGTGCGGAGGGCGCGACCCCGCGCGGGGCGTACCCGACGAGGTCGTACGCCGCCGCGATCCGCTTCCACTCGGGCACCATGCCCACCAGCGGAAAGGGCAGTCCCGAGGCGCCCGGACCGCCCGGGTTGTAGACCAGCGCACCCTGACCGGGCACCTTGCGTCCGCTGTCGTCCGGGTCCTCGTGGGTGGCCCGCACCCGGCTGACGGTGAGCCGGATGTGCTTCCCGTCGGGGTGCGCGTAGTCGAGGGGCACGGTGACCGTGCCGCAGCGGATGCTGCCGGGCAGGTCCTCCGCCTCGGGGCACCTGCCGAACCGGATGCCGGCCGCCGCCGCCCGCTCGGCGGCCACGGCGGTGCCGCGCGCCTCGGCGGCCCCGGACTCGCCCGGAGTTCCCTGCGCAGGGGCGGCGGCGAGGGTGGTCAGCAGCAAGGACCCGGCGGCCGAGTAGAGGGCGGCAGCTCGCATCGCGTATCCCTTCGGTGCACGGTGTGTCACAAGGGATGTTTGGTGCGGCGACCGGGCAGGGCAAGCACCGCCCGCGGGTGTCGGCGCCGAGTGCCTCCGTACGCCCCCCGGCGCGTCAGGCCCGGCGCTCCCAGTGGTCCTCGACGTACTCCTCGCGATGGGCGAAGGCCGCGCGCAGGTCCGGTTCGCCGATCGCGTGGACGCCGCGTACGGCGACCGACGTGAGGTAGGTACGGTCGTCCGCGGTGCCGTCGGCGTGCCGGACGAGGGCACCGATCAGCCGCTGCCCGGCCGGGGAGGCCCAGCGCGAGTACGGGTGGACCTCCATCCGCGTGATCGCGAGGCACCCCAGGGTCAGGGTGAGCGGCAGCGCGAACCACAGGGCGATCAGCAGGCGCGGCTGGTCCGGAGGGAGCGGCAACGCCTGGGCGGCGACGCCGAGCGCGCACACGGTCACCGCGGCGACCCGCACCCGCCGGACCCCGGCCGCGACGCCCCGGGAGCCGTCCGGCACGGCGAGGCCCGCGCCGACCAGCCGGTCGGCCAGGCTCCGCACCGCGTCCGCGGTCGCCGCGGCGGCCCGTACCGGCGCTATGCGGGACTGCCCTTCGGGCCCTATCGCCCCTATGACCGACCGCTCCATGTCGTCCCGTCCGCACGGGTCGACGACGGTCGCCCAGCCGGTGTGCGCGAGCAGCAGCCGGCGCTGGCGCGCCATGGAGACCAGCGTCAGGTCGGCGACCCTGCGCGGACCGCCGGACAGGAACGCCGCCTCGTACAGCGTCAGCGCGTGCTCACGGCCGACGGCGTGCGGATCGACGGCGGCGGCGCGCACCGCCGCCAGACACAGCCGCAGACACGCCAGGCCGGCGACGGCCCAGGCCGGCAGGAGGAGAAGGACCCAGAACATGCCGTACTTCTATGCCAAAGGCGTTCGCCGGCGCCATGCCCTGTTCATATTCCGGGACGCAGTGTTGTGGGTCTGTGACGTTCCGTTCGCCGGCGTCCCGACGACGCCGTGACCGGGTCAGCGGCGCAGCAGAACACGCCTGGTTGCACGGGCCAACCGCGCCCCGGGACGCTCCGACCGAGGCACCGGTCCGGAGCGCTCCTGCCACCACTCCCGCAACTCCAGCCGCACATCGAGGTCCTGCGGACGGCCGTTGCGCATCAGGTGCTCGACGAAGTCGAGGGCGTCCCGCCGGTATCCGCCGGTCATCGGGCACCCGTCGGCGTAGGCGAGGAAGGCCCGCCGGTACTCCGGGCCGAGGATCACCGGCAGTTCGGGCGCGACCTTGGCGACCACGTCCGCCCGCTTCCCGGCGAGCGCCCGGGCCTGCACCCCCAGCCGCACCCGGTCGAACCCCTCGGGCACGGGTGTCCCGGCGACCAGCGCGGACAGCAGCGCGGTCTGCGCGAGACCGAGCCGCTGGCGTACGGCGGCGCCGGCGCCGGATCCGGTACCGGACCCGTCACGCGCGGCTCGGGGCGTCGCCGTCCCGCTCCCCGCGAGCGCCGTGGCCGACGCCCGCCCCTTCTCCACGGCGGCGCGGATCGCCCGCACCTCGTCCTCGAGCTCCTCCCCCTCGGGGAAGTCCTCGTCGCGCTCCAGCAGTACCCCCGGCGGCGCCACGCGCGAGGCGAGGTCGGCCAGGATGTCGAGCACCGGCTGCGGAACGGGGTGGGCGTGGCTGTCGTGCCAGACGCCGTCCCGCTCGAAGCCGCCCGCGACATGGACGTAGGCGATGGCCTCCAGCGGCAGTGCGGCGAGCGCCTCGGCCGGGTCCTCACCGCGGTTGACGTGGTTGGTGTGCAGGTTCGCCACGTCGATCAGCAGCCGCACCCCTGTCCGGTCGGCCAGCTCGTACAGGAACTGTCCCTCCGTCATCTCCTCGTCCGGCCAGGAGATGAGCGCGGCGATGTTCTCCACGGCGAGCGGCACGGGCAGCGCGTCCTGGGCGATGCGCACGTTCTCGCACAGCACGTCGAGGGCGTCGCGGGTGCGCGGCACGGGCAGCAGGTGCCCCGCCTCCAGGAGCGGCGAGGCGGTCAGCGGCCCGCCCGCCCGGACGAACGCGATGTGCTCGGTGACCAGCGGCGACCCCAGCACCTGAGCCCGCTCGGCCAGCGCCGCGAGCCGCCCGGCGTCCGGCCGTTCGGCACCGCCGAGGCCGAGCGAGACGCCGTGCGGCACGACGGTCACCCCGCGCTCGCGCAGCCGCAGCAGCGAGTCGGGCAGATGTCCGGGGCAGAGGTTCTCGGACACGGCCTCGACCCAGTCGATGCCGGGCATCCGCTCGACGACGTCCGCGATCTCCGGACGCCATCCGATACCGGTTCCCAGCCGCGTCATACGATCCATGTCCCGTCCCCCTCCTGCGCGCATGCCGGGGGTATCGCCCGCCGGGCCCGGCCCGAACCCCGGGGAGGGCATGTTCAGAGCATTATCTGAGGTTCGCACCGCCCTTGGGCTCCGGTCATGGCGACGCACGAGCACGAGAGCACGGAGCCCGTCGACCTCTGCCTGCCCGACGGCAGGCTCGATCCGGCGGCCGTCGGCTGGTCCGGGGTGCCGCTGCATCGCGCGAACCTGCGGGGCCGGGGCCACTACGACGGCCGTATCCGCACCGACGACGGAACCAGGATCACCGTCGAGCGACTCCTGGGCTTGGCCGAGGACGTCCACATGCGCTGGTGACGGCACTGTCACGGCTCGGTGCGGTGCGGCGCCGGGGGCTCTCGGTCAGCCGGTGCGTGCGGGCCTCACCGCAGCCCCGGATGGTCCGCCACCACCGTGCACGACCCCGGCGCGATCTCCGTGTACCCGGCGTCGCGGACCACCGGCAGGCCGCTGGTGGTGAGGCCGCTCCAGCGGGCCGGGTCGGCGGTGCGTACCGCCAGCGGGAAGCCCGCCTCGCGCCACGCCGCCCGCTCGCCGTCGGACAGCTCCCACCAGGCGAGCTGCGCGCCGTGCCCGGCCTGGGCCATCGCCTTGCCGGCCGACATGTCCAGGTCGGGGCTCATCCAGAGCACCGGCGCGGACAGGTCGGCGTCGACCGGCGGCTCCGGGTCGTCGAGGTCGGTGCCGGAGACCTGCAGCCGGGCCAGGTCCTTGGGCCAGCCGTCCAGCGGAACCGGCGGGAAGACCCGCACCTCGGCCGTCTTCCCGGTGACCGTGATGCCGGGCAGCGCCTCGGCCCGCCGCCACTCGGCGCCGCGCGCCCGCCGCACGACCTTGCGGATGCGCGCGTCCTGCCAGTCCCGCATCGCCCGCGCCCACTCGCCCTCGCCGGTGGACCGCTCGTCGCCGAGCATCACCAGCACCGCCCGGGCCGCGGTCTCCAGCGCGTCGGTACGGGGCGGCGGTGCCGCCCGCTCGATACGCACGACCAGCGGCAGGACGAACTGCGGCGCGAGGTCGCGGTCGCCGGGCTCGGGGCGGAAGGGGCTGTCGGGGACGGGAGTCGTCGGATCGTTGCTCACGCCCACCAGTCTGCCAAGTCCCGGGCGCGCGAGAGGATGACCCCATGCGACGTGAGTTACGGCTGGACGGCGTCGGCCGTCGGTACGGTCCGCGCGGCCCCTGGGTCCTGCGCGGCGTCGATCTGAACGTGGCGCCCGGCACCCTCGTCCGCGTCGAGGGCACCAACGGCACCGGCAAGTCGACCCTGCTGCGCCTGCTCGCCGGGATCGACGCCGCCACCGAGGGGCGGGTCACCGGCCGGCCGCGCACGGCGTACGTCCCCGAGCGCTTCCCGCCCGCCCTGCCCTTCACCGCCGCCGCCTACCTCACCCACCTCGGCACCGTGCACGGGCTGTCCCGCCGGGCGGCGGCCCGCGCGGCCGGGCAGTGGCTGGAACGGCTGGGGGCCGCCGGGTACGCCGCCACGCCGCTGGCCCGGCTGTCCAAGGGCAGCAGCCAGAAGGTGGCCGTGGCGCAGGCCCTGCTCGCCGAACCGGGACTGCTCGTGCTCGACGAGGCCTGGACCGGACTCGACGCCGACGCCCGGGGCGAGTTGGAGCGGGCGGTCGCCGAACGGACGGCCGCGGGAGGCGCCGTCGTCTTCGTCGACCACGACCCGCGCCGCCTGGCCGACGCACCCGACGCCACGTACACCGTGCGTGACGGCACCCTGCACCGCCGTACCGGACACCCCGACGTCCCGGCCGGTCCGCTGGTCGCCGTCCGGGTGCGGGGGACGCCCGGCGGTGGCCTGCCCGCCGACGCGGTGCGGATCGCCGCCTCCGCCGAGGAGACCCGCCCCGGTTCCTACGCGCTCACCGTCCCCGCCTCACACTCCGACGTCCTGCTGCGCACGCTCCTGAGCGCGCGGCCCCCGTGGCACGTGGTGAGCGTGCGCACCCAGGAAGGCCCGCGATGACCGCCCTGCTCCGCTACCAGGCCGCCCTGCTGCTGCGCTCCCAGCGCTGGCTCGCGCCCGTCGTCCTCTACGCCGCCGCCCTCGGTATCGGGGTACAGGGCGGGCAGCCGGTCCTCGACTCGCTGGGCTGGGCGGCGGCCGTGCTGCTGCCCGTCGCCGCCTGGCTGGTGCGGATCTGCGTCACCGGCGAGCCGCCCGCCGCCCGGGGGTGCGTGTCGGCGGCGCGGGGCCCCGCGCGGGCCCATCTGGCGTGCGTGCTGGTGGCGTTCACCGCCGCGGTCGTGCTGGGTGCGGCCGCGACCGTGGTGGTCACGCTGATCAGCGACCCGGTGAGCACCGACCACGGCACGCGCGTGGCCCCGCTGCCGGCGGGCGGCGCCGGGCTGCTCGCCGCGCTGGTGTGCGCCCTGCTCGGCACCGCCGTGGGCGCGCTCACCGCCTGGCCGCTGCTGCGTTCGCCGGGTCGCGCGGTCCCGGCGCTGCTGCTCGCGGCCCTGCTCGCGCTGGTGGCGTCGGGGTCCCCGGCGCGGGCGGCGGTCAGTGGTCTGGTCACCGGATCGAGGTCGGGCGACGTACCGCTGCCGCTGCTCCCGCTGGCCGCGGCGGCCGTCATCGCCGCGGCCGCGACCGCCGCGGCCTGTGCGCTCAGCTCGCGCAGACCGGCCTGAGCCCGTGGAACACCGGGCGGGTCAGCCCGAGCAGGCCGTGCGCTGGGCCTCCTGCCACTCGCACACCGGGCAGTAGGTGATGCCCTTGTACGACTCGGGATACTCCGTCGGCTCCCGGCACAGCACGCACTCCGCGTACGGCGGGCCGTCGGCCTTGGGCGGGCGGGTCGCGTCGATCAGACAGTAGTCGTTCGGACCGTGGTCGTCGTCGCTGCTCATTCCTCCAGGGTAGGCCCGTCAGGCGCGGCCGTTCGCGGCGTCGATCAGCTCCGAGACCTTCACGAAGCGGTAGCCCCGGCGGCGCAGCTCGGGCACGATCGTCCGTACCGCCTCCTCGGTGACCGGGGCGGCGCTGCGGGTGCAGTGCATGACGACGACCGACCCCGGCCGCACCCCGTCCAGTACCTGCCGGGCCACCGCGTCCGCGTCCGTCGCGAACGCGTCCCCGCTCACCACGTCCCACTGGACGGCGGTGACACCGGTGGCGGTCAGCTCGTCGAGGGCCGCCCTGTCGTAACAGCCGCCGGGGAAGCGGAAGTACGGCATCGCGTTCCGCACTCCGGCCCTCTCGAACGCCGCGTAGGCGCGCTCCACGTCCGACCGCATCCGCTTCTCGGGCACGGCCGGCAGGCCGTAGCAGTCGCCGGTGTAGGCGTAGTGGCTGTAGGAGTGGTTCGCGATCTCGAACAGCGGGTCCCGGCCGATGGACCCGGCCTCGTCCGGGTACTCCTCGGCCCACCGCCCGGTCATGAACACCGTGGCCGGCACCTTCAGTTCCCGCAGGGTCGCGATCAGCCGCGGATTGTCGAACCGCTCGCCCGCCGCCGCCCGCGCCCCCTGGTCGGCGGTCATGTCGGCGTCGAAGGTGAGGGCGACCGTCCTGCCGTCCGCGCGCGGACCGTGCTCGAAGACGGGCGTCAGCCCCGCCGGCCCGGGGGCGAGTGTCGGAGGCCGGGATGACGCCGGCTCGGACGGGGCGGTGGAGGGCGCGGTCGGTGCGGGGCGCGGGGCCGGCGGGGCCTCGGCGGTACCGCAGGCGGCGAGGGTGGTGCCCAGAGCGCACAGTACGGCCGCGCGCCGTACGAGAGTGATCACCGTACGAACGTATGGGTCTGTTGTTCTGTATGTACGACTGCGAGGGGCGACGTGCCCGAGGGATCACCCTCCCGGATCAGCGCGGCTCGGCGACGGTCAGATGTCCCGCTGCTCCAGCGGCTTCGTCGCCGGGCCCTCGATCACCTTGCCGTCCGTGCCGAAGCGGGAGCCGTGGCACGGGCACTCCCAGGCGCGTTCCGCCGCGTTGAAGCTGACCAGGCAGCCGAGGTGGGTGCAGCGCGGTGAGACGGCGTGCAGCGCGCCCGCCTCGTCCCGGTAGACCGCGAGCCGGTCACCGCCCGCCCGGACGACGGCACCCTCGCCCGGCGGCAGGGCGTCCACCGGCGGCGCGGGCCGCAGCCGGTCGCCGACGAAGTGGCGGGCGACCTCGGCCTGCGTCTTGAGGAACGTGGGTGCCTCACGCACCGCCGTGCGCAGCCTGCGCGGGTCGTACAGCTCGCTCCACGCGCACTCCTCGCCGTTGATCTGCGCGGTGAGCAGCCGGCCCGCCATCATGCCGCCGCTCAGCCCCCAGCCGCCGAAGCCGGTGGCGACGTACGTGTGGTGCGCGCCCGGGTGCAGCGGGCCGACCATCGGGACGGTGTCCGTGGGGTCGATGTCCTGAGTGGCCCAGGCGTAGGTGAGGTCGGTGCCCGGGAAGTGCTCGCCGGCCCAGGCGGACAGGCGGTCGAAGCGCTCCCGGGTGTCGCCCGTGCCGGGCGTGAAGTGCTCCCCGGTGACGACGAGCAGCCGGCGGCCCGCGTCCTCGCCCGTGCCGTCCAGGGGCGCCGTACGGACCGAGCGGGTGTTCTCGTCCGGGGTGATGTACATGCCGTCGACGTCGCGGTCCGCCTCGATGCTCCCGGCGACGACCAGCTCCCGGCGCGGGGAGAGGCGGGCGAAGAGCAGCGCCCGGTCGAAGATCGGGTAGTGCGTGGCGACCACGACGTCCCGGGCGGTCACCGTCGCTCCGGCCTCGGTCGACACGCGGCACGGCTCGCCCTCGTCCAGCCCGTGGACGGTGGTGTTCTCGAAGATCCGCCCGCCGTGCGCCTCCAGGTCGCCGGCGAGGGCCAGCAGGTACTTGCGCGGATGGAACTGGGCCTGGCCGGTGACCTTCACCGCGCCCGCGACCGGGAACGGCAGCCCCGTCTCGGTCACGAACGACGCCGGCAGCCCCGCCTCCTTCGCGGCGGCCGCCTCGGCCCGCAGCTCGTCCACGCGGCCCGCGTCGCAGACGTACGTGTACGCGCTGCGGGTCTCCCAATCGCAGTCGATGCCCAGCTCGGCCACGATCTCGGCGGCGTGCTCGATCGCCTCGGACTGCGAGCGGGCGTACAGGCGGGCGCCCTCGGGGCCGCGGGTGCGGCGCAGCTTGTCGTAGACCAGTGTGTGCTGGGCGGTCAGCTTGGCGCTGGTGTGGCCGGTGACGCCGGCGGCGACCCGCCCGGCCTCCAGCACCGCCACACTGCGCCCGGCCCGTGCCAGTTCCCAGGCGGTGCTGAGACCGGCGACGCCGGCGCCGATCACGGCGACGTCGACGTCGAGGTCCTCCGCGAGGGCGGGGCGCGGTGTACCGCCCGGTGCGGTCTGAAGCCAGTACGAGCCGTTGACCTGCGGATTCTCCGTCATGCGGCCTCGGGTACCCCGTAGTCGCGGCTTCAGTGACCGGGCGGCGCGCCACCGCTGCCGGGCGTGTCGTCCGCTACCCGCGCCAGGGGCCCGTCACCGCGAACGTCGTCCCGGGCGTGTAGCAGTTGACGTACATCGTGGCGCCGTCGGGGGAGAAAGTGACCCCGGCGAACTCACCCCACTCCGGTTCGTCCGGCGTTCCGATGTTCTGGGCGCCGCGGGCCATCGCGTACACCTCGCCGCGCCTGGTCACGCCGTAGACGTGCTGGGCGCCGTTGCCGTCCTCGCAGACCATGAGGCCGCCGCTGGGGGCCAGGCAGATGTTGTCGGGGGACTCGCCGGGGAGCCGCACGTCGGTGTCCGGGCCGAAGACGATCACCAGGGTCAGCCGGCGCCGCTCCGGGTCGTAGCGCCAGATCTGACCGTAGTGGTCGCCCGCCGACCCCTCCGCGCTGCGGGCGAAGGACGACACGAAGTACACGCTGCGCCCGCCCCAGTAGCAGCCCTCCAGCTTCTGCGCGTGCGTGATGCCGCCCCGGCCGAAGTCCTGGTGCCGGATGGGCGTCCCGGCGGCCAGCGGGTCGGGCACGTCCACCCACTCGACGCCGTCGAAGCAGGCGCCCGTGTCCTGGATCGAGGACAGGTCGGGTACGCCCGGTACGCGCATCGCCTGGAGCCGGCCGCCCGCCCGCAGCGAGCCCGTGCCGCCCAGCGGCTTCTCGGGCAGGAACCGGTAGAAGAGACCGAACGGCCGCTCGAACGCGTCCTCCGTCTCGTACACGACGCCCCGCCGCGGGTCCACGGCGACCGCCTCGTGCTGGAAGCGGCCCATCGCGGTCAGCGGCACCGCGCCGGTGCGGTGCGGGTCGGCCGGGTCGACCTCGAAGATGAAGCCGTGGTCCTTGGTGTAGCCGTTGGTGCCGGCCTTGTCCTCGGTCTCCTCGCAGGTCAGCCATGTGTCCCACGGGGTGGGCCCGCCTGCGCAGTTCACCGCCGTACCGGCGATCGCGACCCGCTCGCCCTGGACGTGGTTGCGGGAGTCCAGCGTCAGCGCCGTACAGCCGCCCTTGCCCTCCGGGTCGTACGTCAGACCCTCGACCGTGGGGACGGGAACCTTGCCGCTCGCGCGGTTCTCGTGGTTGCGGACGAGGTGGACGCCGCCGTCGCGGCCCCCGTGGCGGTCCCGGGAACGCGCGGCGAAGGCCGCCATGCCGTCGTGGTTGGAGGGGACCGGCCCCTCGCCGGAACGCATCTCGTCGCCCTCGCGGGACAGGACCCGGTAGCGGAATCCTCTGGGCAGGTCGAGCAGGCCGTCGGGGTCGGGGACCAGGGGGCCGTAGCCGGTGCGGCCCGGGGGCTGCGCGGCGGCGGTGCCGGCGAAGAGTTCGGAGAGGGCGCCGGTGAAGGCGATGCCTGCGCCCAGGGCCCCCGTGCGGGCGAGCACCTGGCGTCGGGTTGCGGACATGGGAGTGACCTTCCTGCTGGCGGACAGGACTGTGACCCGCTGTGTCTATCATCTGACCGGAGTCCCGGGAACCACGCGCGTAGAACGTGTCACTGCTCGACCGTGCGTTGCAGGGCTTTCTCCAGGAACCGCGGTAACGAACGCAGTTGCGGGGCAGCGGGCGTCCCGGGCATCTCCCGCGCCCCGCTGCCGCGGCGACATGCCGGACGCCCGGTCCGAGGCCGTGCCCCGGACCGGGCGCCGTCACCGGCGGATCGTCCGCACGGGCGGACCCTCCGCACCGGTGGGACTACACGGCCGCCGCCGTCGCCGGTTCGGTGACCTTCACCGGGTCCGTGCCGGTGGCGCTGTGCCGCTCGGCCCAGTTCTCCAGCGCGGTGCGGCAGGCGTGGTCCAGGTGGTGCAGCCCGGACAGGTCCAGCTCGACCGGGCGGTCCTGCGGCAGTGCCTCCAGGCTCTCCAGGATCTTCGGCAGCCGGAGGAACGTCGCGTTGCCCGTGAGGTGCGCCTGGATGGGGCCGGAGCCCTTGTCGACGACCTCCAGCTTGAGGTGGGAGGCCTCCCAGGCGGTCTTGGCCACCGACAGCGCCAGACCGATCAGCACGCCCTCGAACATGTTCACCGCGACGATCGACACGGCCGTGACCACCAGGATCAGCGCCTCACCCCGGTGACCGCGCCACAGCGACACGATGCCGCGGAACGGGATCAGCTTCCAGCCCGCGTGGAGCAGGATGCCGGCCAGCGCGGGCAGCGGGATCAGCGCCAGCGTGGACGGCAGCAGCGCGGCGAACAGCAGCAGCCACACGCCGTGCATGACCCGGGACGCCTTGGTCCGCGCGCCCGCGCTCACGTTGGCGGAGCTGCGCACGATGACCGCGGTCATCGGCAGCGCGCCGAGCAGACCGCACACCGTGTTGCCCGCGCCCTGCGCCATCAGCTCCTTGTTGTACTCGGTGCGCGGGCCGTTGTGCAGCCGGTCCACCGCGGCGGCGCTGAACAGGCTCTCCGCCGAGGCGATCAGGGTGAAGGCGACGATCGTGCCGAGGATGCCCACGCTCGCCAGCTCGCCGAAGGCGTCGGCGCCGGGCGGCTGGATCGAGTCCAGCAGGCCGTTCACCTCGACCGTCGCGACCGACAGGCCGAACGCCGCCGTGACCGCCGTGGCCAGGGCGACCGCGGCCAGCGCACCCGGCACGGCCCGTGCCCGCTTCGGCAGCCGCTTCCACGACACCATCACCGCGATGGTGCCGGCGCCGAGGGCGAGCGAGGTGAGCGCCTCGGTGCTGCCCAGCGCGTCGGCGGCGGCCCCGGGCAGCCCGGTGATCTTGTCGAGGCCGGAGGCGGGCGCCGCCAGCCCGGCCGCCGAGTACAGCTGGCCGGCGATGAGCACGAGGCCGATACCGGCCAGCATGCCCTCGACGACCGAGAGGGAGATCGCCCGGAACCAGCGCCCCAGCTTCAGGGCGCCCATCGCGAGCTGGATCAGGCCGGCGGCCAGCACGATCACGCCGAGCGCGGGCAGCCCGTACTCGTCGACCGCGCCGAAGACCAGCACCGTCAGGCCGGCGGCCGGACCGGACACCTGCAGGCTGCTGCCCGGCAGGAGGCCGGTGACGATCCCGCCCACGATGCCGGTGACGAGGCCCAGTTCGGCCGGCACACCGGAGGCGACGGCGACGCCCACGCACAGCGGGAGGGCGACCAGGAACACGACGAGCGAGGCGGTGAAGTCCTGCCGCAGGTGGGGGAACTTCCGGGGGTTCTCGGGGTTCTCGGGTATGGCGTCCATGCCGTTCACGGGGGCGCTCACAGCGTCTCGAACGTGTCGGTGTCCGCGTGGTGTGCGCGCACGGTCCCGGTGTGGACCTCGTAGTACCAGCCGTGCATCCGCAGCCGGCCGTCCGTCAGCCGCCGCTCGACGCAGGGGTAGGAGCGCAGCCGCAGCAGCTGGGCCAGGACGTGGTGGTGCACGGCCTCGGCGACCGTCGGGTCGGCGGGGTCGCACGGCTTCGGTTCGTCCGCGGCCTGCGCCAGCCACTCGCGCACGGCGGGTACGGCGGTCAGGTCGTCGCCGCGCACCAGCGCGCCGACGGCGCCGCAGTGCGAGTGGCCGCAGACCACGATGTCGGTGACGCCGAGCACCTCCACGGCGTACTCGATGGTGGCCGCCTCGCCGGAGGGACGCTCGGCGCCGTAGGGCGGGACGATGTTGCCGGCGGTGCGCAACTCGAAGAGCTGGCCGGGCCGGGCGCCCGTGATCAGGGCCGGTACGACCCGGGAGTCGGAGCAGGTGATGAACAGGACTTCGGGCGACTGGCCTTCGGCGAGCCCGGCGAACTCCTCAGGGCGCTGTCCGTACGTGCGGGCGTTGTCGATGAGGGGCTGCATGATGCGGTGATTCCTCCTGGCGCGCGGTGGGGGCGCGTCGGATGGGCAGGACAGAGGTGGGGGATGTACTGCCGGCCCTCAGCAGCGGAAGACCTGGAGGGCCGCCGGGGAGTGGTCCGGCGCGGATCTCGGCCGGTGCCCGGTGGCACGGCCGGGTACGGCGGGTTCGGGCACCGCCGGGCCGCGCTGCCGCAGAACCGGGCGTTCGGGGGCCTCGGGCTGGGACGCGGTGGCGGTGCGGTGCCGGTCGCGGACGCGCGGGGAACTGGTCGGGTCCCCGGACCGGCCGGCCTTGTGGCAGGTGACGGTCTCGTCGTGCGGTGCCGTGCCGGAGAGGGTGGTTCCGGGATGGGCATTGGCCACGGCATCGCGGCTTGTGTGCGCGGATGCGAAGGGTGCGCTGGGCGCGCTGACTGAGACGACCATCAGGGCGATCAGGACGGCGGCGAGGAACGGAACCATGGTCCGGGCCGTCGTGCCTCGTAACATGCGCTCCCCTCCAGGCAGTTCACGCCTGTGGCGTGTGCCGGCACGTGGTCAATGCAAGGTCAACGCGAGGTCAACGCGTGGTCAAGAAACACGTTAACCCTGCAAAGAGCTTTGCAGGGTTAACGTAACGTTACGAGCTGAAGAGAGCCTGAAAATCACGCTGGGTTGGCGGGAACAGGCTGTTCTCAGGGCGTGTCGACCAGCCGTGCCGCGTCCCGGGCCAGCGCGGTGAGCCGGGAGATCGCCCGGAAGTACTTCTTGCGGTACCCGCCGTTCAGCATCTCCTCGCTGAAGAGCCGGTCGAAGGGCAGCCCGGAGGCCAGGACGGGAACCTCCCGGTCGTAGAGCCGGTCCGCGAGCACCACGAGGCGCAGCGCCGTCGACTGGTCCGGCACCGGGCGCACACCGGTGAGGCACACGGCCGCGACGCCGTCGGTCAGGGCGCCGTAGCGGCTGGGGTGGACGCGGGCGAGATGGTCGAGGAGCGCGGGGAAGCCGTCCAGGGAGGCGCCCTCGGTGGCCTGCGCCGCGCGGGTCACCTGCTCGTCGGAGTACGGCGCCGGTGCCTCCGGCAGGCCGCGGTGGCGGTAGTCCTCGCCGTCGATGCGCAGGGCGCGGAAGTGCGCGGACAGGCCCTGGATCTCGCGCAGGAAGTCGGCCGCCGCGAAGCGGCCCTCGCCGAGCTTGCCCGGCAGCGTGTTGGAGGTGGCGGCGAGCGCCACGCCCGCCTCGACGAGCCGGGCGAGCAGGCTGGAGACGAGGACGGTGTCGCCGGGGTCGT
Organism: Streptomyces sp. NPDC017890; assembly: GCF_044328675.1. NCBI lineage: Bacteria > Bacillati > Actinomycetota > Actinomycetes > Kitasatosporales > Streptomycetaceae > Streptomyces > Streptomyces sp. NPDC017890. Next base: position 23,359 of record NZ_JBIRHU010000016.1, read on the forward strand.
CGAGTTCGAACTCGTCGATGCACAGGAGGCGGTGCCCGGAGAGGGTCTGCACGGTCTGCTGGAAACCGAGGGCGCCGACCAGGTTGGTCAGCTCCACGAAGGTGCCGAACGCCTTGCGCGAGGGTTCGGCGGGGGTCGCGTGCCACAGGGAGGCCAGCAGGTGGGTCTTGCCGACGCCGTAGCCGCCGTCGAGGTAGACGCCGCGTGGGCCGGCGGGGGGCTTCGGGGCCTTGCTCCGGCCGAGACCGAAGAAGCCGCGCTTTCCGGTGGCGGCGGGAGCCCCGTCCAGCCCGGTCGCGAAGTCCTCCAGGACCCGCACGGCCTCGCTCTGGCTGGGCTGGTTCGGGTCCGGGATGTACGTGCTGAAGCGGACCGAGTCGAAGCGGGGCGGGGGCACCATCTCGGCGACCAGGCGGTCCGCGGGGACGCGCGGCTCGCGGGCGCACAGGGACAGCGGGGCGGACGCGGACGCCGTCCCGGCTATCGGGGAGCGACCGGAGGAGGCGGAACCGGGAGCGGGGGAGGAGGACACGGGGGTCCATGGTAAGGCCTGCACGGGGAGCACCTGTCGCTGTGCGGGGTGCGGGGTGTGGGGTGTGGGGTGTGGGGTGTGGGTGTGGTGGGCAGGCGGTGTGCGGAGGGCCGGCGAGTTGCGGTGGCCCGGCGTCGTTGTGGGGCGGGGGTGGGTGCGCGGCCCGGCGTTGCCGGGGTGCCGCCGTGCCCGACCGTGCCGGCCCGGGGGTACCTCCCAGGCCGTTCAGGCACTGGGGGAGGCACGACCGCCCACGGCTGTGCGGCGGGACGGTTCGGGTTCCCGGGGCGTGGAACACTGCACCGCATGCGACGCCTGTTCCCCGTGACCCCAGTGACCCCTGTGACCGATCAGACAGCCGGCCCGGGTGCCGACGGGGCCGACCGGGAGTGGAGCCTCGCCGAGCTGGCCGCCGCCTACGCCTACCCCGAGCCCGACGGGCGGCCGGGGGCGTGGCTGCGGGCGAACATGGTCTCCACGCTCGACGGGGCCGCCCAGCACGACGGCCGGTCCCAGCCCATCTCCAGCGCGGCCGACATGCGTATCTTCGGCACCCTGCGCTCCCTGGCGGACGTCGTGATCGCCGGTGCCGAGACCGTACGCCAGGAGGGGTACCGTCCGGCGCGCTCCCGTGCGGACTTCGCCGAGCTGCGGCGGGCGGCCGGGCAGAGCCCCGCGCCGGCGATCGCGGTGGTCAGCGCGAGCCTGGAGCTGGACTTCTCCCTGCCGCTGTTCACCTCGCCCACGGTGCCGACCCTGGTCCTGACCGGAGCGGCCGCGGCCCCGGACCGTATCGCGGCCGCCGAGCGGGCCGGCGCCCGCGTGGTGATCGCCGGCGACGGCGTCGGCGTGGACCCCGCCCGCGCCGTCGACGCGCTCGTCGGGCTCGGCCACACCCGGCTGCTGACCGAGGGCGGTCCGCGGCTGCTGGGGCAGTTCGTCACGGCCGGCGTGCTCGACGAGCTGTGCCTGACCGTCTCGCCGATGCTCACCGCGGGTGACGCGCAGCGGATCGCGGGCGGGCCCTCGGTCGAGGTGCCGCGGCGGTTCGCCCTGGCCTCCCTGCTGGAGGAGGAGGGGTTCCTCTTCAGCCGGTACCGGCGGGACTGAGGGAATGGCGTGACCGGGGGAATCGACGGCATCTCCCGTTCCGCTCGATCCGTGCCGGGCACACTGAATCCGGCAGCACCTGTGAGATCACGGGGCAGGATGGTTTCCTCAAGGCCTGGTACGGCCTACGGAGGGTGGGCCCACGGGCCCTCGAAGGAGAAGGGGCGCCTGGTGTTCACAAGCGTTTTGATGATCGAGAAGGCCCTGACGTCCGCCGACGTGGAGTTCGTCACCACCTTGCACGGCGAGGATCCGGTCGCCTTCCACGTGCTGCTCCAGCCGCGAGGCGATCAGGCGGACCGGCTGCTGCGGGCCATCGACGACGTCGCGCTCGGCGAGCTCGACGACGCCGTCCGGGAAGGGGAGACGCCCGAGGGCGAGGAGGCGCAGAGCGTCGGACAGCGGGCACTGGGAGTGTCCCTCACCGCCCTGCGCGCGTCCGGTGCCGAGGCCGAGGGCCGCCTGATCGAGGACCACCCGCTGGACGAGCTCAAGGCCCTGGTCCTGGAGATCGGCGCCGACGAGGTGATCGTCCTGACCGATCCGCACTACGTGGAGGAGTTCTTCCACCGGGACTGGGCGTCGCGGGCCCGGCACAAGGTCGGCGTGCCGGTCCTGAAACTGTTCTCCCACAGCAAGGCATAGGCTGGGGCCGCGCTCCCGCGCCGGGGGCGCGCCCACCGGCAGAACCACCTCCTGGTACACACCAGGTCCCGTACACCCGTCGCACCTCTGGGGAGAACAGCGCATGGCACCCGGCCTTCCTACCGCCATGGACCGACCGCACTTCATCGGCATCGGCGGCGCCGGAATGTCGGGCATCGCCAAGATCCTCGCCCAGCGCGGCGCCGTGGTGGCGGGCAGCGACGCCAGGGAGTCCGCGACCGCCGACGCCCTGCGCGCACTCGGCGCGACCGTGCACATCGGGCACGCGGCGGAGCACCTCGCCGAGGACGCGAGCTGCGTGGTCGTGTCGTCGGCGATCCGCGAGGACAACCCGGAACTGGCCCGCGCCGCCGAACTCGGCATCCCGGTCGTGCACCGCTCCGACGCCCTCGCCGCCCTGATGAACGGGGTGCGCCCGATCGCGGTCGCCGGCACCCACGGCAAGACCACCACCACCTCCATGCTGGCGGTCTCCCTGTCCGAGCTGGGCCTGGACCCGTCGTACGCGATCGGCGGCGACCTGGACGCGCCCGGCTCCAACGCCCTGCACGGCGACGGCGAGATCTTCGTCGCCGAGGCGGACGAAAGCGACCGCAGCTTCCACAAGTACGCGCCCGAGGTCGCCATCGTCCTCAACGTCGAGCTCGACCACCACGCCAACTACGCGTCGATGGACGAGATCTACGAGTCCTTCGAGACCTTCGCCGGCAAGATCGTCCCCGGCGGCACCCTGGTGGTCGCCGCCGACCAGGACGGCGCCCGGGAGCTGACGCGGCGGCTGGCCGGGTCGGTGCGGACGGTGACGTACGGGGAGTCCGAGGACGCCGACGTACGGATCCTGTCGGTCGTCCCGCAGGGCCTGAAGAGCGAGGTCACCGTGGTGATGGACGGCGCGGAGCTGACCTTCGCGGTCTCCGTCCCCGGCCGCCACTACGCCCACAACGCGGTCGCCGCCCTCGCCGCGGGCGTGGCACTCGGCATCCCCGCCGCCGAGCTGGCCCCCGCCCTGGCCGCCTACACCGGCGTCAAGCGGCGCCTCCAGCTCAAGGGCGAGGCGGCCGGCGTGCAGGTCGTCGACTCCTACGCGCACCACCCCACCGAGATGACGGCGGACCTGGAGGCCATGCGCGCCGCGGTCGGCGACGCCCGCATCCTCGTCCTGTTCCAGCCGCACCTCTTCTCGCGCACGCAGGAGCTGGGCAAGGAGATGGGCCAGGCCCTGTCCCTGGCGGACGCGTCGGTCGTCCTCGACATCTACCCGGCCCGCGAGGACCCGATCCCGGGCATCACCAGCGACCTGATCATCGAGGCGGCCCGGGCGGCGGGCGCGGACGTCACGCCGGTGCACGACAAGGCGGAGGCCCCCGCGGTGATCGCGGGAATGGCGAAGGCGGGTGATCTCGTTCTCACCATGGGCGCGGGCGATGTCACCGACCTCGGACCGCGCATCCTGGACGAGCTGTCGAGCAAGGCGAAGTAAGGGGCTGAGGACTCATGTCGTACGACGTCGAGAAGCCGGACGAGCAGTGGCGCGCGGAGCTGGCACCGGCCGAGTACGCCGTCCTGCGCCAGGCCGCGACGGAACCCGCCTTCACCGGTGAGTACACGGACACCAAGACCGAGGGCGTCTACTCCTGCCGCGCCTGCGGCGCCGACCTGTTCACCTCCACCACCAAGTTCGAGTCGCACTGCGGCTGGCCGTCCTTCTTCGACCCGAAGGACACCGAAGCGGTCGAGCTGATCGAGGACCGGTCCCACGGAATGGTGCGCACGGAGGTGCGGTGCGCCCGGTGCGGGTCGCACCTCGGGCACGTGTTCAAGGGCGAGGGGTATCCGACCCCGACCGACCAGCGGTACTGCATCAACAGCATCGCGCTGCGGCTGGCGCCCACGGAGAGCTGAGTCAGCGGGCGGCGGCCGGGAGCGTCACGGTGAACACCGTCACGCCCGGTTCGTCGCCCAGCTCGATCGTGCCGCCGTGCGCCCGCACCAGCGAGCCGGCGACGGCGAGGCCCAGCCCGCTGCCGCCGCGGTCGCGGCTGCGGGCCTTGTCGACGCGGTAGAAGCGGTCGAAGATCCGCTCCCGGTCGGCGGCCGGCACACCCGGCCCGGTGTCGGCGACCGCGACCCGGGCCGCGTCGGCCGTCACGGACACGGCGACCGAGACCTCGGTGCCCGGCGGGGTGTGCACGGCGGCGTTGGTCAGCAGGTTGTCGAGCACCTGCCGGATCCGCTGCGGGTCCAGACGCAGCTTCACCACCGCCGGCCCGGCCGTCACCGTCAGCGGATGCTCCGGGTGCCCGGCGCGGAAGGCGTCGCCCGCCTGCCGTACCAGCTCCGTCAGATCCGCGTCCTCCCACCGCAGCGGCGCCTCCACCTCCGCCGCGTCGAGCCGGGCGAGCAGCAGCAGGTCGTCCAGGAGGACACCCATCCGGGCCGCCTCGGCGCGCAGCCGGGCCAGATGCCGCTCCCGCTCCCCGGGCGCGTTGGCCGCCGCGTACTGGAACAGGTCGGCGTAGCCCCGCACCGACATCAGCGGGGTGCGCAGCTCGTGCGAGGCGTCCGCGACGAACCGGCGCAGCCGCTGCTCGGCCTCGGCGCGCACCGCCAGCGAGTCGTCGATGTGCTCCAGCATCGTGTTGAACGCGGTCCGCAGCTCCGCCACCTCCTGGCCGCCGTCCCGTCCGTCCACGCGCAGCGGCAGCCGGGCGGCCGACCCGGTCAGATTGTGCGAGGCGATGCCGTGCGCGGTGCTCGCCATCTCGCTCAGCGGCCTCAGCCCGCGCCGCAGCATCCGCCGCCCGAACACGACCAGCGCCAGCAGCGCGAGTCCGAAGGCGACGACCTGCACCGTGATCAACTGGTCCACGGTGTCCTCGACGTCCCCCATGGGCGCGGCGCTGACCAGCACCACCCCGGGCTCGACCTCGCAGGCCCGCAGCAGATAGGGGCCGTGCCCGCCGATCCGCACGGTCCGGGTGAGGTCCTCGTCCGAGCGGGCCATCGTCTGCGCGAGGGCGGTGAGGGCGCGGCTGTCCGCCGGCACCTCGGCGGGCGTGCGCAGGTCCGCCGAGCCGTCGGAGACGTCGTACACGGCGGTGTACCAGCCGTAGTACGGCTTGCGCCGGACCGTGCCGTGCGCCGCCGCGTCCTTGGACTGCACGACCTGCACCAGCTTCATCTGATCGGCGAGCTGCCGCTCCAGATAGTCCCGCATGTACGCGGTCAGCACGGTCCCGACCACGGCGAACACCACCAGCGACAGCACCCCGAGGCCCAGCGCCAGCCGGGTCCCGAGCCGCAGCCCGCGGTAGGCGCGCCACCACCGCCGTATCACCGGGCCGCCTGCCGGATCACGTACCCGAAGCCCCGCACCGTCCGGATCAGCGGCTCGGCGGTGTCGTCCGTGTCGCCGAGCTTGCGGCGGAGCCGGCTGACGACCAGCTCCACCACGTTGGACCGGCCGCCGAAGCCGTACTCCCAGACGTGGTCGAGGATCTGGGCCTTGGTCAGCACGGTCGGCGACTTGCGCATCAGATAGCGCAGCACCTCGTACTCGGTCGGCGTCAGCGACACCCGCCGCTCGCCCCGGCGCACCTCACGGGTGTCCTCGTCCATCGTCAGGTCCGCCACCCGCAGCACCGACCGCTGGTAACCGGGCCCGGCGCTGCGCCGCAGCACGGTCCGCAGCCGGGCCATCAGCTCCTCCACGGCGAACGGCTTGACCAGGTAGTCGTCACCGCCCCGGGTCAGCCCCGCCACCCGGTCGGCGACCCCGTCGCGCGCGGTGAGGAACACCACCGGCACCATCGTGCCCGAGCGGCGCAGCCGGTCCAGGACGCCGAAGCCGTCGACGTCCGGCAGCATCAGGTCGAGCACCACGATGTCCGGCCGGAAGCCGGCGGCCAGCCGCAGCGCCTGCTCGCCGGAGTTGGCGGTGACCGCCTCCCAGCCCTCGTAGCGGGCGACGGTGGCCACGAGATCGGCGATGGGCGGGTCGTCGTCCACCACGAGCAGTCGTACTTTTTCCACCCGCTCATACTGCGCCACCGGCCGCCCGCACCCCATACCGCGGAGAGCGCCGTACCGGGATCGATAAGTTCTTGAAAGTCGCCCGACAGGAAAACGACAGGCCGGCCGGGTGAAGCTCGGTGCCGTGACCACAGTTCCGAGCGCCCCCCACCGTCAGCCGCCCCCCACCGGGGCCCTGCGCCCCAAGGCGGTGGCCCGTACCGGCCTGTACGGGCTGCTGGCCGCCAACGCGGCCGTCGTGGCCGTCCTCTTCGCCCAGGCGGGCTTCGCCTCCAACACCCTCATCGTCCTCGGCCGCCTCACCGGCCTCTACGGCGCCCTGCTCATGGCCTTCCAGCTGGTCCTGGTGGCCCGGCTGCCCTGGTTCGACCGGCGCATCGGCATGGACCGGCTGACCTCCTGGCACCGCTGGACCGGGTTCGCCGTCCTGTGGACACTCCTCGCCCACGTCACCTTCATCACCTTCGGCTACGCCCAGCCGTCCGGCACGGACCCGCTGAACCAGCTCGTCGACCTCGCCGAGACCGTCGAGGGCGTGCTGCGCGCCCTCACCGCCCTGGCGATCCTCGTGGTGGTCGGCGCCGTCTCCGCGCGCGCCGCCCGGCGCAGGATGGCGTACGAGACCTGGCACTTCGTCCACCTGTACACGTACGTCGCGGTGGTGCTCGCTTTCACCCACCAGGTCGCCGCCGGTACGACCTTCACCTCCTCTCCCGCCGCGAAGACGTACTGGTACGGGATGTGGGGCGCGGCCCTCGGCGCGGTCCTGGCGGGGCGCGTCGTGCTGCCGCTGTGGCGGAACCTGCGTCACCGGCTGCGCGTCACCGCCGTCGTCCCCGTCAGCGACCAGGTCGTCTCCGTCCATATCACCGGCCGCGACCTGGACCGGCTGCCCGCGCGGGCAGGCCAGTTCTTCCTGTGGCGGTTCCTGACCCCGGACCGCTGGTGGCAGGCCAACCCGTTCTCGCTGTCCATGGCGCCCGACGGCCGGCAGCTCCGCCTCACCGTCAAGACCGCCGGCGACGGCACCGCCGCCCTGCGCCGCCTCAAGCCCGGCACCCGTGTCTTCGCCGAGGGCCCCTACGGCGCCTTCACCGCCCTGCACCGCACCCGCCCGGACGCCCTGCTGATCGCCGGCGGCGTCGGCGTCACCCCGATCCGGGCGCTGCTCGAAGAGCTGCACGGACACGCGGTGCTCGTCTACCGCGTCGCCACCGACCGCGACGCCGTCCTCCACGACGAGCTGCGCGACCTCGCGCACGCCAAGGGTGCCGGACTGCACTTGGTCACCGGACCGGCCGTCCCCGACAGACTGGGCCCCCGCGACCTCGCCGCGCTCGTCCCCGACGTCGCCGAACGGGACGTCTACGTCTGCGGGCCGCCCGGAATGACCACGGCGGTGCTCCGCACCCTGCGCGAACTGGGCGTGCCCGGGCCGCAGATACACGCCGAACGCTTCAGCCTGGCCGGATGAGCCCGGTCCGCCGAGCTGGGTCCGACGAGCCCAGGCCGACGAGCCCGGCCCGATGAGCTCGGTTCGATGACCCGGCCCGATGAGCTCGGTTCGATGAGCCCGGTCCGGCAACCCTGGTCGCACGAGAGGAACCCCCGCACCGTGAAGCGCGCACTGCCCGTCCTGGTCCTGAGCGTCGCCGGTCTGATACCGGTCTGGCGCTACGCCCCGTCCCACGAGACGGCGGCCACCTCACCCGCCCCGTCCGTGCCGTCCGTGGCGCCGTCCGCGCCGGCCGCCGGTTCCACCGTCGTCGCCGGTACCACCGTCGCCACCGAGAAGGGTCCCGTGCAGGTCGAGGTGACCTTCCGGGACCGGAGGATCACCGCCGTACGCCTGCTCCAGCAGCCCGACCACCCGCAGACCGCGGCAGCCGTCCCCCGACTGATCGAGGAGACGCTCCAGGCCCAGAGCGCCGACGTCGACACCGTGTCCGGCGCCACGGTCACCAGCGACGGCTACCGGGAGTCCCTCCAGGCCGCCATCGACGCCCGGGGCGCTGGTGCCTGACGTGCGGCGCGTCGAACACGTCATGGGCTTCCCCGTCTCGCTGCGGGTCGACGACCCGGACGTGCCCGAGGAGGCCGCGGACGCCGTCTTCGCGTGGCTGCGGGAAGCCGACGCGCGCTTCAGCCCGTTCCGGCCCGACAGCGAGGTGTCCCGGCTGGACCGGGGCGAAGTGGCGCACGTCAGTGCAGAGTTGGGGGAGGTGCTCGACCTCTGCGAGGAGTACCGGGTCGCGACCGGCGGTGCCTTCGACGTCCGGCTGCCCGGGCGGGGCCTGGACCCCTGCGCGGTGGTCAAGGGCTGGTCGGTGCAGCGCGCGGCCGGACTGCTGCGGGCCGCGGGCGCGCGGCGGTTCTGCCTCAACGCCGGCGGTGACGTGGTCGCCGCCGGCGGCCCCTGGAAGGTGGGCGTACGGCACCCCGAGCACGCCGACCGGCTGTGCGCCGTCCTGGAGCTCACCGACGGCGCGGTCGCGACGTCCGCCCGCTACGAGCGCGGCGACCACATCGTCGACGGGCGCACCGGGCGTGCGGCGACGGGCCTGCTCAGCCTCACCGTCGTGGCGCCGACCCTCACCGAGGCGGACGCGGTCGCCACGGCGGCGTTCGCGATGGGCGCCGAGGGCGTCGCCTGGGCCGCGGCGCGCGAGGGCTGCGAGGTGTTCGCCGTGGACGCGGAGCACCGGGTGCTGCGCACGGCGGGGCTGCCCGCCGCCCCCGGGAGGGCCACACACGGTCACCACGGTTCCGCGACACCGGACGTCTAGACTCTCCCGGCAGCGACCGTAGCGACCTGGCCAGAACTTCCCGCCCACCCGAAGGGTATTCGGCGCTTTGATACGGATGGAATCAGTCACCAAGCGGTACCCGGACGGCACCGTGGCGGTCGACCGGCTGTCGTTGGAGATCCCCGACCGCTCGATCACGGTCCTCGTCGGACCGTCGGGCTGCGGCAAGACGACGACCCTGCGGATGATCAACAGAATGGTCGAGCCCACCGAGGGCACCATCCTCCTCGACGGTGCGGACCTCCAGCAGCAGCCGGTCACCACGCTGCGCCGGTCGATGGGGTACGTCATCCAGAACGCCGGGCTCTTCCAGCACCGGACGATCATCGACAACATCGCCACCGTGCCCCGCATGACCGGCTGGGGCAAGCAGAAGTCCCGCGAACGGGCGGCGGAGCTGATGGAGCGGGTCGGGCTCGACGCGTCCCTCGCCAAGCGGTACCCGTACCAGCTCTCCGGCGGCCAGCAGCAGCGCGTCGGCGTGGCGCGGGCACTCGCCGCCGACCCTCCCGTACTGCTCATGGACGAGCCGTTCTCCGCCGTCGACCCCGTGGTCCGCAAGGGGCTGCAGGACGAACTCCTGCGCATCCAGGAGGAGCTGGGCAAGACCATCGTCTTCGTCACCCACGACATCGACGAGGCCATCAAGCTGGGCACCATGGTCGCGGTGATGCGCACCGGCGGCCGGCTCGCCCAGTTCGCGCCGCCCGCCGAGCTGCTGTCCGACCCCGCGGACGACTTCGTCGAGGACTTCCTCGGCGCCGACCGCGGCATCCGGCGGCTGTCCTTCTTCCCCTCCGCCGGCCTGGAGCTGACGACCGGTCCGGTCGTGCGCGCCGACGCCACGGCCGAGCAGCTCGCCGCGCCCGACGCCCCCTACCTGCTGGTGACCGACGCGGACGGCAGGCCGCTGGGCTGGGCCGAGAAGGGGGACCTGACCGCCGGGGACGTCACCCCGCGGCGGCTGCTGTCGTACGGGCGGCCGTTCGTGCCCGGCACCGACTCGCTGCGGGCCGCCCTCGACTGCGCCGTGCTCTCACCCGCCGGCTGGGCGGTCGCCGTGGACGCCGACGGCCGGGTGGCCGGCGTCGTCTCCCAGCACACCATCGGCGAGGCGATCCGCACCGCCCACGGCACGGGGAGCACCGGCGAGGCGCAGGGCGGCGACGCGCAGACCGGGGACGCGCAGACCGGGGACGCGCAGGGCGGCGACGCGCCGCAGGCCGGGTCCGCCGGCGTCACGAAGGTCCGCCCGTGAACGGCTTCTTCGACATCCCGAGCGACCTCGACAACACCTACTTCGGCCTGATCGGGCTGCACCTGCGCGAGGCGCTGCTGCCCGTCCTGGCCGGGCTGCTGCTCGCGCTGCCCCTCGCCCAGCTCTGTGTGCGGTTCCGCTGGCTGTACCCGCCCGTGCTCGGCGTGACCACCGTGTTCTACGCCGTCCCGTCGCTCGCCGTCTTCGTCGTCCTCATCGACTACACCGGCCAGACCGAGCTGACGGTGATGATCCCGCTGGCCGTGTACAGCCTGGTGGTGCTCGTCCCGGCGATCGTCGACGGCGTGCGGTCGGTGCCCCAGGAGACCCTGGCCGCGTCCACCGCCATGGGCTTCGGGCCGCTGCGGAGGTATCTGCAGGTTCAGTTGCCGATCGCCGTGCCCGCGATTCTCGCCGGTCTCCGGGTGGCCGTGGCCTCCAGCATCTCCCTGGTCAGCGTCGGCGCCCTCATCGGCAACCAGGGTGCCCTCGGCAACCTGCTCGCCGACGCCCAGAAGTACGGCCGGCCCGAGCTGGCGGTGAACTCCGTCCTCACCACCGCCGTACTGGCGATCCTGTGCGACGCGGTGCTCGTCCTGGTCCGCAACCTGCTGACACCGTGGATGCCGCGGGGCAGGTCCGGACACTCCAGGGGAGCCGCCGTGCGGCAGGAGCAGTCCCGGCCGAAGAAGGCGGCGACCCGGTGAACGTACTCGACTTCGTCAACGCCTTCTTCAGCGACAGCGCCCACTGGCACGGCTACGACGGCATCCCGCAGCGCCTGCTGGAACACGTCCAGTACACGCTGATGGCCCTCGGACTGGCCGCCGCGATCGGCCTGCCCGTCGGACTGCTGACCGGGCACACCGGGCGCGGCGGCAACGCCGTCGCCTTCGTCGCCACCGCCGCCCGCGCCCTGCCCAGCTTCGGACTGCTGGTGCTGATCGCCGTCGTGGTCGGCATCGGTCTGCTGCCCGTGATGATCCCGCTGGTCGTGCTCGCGATCCCGCCGATCCTGGTGACCACGTACGAGGCGGTCCGCTCCGTCGACCCGTCCCCGGTGGACGCCGCGCGGGGCATGGGCATGCGCGAGTCGGGCATCCTGTTCCGCGTCGAACTGCCCGTCGCCTTGCCCCTGGTCCTCAGCGGGCTGCGCTCGGCCGCCATCCAGGTCGTGTCGACGGCGACCATCGCCGCGTACGTCAGCCTCGGCGGGATCGGCCGGTACATCATCGACGGGCTCTACCAGCGCGACTACGAGAAGGTGGTCGGCGGTGCCACTCTGGTGGCGCTCCTGGCGCTCGTCACGCTCGCGGTGTTCTGGGCGGCGGAGCGACTGGCGGTGTCGCCGGGGGTGCGCAGGCGCTGAGGCCGGGCACCGCCTCGAACACACTTATGAAAGAAACCGTAATCAGGCTGTACTTGACTGACCGACAAGCGGCTCGTTTGGATCAGTGGATGACTTCTACCGCGAAGAGCAGCTGGTCCAGGACGAGGCACACCGGCGTGGCGGCCGTCGCGCTCACCGCCGCTGCGGCGCTGCTCGCGGGCTGTTCGTCCTCCGACGGCACCTCCGACAACCCTCTCGACGGGGAGAAGGCCGAGGCCGGCACCGTCGTCGTCGGTTCGAACAACTTCGCCGAGAGCACGCTGCTCGCCGACATCTACGGTGAGGCGCTCAAGGCGAAGGGCCTCAAGGTCACCTACAAGCACAACATCGGCAGCCGCGAGACGACCTACGGCCTGATGAAGAACGGCTCGGTCACGGTCCTGCCGGAGTACAACGGCTCGCTGCTGGCCTACCTCGACCCCGATGCCGAGCAGAAGTCCGCCGAGGCGGTCAACACCGCGGCAAAGGCCAGGCTCGACAAGAAGCTGACGCTGCTGCAGTCGTCGCCGGCCGAGAACAAGGACTCGGTCAGCGTCAACGCCCAGACGGCGAAGAAGCACGGCCTCACCGCCGAGTCCACCCTCGCCGACCTCAAGGACATCGCACCGGACCTGGTGATCGGCGGCTCGCCCGAGTTCCAGACCCGGCAGCAGGGGCTGAAGGGCCTGGAGTCCGTGTACGGCCTGAAGTTCGAGTCCTTCAAGGCGCTCGACGCGGGCGGCCCGCTGACCCAGTCGGCGCTGACCAAGAACACCGTGCAGGCGGCGGACATCTTCACCACCGATCCGACGATCATCAAGGAGAAGTTCGTCGTCCTGAAGGACCCGGAGAACCTCTTCGGCTACGCCAACGTGACACCCCTCGTCCACAAGGAGGGGCTGCCCCAGGAGGGCGTCGACGCGCTCGACGCGGTCTCCGCCAAGCTGGACACGAAGACGCTCCTGGACCTGGACGCGCAGGTCCAGCTGGACAAGAAGGACCCGCTGGACGTGGCCAAGGAGTGGCTCGAGTCGGCGGGCCTGGCCTGATCCGGCGACCAGGTGTGAGCCGTCGCTACCGCATCGGTGAGCTGTCGCTCCCGCATCGTGTGAACGGTGCGGGAGCGCACGGAAAGCCCGGCGTCCGGCTCCGGGTGCGTGCCGGGGCGCGGACGCCGGAAGCCCGGGGACAGGGGTCAGGCGGGTTCGCCGGCCCGTTGTCCAGGGGCTGCGGGCCCGTCCGAGCGGCCCGGGCCTCCTTCCTGCGGCGCCGGCGGTCGCGGCGCGACTCCTGGTCGGGAAGCCAGCCGAAGACGAGGCAACCGCCGACGCAGCCGAGGAGCAGCCCGACGAGGAACCCTCCCAGGTTGGAGGTGACCCACGTGCCCAGGGAGGCCAGGACGCCGTTGGGCGAGTAGAAGAGGCGCTGGGTGGGGTTGACCAGGGCCAGCAGTCCGCACAGCAGCATCACGACCGGCAGGAGGTAGCCGGCCACGCCCTGCATGCCGACGTGCAGGACGACCTTGAAGGACGCCTTCATATTGAATCCTCCCCTCCCTGAAGGAGGGGATTCCTGGCTCAGGCTGCCTCCTGGAGCAGCGCTCCAGGAGGTCTTCCGCCATCGGCACCAGCCGGGTTGAGACCAGCCCGGACGAGCATGACGCGTGCGGAGTTCTTGTCCCGTGGGGACGCTGTTCCGCAGGCGGTGCAGGTGTTCCTGTCCGGCACGGCGAGCAACGACAGCAACTCGATCGCCTTCGCCGACCAGCACTTCACCAAGATCTCCGGCTCGGGTCTCTGCTTCGCCAACGGCTATTTCACCGCCACCTACGCCCCGGTGACCGACGGGGCCGAGACGGTCTACGTCAACTGACCGAACCTGACCAGGGCTGACTGGAACTGACCGACCGGACCCGGTCCGCGCCTTCGACGGGCGGACCGGGTCGCGGTTCGCGGGGTCGCAGGGACGCGGATCTGACGGTGAGTTATCGTGTACAGGGGGTTAAGACAGGCGGCACGGCCTGTTGCGTTCCAGCCCAGGAGAGTTCAGCCGATGGCGAGGCAGATACGCGCCGAGCAGACCCGCGCGACGATCCTCGGTGCCGCCGCCGACCTGTTCGACCGTCACGGCTACGAGTCGACCAGCCTGAGCGAGATCGTGGCCCACGCCGGAGTCACCAAGGGCGCCCTGTACTTCCACTTCGCGGCGAAGGAGGACCTCGCCCACGCCATCATGGAGATCCAGTCCAGAACCTCGCGTCGGCTGGCGACGGAACTGGACGGCCGGGGCCACACCTCCCTGGAGGCGCTGATGCGCCTCACGTTCGCCATGGCCCGGCTGTGCGAGGAGGGACCGGTCCTGCGAGCCGGACTGCGGCTCGCCACCGGGGGAGTGACGGTACGGCCGCCGCTGCCGCACCCGTTCACCGAGTGGCGGGAGATAGCCTCCTCCCGCCTCCTGGACGCCGTCAGGCAGTCCGACGTGCACCCGGACATCGACATCGACTCCGTCGCCCACACCCTCGTCTGCTCCATCGTCGGCACCCGCGTCGTGAGCGGCACCCTCGAACCGGCCGGACGGCAGCCCCGCCGCCTGGCCGGCATGTGGTACCTCCTGATCCGGGGCATGGTGCCCGTGACCCGACGCGCCCGGTACCTCACCCTCGTGGCCCGCCTGGAGCGGGAGACGGGCGGGGCCTGATTCCCGTAGGGGCCCGCTTCTCCCGTGCGGCGGTATCTCGCGGGCTGCGGCGGCCCCTCGTCGGGTGCGGAGGTCTCTCGCGGGGACGCGGGCGTCGCGACCCGCTGCGGGCGGCCCCTGCCGGGACGACGCGGGCGGCTCCTGCCGGGACGACGCGGGCGGCCCCTGCCGGGACGACGCGGGCGGCTCCTGCCGGGACGCGGCGGCTCCGCCTCCCGCCCCGGGCCGCGCGATACGGTGAGACGCATGCCCGTCACCCCTTCCGAGCCCGCCCCCGTCATCCTCGGCAACGAGCCCGGGTCCTTCCCCCACGGCGTGCTGGCGGAGCGGCATCCCGCCATCATCCGGCAGGTGCGTGCGGCCTTCCCCTACGACCCCGAACGGCAGCGCGCCCTCGACGCGCTGCTCGCCGGCTGTGCCGACGGCGTGATCGAGCCGCTGCCCGACGAGGCCGACGCCCGCGACCGCGACCGCTGGGCGGACTGGGGGATGGACACGTACGTGGGCCAGTCCTGGTTCGACGTGCCCTGGCTGTGGGCCGAGAGCCACTTCTACCGTCGGCTCCTCGACGCCGTCGGCTACTTCGGCCCCGGCACCTGGCAGGGCGTCGATCCCTTCCGCCCCGCCAAGCTCGCCGAACTCGACGCGCCGGAGACGGACGAGGAACTCGCCGCGCTCGACGGCCTCGCAGACCTGCCCGCCGACGAGCGGACCCGGGCCCTGCTGCACGGCTCCCTCTGGGGCAACCGCGCCGACCTCGGCTTCCGCCTCTCCGACAGCGGCACCGGCCCCGGCACCAAGGACGAGGTCCAGCCCTTGGTCGCCGACGACAGCGACGTCCTCTGGTCGCTGCTCCCGCCCTCCGGAACGAGCGCCTCCCGGCAGGGCGCCTCCCGGTCGGGCACCCCCGGCCCGAACACCTTGTGCCTCGTCGCGGACAACGCCGGCCGCGAACTCGTCCCCGACCTGCTGCTCGTCGCGGACCTCCTCGACCGGGGCCGCATCGACCGGGCGGTCCTGCACGTCAAGCCGTATCCGTACTACGTCTCCGACGCCACGCCCGCCGACGTGCTCGACGCCCTGCGGAGGCTCGTCGCGGCGGGCGGTGCGGCCGCCGCGTACGGCGACCTGCTGTGGACCGCGCTGACCGACGGCCGCGTCACCGTCCGCGCCCACACCTTCTCCTGCGCCCCGCTGCCGTACGCGGACATGCCCGACGACCTGCGCGCGGAGTTCGCCGCCGCCACGGTCACCGTCCTCAAGGGAGACCTGAACTACCGCCGCCTGGTGGGCGACCGCCGGTGGCCCCCGACCACGTCCTTCACGGACGCCACCGCCTACTTCCCCGGTCCCGTCGCCGCGCTGCGCACCCTGAAGTCCGACGTGATCACCGGCCTGGCCGCGGAAACGGAGGCCGCCCTGGTGGCGAGCGGGGAACAGCGGTGGCGGACGAGCGGGACGCATGCGCTGATCCAGGTCAGGCGCTGAGGGCGGGCCCGCGCCCCGGCTGGGTGGACCGGCGAGCGCTCCAGGGTTCCCGTTCCGGCCCGATTCACGCGATGGTGTGATCATGTCCCGGCCCGTGGATGTGCCCGCAGGGCCATGGGTAGGGCCCGGCCATGACGCAACAGCCCTTCGAACTCCCGCACTTCTACCTGCCGCATCCCGCACGCCTGAACCCGCACCTCGACGAGGCCCGCGCCCACTCGACGACGTGGGCGCGCGAGATGGGCATGCTGGAGGGCTCCGGGGTCTGGGAGCAGTCCGACCTCGACGCACACGACTACGGCCTGCTCTGCGCCTACACCCACCCCGACTGCGACGGGCCGGCGCTCTCCCTCGTCACCGACTGGTACGTGTGGGTCTTCTTCTTCGACGACCACTTCCTGGAGAAGTTCAAACGCACCCACGACCGCGTCGGCGGCAAGGCCCACCTCGACCGGCTCCCCCTGTTCATGCCGCTCGACCTCACCACCGAGATGCCCGAACCGGAGAACCCGGTCGAGGCCGGCCTCGCCGACCTCTGGACGCGCACGGTGCCGGCCATGTCCGCCGACTGGCGCCGCCGCTTCGCCGTCGCCACCGAGCACCTGCTCAACGAGTCCCTGTGGGAGCTGTCCAACATCAACGAAGGGCGGGTCGCCAACCCCGTCGAGTACATCGAGATGCGTCGCAAGGTCGGCGGCGCCCCCTGGTCGGCCGGGCTCGTGGAGTACGCGACCGCCGAGGTGCCCGCCGCCGTCGCCGGATCCAGGCCGCTCAGGGTGCTGATGGAGACGTTCTCCGACGCCGTGCACCTGCGCAACGACCTCTTCTCCTACCAGCGGGAGGTCGAGGACGAGGGCGAGCTGAGCAACGGGGTGCTGGTCCTGGAGACCTTCTTCGGCTGCACCACCCAGGAGGCCGCCGAACTGGTCAACGACGTCCTCACCTCCCGGCTGCACCAGTTCGAGCACACCGCGTTCACCGAGGTGCCCGCCGTGGCCCTGGAGAACGGCCTGACCCCGGCCGACACCGCCGCCGTCGGGGCGTACACGAAGGGCCTTCAGGACTGGCAGTCCGGCGGCCACGAATGGCACATGCGGTCCAGCCGCTACATGAACGAGAGCGCCCGGCCCACGGCCCCCTGGCAGACGCTGACCGGACCCGGCACCTCCGCCGCTGACGTCGGCGCGCTGCTCGCCACGGCCGTCGCCGAGCGGACGCGGCCCTACACCTACGTGCCGTACCAGAAGGTCGGCCCCTCGGTCATCCCCGACATCCGCATGCCGTTCCCGCTGGAGCTGAGCCCCGCACTGGACGGCGCCCGGCGGCACCTGTTCGAGTGGTCGCACCGGATCGGGTTCCTCAGCGAAGGGGTGTGGGACGAGGACAAGCTCGCGAGCTGCGACCTTCCGCTGTGCGCCGCCGGCCTCGACCCGGACGCCACCCAGGAGCAGTTGAACCTCGCCTCCGGCTGGCTGGCCTTCGGCACCTACGGCGACGACTACTACCCGCTCGTCTACGGCCACCGTCGCGACCTGGCAGCCGCCCGGCTGACCACGGCCCGGCTGTCCGCCTGCATGCCGCTCGACGGCGAGCCGGCCCCACCGCCGGCCAACGCCATGGAACGCTCCCTGATCGACCTGTGGACACGCACGACGGCCGGCATGACGCCCGAGGAGCGGCACCCATTGAAGTCGGCCGTCGACAAGATGACCGAAGCCTGGGTGTGGGAGCTGGCCAACCAGATCCAGAACCGCGTCCCCGACCCGGTGGACTACCTGGAGATGCGGCGCGCCACCTTCGGCTCCGACCTCACCCTGGGCCTGTGCCGCGCCGGCCACGGACCCGCCGTGCCGCCCGAGGTCTACCGCAGCGGACCCGTCCGGTCCCTGGAGAACGCGGCCATCGACTACGCGTGCCTCCTCAACGACGTCTTCTCCTACCAGAAGGAGATCGAGTACGAGGGTGAGATCCACAACGCCGTCCTCGTCGTGCAGAACTTCTTCGGCGTCGACTACCCGACCGCGCTCCCCGTCGTCCAGGACCTGATGAACCAGCGCATGCGCCAGTTCGAGCACGTCGTCGCTCACGAACTGCCCGTCGTCTACGACGACTTCCAGCTGTCGGACGAGGCGCGAGCCATCATGCAGGGCTACGTGACCGACCTGCAGAACTGGATGGCCGGCATCCTCAACTGGCACCGGGAGGTCCCGCGGTACAAGGCCGAGTACCTGGCCCGGCGCACCCACGGCTTCCTCCCGGACCGGATCCCGGCCGTGCCCGTCCCGAGGCGCACCGCTCTGTCCGCGCTCGGCTGACCGTCGGTCAGTCTCACTCTTTCGTGGCTCGTCACGCGCCGGTGCGCCGGGTAGAGCACCTGCCGGAGGCGATCCATGGAACAGACAGCGTTGCGACCCAAGCCGATGCCCGGCCGGGAACCGGGAGCCGGCACCGCGCCCGGCACCGCCCGGGTCCCGTGTGCCGGGCGACCGCGCCGCCGACGGCTCACCACCCTGCTGCTGGGCGCGTTCACCGCGACGGTCCTGGTCCTGGCAGGCGCGGGACTCGCCACGATGGGGGCCGCGGTGATCGGCATGAGTGAACTCGCCGAGCTGCAACGGCAGGCAGGGACTCTGGGGGCGGCACCAGGGGAGGAACCAGGTGCGGATGCGGGGGCGTCGACGGGCAGCCGGGCCGTCCCCGCACACCCGTCGGCCGGCCGCCCGTCCGCGCCCCCCTCCCCGGCGACGGCGACCGAACCCGCCGCGACCCTCGGAGTGGAGGCCGTGGACGACGAGAAGCCGGGAGCCCTGGTCGTGGGCGTCCATGTGCCCGGCCCCGGGTACGCGGCGGGCCTGGTCCGAGGAGACGTGCTCCTGACCTTCGGCACGACCCGGGTCGACT
Organism: Streptomyces sp. NPDC017890; assembly: GCF_044328675.1. Classification (NCBI taxonomy): domain Bacteria; kingdom Bacillati; phylum Actinomycetota; class Actinomycetes; order Kitasatosporales; family Streptomycetaceae; genus Streptomyces; species Streptomyces sp. NPDC017890. The sequence continues at coordinate 42,222 of NZ_JBIRHU010000016.1, forward strand.
CGGCCGCCGACCTCGCACACGCCGTGCCCCGCGCCCGGCCGGGCAAGGAGGTCAAGGTCACCGTGCGGCACGAGAGCGGTGGCTACCAGCAGCTGACGGTCGTACCGGGTGTGGTCACCTGACCCGCGTCGCACTCAAAACCACCACCAGGGGCCGCCCGGCGGACACGACGACGCGGGGCGGCTCCCTCGTACCCGAGCACGGCGCCGGTCTCCCTCGAACGCCCGAAGGACACGCCCCGACAACCAGTCCTGGCCGCGTACCTCCATGAGCGCTGGTCGTCGACTCGTGCGAATCGGCTCGCGCCGCCCCCTCGTTACGGGCAGGATGCTGCCCGTAGTCCTTTCACGTCCGCTGCTCAGGGAGGCCCGGATGACCGGCAGCGCGCACGCTGCTTCCTTCACCGCCGACGACTACCGGGCCCGCATGGAGCGCGCCGCGCGGGCGGCCGCCGATGCCGGGCTGGCCGGGCTGCTGGTGGCGCCGGGCCCGGATCTCGTCTGGCTCACCGGCTACGCGCCCACCGCGGCCACCGAACGGCTCACCCTGCTCGTCCTCGCCCCCGGCCGCGACCCCGTCCTCGTCGTCCCGACGCTGGAGGCACCCGACGCCGCGAAGGCCGTCGGCGCGCCCGCCCTGACCCTGCGCGACTGGACCGACGGCAAGGACCCCTACGCCGCCACCGCCTCCCTCGTCGACGGCTCCGGGCGGTTCGGCGTCAGCGACAACACCTGGGCGATGCACCTGCTGGCCTTGCAACGCACACTGCCCGGGACCTCGTACGCCTCCCTCACGGAGGCGCTGCCCATGCTGCGCGCCGTCAAGGACAGGGCGGAACTGCAGCTGCTGACGGCGGCCGGCGCCGCCGCGGACGCCGCCTTCGAGGAGATCCGGAAGGTTGCCTTCGGCGGACGCCGGGAGTCCGAGGTCGCCGCCGACCTGGCCGGACTGCTGCGGCGGTTCGGGCACTCCCAGGTCGACTTCACCATCGTCGCCTCCGGCCCGAACGGCGCCAACCCGCACCACGAGGTCGGCGACCGGGTCATCGAGGACGGCGACATGATCGTCCTCGACTTCGGCGGCCTGAAGGACGGCTACGGCTCCGACACCTCCCGCACCGTCCACGTGGGCGAACCCACCGACGAGGAGCGCCGGGTGCACGACCTGGTCCGCGAGGCGCAGGAGGCCGGCTTCCGTGCGGTGCGGCCCGGCGTCGCCTGCCAGGAGGTCGACCGGGCCGCCCGGGCGGTCATCGCCGACGCGGGGTACGGCGAGTACTTCATCCACCGCACGGGGCACGGCATCGGCGTGACCACGCACGAGCCGCCGTACATGATCGAGGGCGAGGAGCAGCTCCTCCTGCCCGGCATGTGCTTCTCCGTCGAGCCCGGCGTCTATCTGCCCGGCCGGTTCGGGGTACGCATCGAGGACATCGTCACGGTCACCGAGGACGGCGGCCGGCGTCTGAACGACACCACCCGGGAGATGGTCATAGTGGAGTGACCGGCGACAGACAGCCCCGAACGCCCCGGCGGACCCGAACGCCCCGGCAGACCCGGAAGACGACGGCGCGACCATGACCCAGCCACCGACACCCACCGCGGACACCGTCCGCCGACTGGTCCGCTCCCTGCTGGGCGAGAGCGCGGAACCCGACGTCCGGCCGGCCGCGGCGGGTGCCGAGCCCGGTACCTGGTGGGTCGGCACCCGGCACGTGCTGCGCCTGACCGCCGACCGCGAGGCCGCGGCACGGCAGCGGCGCGAACTGCGCCTGCGCGAGCTGGTCCGCCCGTACGTCTCCGTCACGGTGCCGACGAGTGTGGCGCACGGCGAGTGGGCACCGGGTCTGACCTGCACGCTGGACGTCAAGGTGCCCGGCGGGCCGGCCGAGGACCACGACGTGTCGGCCCTCGGCGAGGCGGACCTCGCGGCGCTGCTCACCGGGCTGCGCGAGGTGCCGGTCCGCCAGGCCGAAACCCTTGGCGTGCCCCGGGCCGCCCCACGCTCCCTGGAGACGCTGCGGCAGGCCGCCGAGCCGGCCGCCCGTCGGCTCGCCGAGGCCGACGAGTTCGACGCCGCGCGGCCGGAGCGGCTCACCGGGGCGGCGACGGCCCAGCTCGGCGTCCAGCCCGGCGCGGCGGTCCTCGTCCACCACGGGCTGACCGGCGAGCACCTCGTGGTCGGCGCCGACGGCCGGGTGCGCGGCGTCCTCGGCTGGACCGACGCGGTGCTCGGAGACCCGGCCGAGGACATCGCCGCGCTCGCGCTCTCCGTGGGCTCGCCCGCCGCCGTCCGCGCCGCCACGCTCGCCGGTTACGGCGCCCGCCCGTGTCTGCGCGGTCTGTGGCTGGCCCGCTGCGACGCGGTCGTCCACCTCGCCGAGACCCTCTCCGGCCGGCCGTCCGCGCCGGCGGGCGTGCCCCTGCCCCTGCCGCTGCTCAGGACGCGGCTGCGGCGCGCCTGGGAGCCGATCCTGCTGGAGCGGGTGACGGAGCTGCGTGAGGACGGCGGCCCGGACGAGGACCCCGCCTGAGCACGCCTCCCTCCCGTTTCCCCGGTCCCTCGTGACCCCCGGTCATTCCCGTACGGGGTCCACGGCCGGCCCGCCCCATCTGTCATTCCCGTACGGGGTCCACGGCCGGCCCGCCCCATCTGTCATTCCCGTACGAGGTCCACGGCCGGCCCGCCCCACCTGTCATTCCTGTACGAGGACCACGCTCGACTCACCCGGCACGCGCAGCACCCCGTCCGCGCCCGGCGCCTGCACGGGTTCCCACGCGGCGAGCACGCGCGCGGGGCGGGTGCCCAGGGGGATCGCCGCCGGTTCGGCGCCCAGGTTGACGGCCACCCGGATGTCACCGCGGCGGAAGGCCAGCCACCGGGCCTCACCGTCGTACGCCACCTTGGTGTCGGCGAGGTCGGGGGCGGTCAGGTCCGGCTGCTCGCCGCGCAGGGCGATCAGCCGTCGGTACCAGGCCAGTACGCGCGCGTGCGGCTCCCGTTCCGGCTCGGACCAGTCGAGGCAGGAGCGCTCGCGCGTCGCCGGGTCCTGCGGATCGGGCACGTCCTCCTCCTTCCAGCCGTGCGCGGCGAACTCGCGCCGCCTGCCGTCCCGTACCGCCTGAGCGAGTTCCGGGTCGGTGTGGTCGGTGAAGAACTGCCACGGCGTGCCAGCGGCCCACTCCTCGCCCATGAAGAGCATCGGAGTGAACGGCGCGGTCAGCGTCAGCGTGGCCGCGCAGGCCGCGAGACCGGGGGAGACCAGGGAGGCCAGGCGGTCACCCTGGGCGCGGTTGCCGACCTGGTCGTGGGTCTGGCTGTACCCGGTCAGCCGGTGCGCGGCGGTGCGGCCGCGGTCCAGCGGGCGGCCGTGACCGCGGCCCCGGAAACTGGAGTAGGTGCCGTCGTGGAAGTAGCCCCGCGTCAGCGTCTTGGCGAGCGCCGCCAGCGGAGCGCGTGAGAAGTCGGCGTAGTAGCCCTGCGACTCCCCGGTCAGCGCGGCGTGCAGGGCGTGGTGGAAGTCGTCGTTCCACTGCGCGTGGACGCCCAGGCCGCCCTCCGCGCGCGGGGTGATGATCCGCGGGTCGTTGAGGTCGGACTCGGCGATCAGGAACAGCCCTCGCCCCAGGTCGGCGGCGAGGGCGTCCACCGCCGTCGACAGCTCCTCGAGGAAGTGGCACGCGCGCGTGTCGACCAGGGCGTGCACCGCGTCCAGACGCAGCCCGTCGATCCGGTAGTCCCGCAGCCACGCCAGGGCGCTGTCCACCAGATAGGCCCGCACCTCGTCCGAGCCCGGCGCGTCCAGGTTGACGGCGACACCCCAGGGCGTGTGGTGGGTGTCGGTGAAGTACGGGCCGAAGGCGGGCAGGTGGTTGCCGGACGGGCCCAGGTGGTTGTGCACCACGTCCAGGACCACGCCCAGGCCCAGTTCGTGGGCCCGGTCGACGAACCGTTTCAGCGCCTCGGGCCCGCCGTACGGCTCGTGCACCGCCCACAGCGAGACCCCCTCGTACCCCCAGCCGTGCCGGCCCGGGAAGGGGCACAGCGGCATCAACTGGACGTGCGTGACGCCCAGTCGGGCCAGATGGCCGAGCCGTTCGGCGGCGGCGTCGAGCGTTCCCTCGCGTGTGTACGTACCCACGTGCAGCTCGTACAGGACGCCTCCGGGCAGCGGGCGCCCGCCCCACTCGGCACGCCACGCGTACCGTCCCTGATCGACGACCGCGCTCAGCCCGTCCGGTCCGTCCGGCTGCCGGCGCGAGCGCGGGTCCGGCCGCACCGGCCCGTCGTCCACCGCGAAGCCGTACCGCGAGCCGTCGCGCGCCTCCGCCTGACCGCACCACCACCCCGGCCGCTCCGGATCGCGCTCCAACGCGCGCGTGGCGCCGTCGCACTGCAACGTCACTCGGCCGGCCTGCGGTGCCCACACCTCGAACTGCACGGACGGTTCCCCTTCGTCTGCTCACCGTGATGTAGCCCGTCCATGGTCCTGCAAAAGTGATCTCTCCGCTGCTGAAACTCCCCGTTCGAGCCGGGTGTCGTGCCGTGCTCCGCGTCCGGCGGCCCCTTTTCCCGTTTTCTGGACACTCCGGCCCGGCTGACCGACAATCACCAGCGTGACGTCGTCCTTCGAGTTCAACACGTACCCCGCGCGGTTGTCCGACGCGGAGCGCGACAAGGCGCTGAAGGTACTCCGGGACGGCGTCGCCATGGGCCGTCTGTCGCACGACACGTTCATCCGCAGGATGGAGCTGGCGCTCGCCGCCCGCCGCCTGGAGGAGCTCGCCGCGCTCACCGCCGACCTGCCCACCGAGGGCCGGATGTCGAGGCTGGTGTTCGGCACCGTCGAGGCGGTGTCCGGCTTCGGCGTGCGGCTGCGCAGGGCCTGGCAGGCCGAGCGGCTGCCCAAGCTGCTGCTGCCCCACCCCGGCGCCGGCCATCCGCTGCGCATAGGGCGCGACCCGGCGAGCGGGCTGCGGCTGACCCACGAGACGGTCTCCCGGGTGCACGCCGAACTCAGCCGCCAGGGCGGCATGTGGGTGCTGCGCGACCTCGGCTCCACCAACGGCACCACGGTCAACGGGCGGCGGGTCATCGGCGCGGCCGTCGTCCGTGAGGGTGACCAGATCGGTTTCGGCCAGATGGCCTTCCGCCTCGCGGTGAACTGAGCCGGAGAAGGGGGCGGAGCACAGCCCTGGCCTGGGCTTCACGCGGCGTCGTGCTTCATGGCAGGGTAGTCAATAAGACAAACCCCTTTGCGTTTCATAGTGTTGACGTACCCATGAAGTCGTGACTGACTGTGCGTACACCACGCACGTCAGGTGAACCGACAGTCCGCCAGTGGAGGTGTGCCCTGCCGCCCCTCCTGTGCTACCCGACCGTGGACGAGCTGGGCGCCCGGGCCGCCGCACTCGCCGCCGGCCATCCCCGTCACGCCCGGCTGCGCCGCGTCGGCACGTCCCGTGCGGGCACTCCGCTGCTGCTGCTCTCCGTCGGCCACGGCAGCCGCCAGGCCCTCGTCGTCGCCGGCCCGCACGCCAACGAGCCCGTGGGCGGTGCCACCGTCCTGAGGCTGGCCGAGCGCGCCCTGGGCGATCCCCGGCTCACCGAGGGCGCCGACGCCACCTGGAACCTGCTGATCTGCGCCGATCCCGACGGCCTGCGGCGCAACGAGGGCTGGCTGTCCGGCCCGTACACCCTCGGCCGCTATGCCCGGAACTTCTTCCGGCCCGGCTTCCTGGAGCAGCCCGAATGGCTGCCCGACGGCCCGGACCGGGCCGTCCTGCCGGAGACCCGTGCCCTGCTCGCCCTCCAGGACGAACTGCGGCCCTTCCTGCAGTGCTCCCTGCACGGCGTCGACGTCGGCGGCGGCTTCGTCGAGCTGACCCACGAGCTGCCGGGCCTCGCCCAGCGCATCGCCCACACCGCGGCCCGGCTCGGCATCCCCCGCGAACTGGGCGCCTACGACACCCTGTACTGGCCCGACCTCGGCCCCGCCGTCTACCGCATCCCGCCGCCCCGCCGCGGCGACCTCACCGCGGCCATCACCGAGGCCGCCGTCGAGTCGACGTGGTGCCACCCGCAGCGGTACGGCACCGTCACCGCGGTCGTCGAGGCGCCCATGTGGGGCGTGGCCGCCGTGGCGGACGACTCGCCGCCGGCCGACCGGGAGGGGGTGCTGCGCTCCGTGAGCCGCACGCTGCGTCACGACACCCGGCGCCTGCACCGCGTCCTCGCCCGGATCCGCCCCCACCTCGCCACCGTTCCCGAGGCGGCGCGCCTCCTCGCACCGGTCGACGACTACCTGCTGGTCTGCCCCAGGCTCGCCGACGCGTGGGACCCCGACACCGACGACGGATCGGGCCGCTCCCTCCCGCCGATGAACACCGCCCACCTGGTCGCCCTGCGGCTCGCCGGACGGCGCCTGTCGCTGCGGACCGCGGGGCTGCTGCACCAGCTGGTGACCCGTGGCGGCGACCCGGCGGGTGTACTGCCCGAACTGGACCGGCTCGTCGACGAGGGCTGCGCCGACTACCGCGACGGCTGCGCGGCCCGCTGGATCCCGGTCGCGCGCCAGGTGGAGTACCAGACCCGGGTCGTCCTCGCCGCGTTCGAACTGGCCGGGCGACGCCCCACCGCGGACTCCCGTTCGGGTGAGCCGGGCCGGGGGCCCGAGGCAGCCGTGCCGATGCACCAGGACTGACGGCGTCCTCCCGTGCGGCAGCGCACCTCGGCGCGGCCGGGCGGAAGGCGTACGGAGGCACGGGCGGGTGCGGGCGCCCGCCGGTCAGTTCCCGTCCCCGTCCGCCGCGACCCGCTCCAGCAGCGCCACCGGCGCCTTCGCGAACAGCTCCGCCACGCGCGCGTGCCCCGTGAACTCCCGCCCGGGCGTCAGCGCGTCGGCCCACCGGCCCGGCGGCAGCGGCAGTGCCGTTCCGTGCCAGCCACCCGCCCCGGCCAGGCGCAGCGACAGCCGGGTCACGGCCGTCAGGACCTCCCCGGAGCGGACGAACGCCACGCAGTGCGCCGCCGCCGGGCCCTCGGCGGGCAGCGGCTCGTACGTCGCCGCGTCGTCGAAGGCATCGGGCCGCCGCGCGCGCAGCGCCAGGGCCGCCCGGGTCACCGCGACCTTCTCGCCGCGCCCGCCGCCCTCCCCGAAGCGCACGGGCCGGCGGTTGTCCGGGTCCACCAGGGCCAGGTACTCGTCCTCCGTGCCCTGGTAGAGGTCCGGTACCCCCGGCATCGTCAGGTGCGTCAGGGCCGTGCCGAGGACGTTGGCCCGGATGTGCGGCTCCAGGGCGTCACGGAAGGCCGCCACCCGCCCGGCCGGCGCGCCGCACGGCCCCGCCGCCACGAACCGGGCCACCGCCTCCTCGTACGGCGGCTCCCGCTCCGTCCAGCTGGTGTACATCCCCGCCTCGCGCACATGCTTCAGCAGCGCCTCCCGCACGCGCTCACCGTCCGCCGGACCCAGCCCGAACACCGTCTGCCACGCCGCCCACGCCAACTGGGCGTCCGGCACACCCTCACCCGTGCGGGTGACCTCCGCCAGGACGTCCGCCCAGCGCTCGGGGCACTGAGTGAGCACCGCCAGCGCGGCGCGCACGTCGGCGCTGCGCTTGGTGTCGTGGGTCGAGACGACCGTGCCGGTCGCGGGCCAGTCGCGCTGCACGCGCGCGCAGTACCCGTGGAACTCCTCCGGTGACACCGCCGGACTCCCCGGGTTCCCGCCCACCTCGGTCGCCGAAAGCAGCGGCACGTAGCGGTAGAACGCCGTGTCCTCCACCGACTTCGCGCGCAGCGCCGACGCGGTCTGCGCGAACCGCGTCCGGAACTCCACGTGGTCCGGCCCGTCCCCGTACCGGCCCAGCACCAGACCCCGTACGACGTCCACCGCGCCGGCCTCCTCGGGCACCGCGAACGCGAGCCGCGCCTCGGCCGCCGCCTCCTCGGTGACGACCGACGCCGCGTCCACCGACGCGTACGGCCGGTACACCTCCAGCCGGACCAGCAGCTCCCGCAGCGCCGCGCGCAGCGCCCACGGAGCCCGGTCGCGCAGGACGGGATCCGGCGAGGCGACGCACAGGCGGTGCGCCACCCGGGTCAGCCGGTCCACCTCGGTGGCCAGCTCGTGCGTGACCACCTTGTACGCCGCCCGCCGCACCGTCGCCGCCCAGTCACCGCCCCGGTCCGTCTGCGGGGCGGCGAACCTGCGGTACCGGCCGAGGAGTTCCCCGTACCCGGCCGGGTCCGTGAAGAGCCCGTCGACGTGCCGCAGGGCGTCGTAGCCGGTCGTGCCCGCCACCGGCCACGCGGCCGGCAGCCGCTCCCCGTCCGCCAGGATCTTCTCCACCACCGTCCACCGTCCGCCGCTGGCCTCGTGCAGCCGCCGCAGGTAGGTGTCGGGGTCGGCGAGGCCGTCCGGGTGGTCGACGCGCAGCCCGTCGATCACCCCCTCGTGGAGCAGCCGCAGCACCGTGGCATGCGTGGCCTCGAACACCTCCGGATCCTCCACGCGTACGCCGATCAGCTCGGAGATGCTGAAGAAGCGCCGGTAGTTGAGCTCGGTCCGGGCGAGCCGCCACCACACCGGGCGGTACCACTGCGCGTCCAGCAGCCGCGGCAGCGGAAGGCCCGCGGTGCCGTCCCGCAGGGGGAAGGCGTGGTCGTGGTAGCGCAGTACGTCACCGTCGACCCGGAGGTCGTCCAGCACCTCGCCGACCGGGGCGCCGAGCACCGGCATCAGCACCTGGCCGCCCTGCGCCTCCCAGTCGACGTCGAACCACCGCGCGTACGGCGACTTCGGCCCCTCCCGCAGCACCTCCCACAGGGCGTGATTGTGACGGGGGGACATCGCCATGTGATTCGGCACGATGTCCACCACCAGGCCGAGACCGTGCTCCCGCGCGGTGCGCGCCAGTGCCCGCAGGCCCTCCTCGCCGCCCAGTTCCTCGCGCACGCGCGCGTGGTCCACGACGTCGTAGCCGTGCAGCGAGCCCGGGACCGCCTCCAGGACGGGGGACAGGTGCAGGTGCGACACACCGAGCGAGGCGAGGTACGGCACGGCCGCCGCGGCGGCCTCGAAGGGGAACGCGGGCTGCAGCTGCAGCCGGTAGGTGGCCGTGGGGGCCGGGGAGGTCGGGGACAGCGCCGGGTCGGGTCGCTCAGTGGTCATGGAGAACTACGTACCCGCCCCGCCGCCGTTCGTGTCATCGGCCCCCTGCACGGACGTACGGGCGGGCCCGGGCAGGACCCGCCCGCACGCTTTTCAGACGGGCCGCCGCAACACCGTCAGGCTTCGGTCCACCAGGGTCAGCCGGTCCCCGGCCTGCACCTTGGCGGCCGGGTCCGGGGGCACCCCCTCCGTCAGGGCGGTGTCGACGATGACCTCCCACTGCCGGCCGTGGTCGACCGGCACCACGAAGTCCAGCGGCTTCGGCGAGGCGTTGAACATCAGCAGGAACGAGTCGTCCAGGATGCGTTCCCCGCGCGCGCCGGGTTCGGAGATCGCGTTGCCGTTCAGGAACACCGTGAGCGCCGACGCCCGCGCCGAGTTCCAGTCCCGCTGGGTCATCTCCGCGCCCTCGGGGGTGAACCAGGCGATGTCCGACAGCTCGTCGTGGGTGCCCTCCACGGGGCGGCCGTGGAAGAAGCGCCGCCTGCGGAAGACCGGGTGGTCCTTGCGCAGCCAGACCATCGCGCGCGTGAACTCCAGCAGCCCGGTACCGGCACCGTCACCTTCGCCGTCGGGCCACGCCACCCACGCCAGCTCGTTGTCCTGGCAGTAGGCGTTGTTGTTGCCCCGCTGGGTGCGGGCGAACTCGTCGCCGTGGCTGATCATCGGCACACCCTGGGAGAGCAGCAGGGTGGCGACGAAGTTGCGCATCTGCCGCGCCCGCAGCTCCAGCACCGCCGGGTCGTCGCTCTCGCCCTCCGCGCCGCAGTTCCAGGACCGGTTGTGGCTCTCACCGTCCCGGTTGTCCTCGCCGTTGGCGTGGTTGTGCTTGTCGTTGTACGCCACCAGGTCGTGCAGGGTGAAGCCGTCGTGGCAGGTGACGAAGTTGATCGAGGCCAGCGGGCGGCGGCCGTCGTCCTGGTAGAGGTCGGAGGACCCGGTCAGCCGGGACGCGAACTCCGCCAGCGTGCGCTGCTCGCCGCGCCACAGGTCCCGCACCGTGTCCCGGTACTTGCCGTTCCACTCGGTCCACAGCGGCGGGAAGTTGCCCACCTGGTAGCCGCCCTCGCCCACGTCCCACGGCTCGGCGATCAGCTTCACCTGTGACACCACGGGATCCTGCTGCACCAGGTCGAAGAACGACGACAGCCGGTCCACCTCGTGGAACTGCCGTGCCAGGGTGGCGGCGAGGTCGAAGCGGAACCCGTCGACGTGCATCTCGGTGACCCAGTACCGCAGCGAGTCCATGATCATCTGGAGCACGTGCGGGGACCGCATGAGCAGGGAGTTCCCGGTCCCGGTGGTGTCCATGTAGTAGCGGGGGTCGTCGGTCAGCCGGTAGTAGGACGGATTGTCGAGGCCTTTGAAGGAGAGCGTCGGGCCCAGGTGGTTGCCCTCGGCGGTGTGGTTGTAGACCACGTCGAGGATCACCTCGATACCGGCCTCGTGCAGCGCCTTCACCGCCGACTTGAACTCCAGCACCTGCTGGCCGCGGTCGCCCCAGGAGGCGTAGGCGTTGTGCGGGGCGAAGAAGCCGATCGTGTTGTAGCCCCAGTAGTTGTTCAGGCCCATGTCCACCAGGCGGTGGTCGTTGACGAACTGGTGTACCGGCATCAGCTCCAGCGCGGTCACCCCCAGCTCGGTCAGGTGCTCGATCAGCGCCGGGTGCGCGAGGGCCGCGTAGGTGCCGCGCAGCTCCTCGGGAAGCCCGGGGTGCCGCATGCTCAGGCCCTTCACGTGGGCCTCGTAGATCACCGTGTGGTGGTACTCCGTCCGGGGGCGCCGGTCGTCGCCCCAGTCGAAGTACGGGTTGACCACGACCGACGTCATCGAGTGCGGCGCCGAGTCCAGGTCGTTGCGCCGGCCGGGGTCGCCGAAGTGGTAGCCGTACACCTCCTCGCCCCACTGGACCGAGCCGCTGATCGCACGCGCGTACGGATCGAGGAGCAGCTTGGCGCTGTTGCAGCGCAGCCCGCGCTCCGGGGCGTAGGGGCCGTGCGCGCGGTAGCCGTACCGCTGCCCCGGCATCACGCCCGGCACGTACGCGTGCCGTACGAACGCGTCGCTCTCCCGCAGCTCGATCGCGGTCTCCGAGCCGTCGTCGTGCAACAGACACAGCTCTACTCGGTCGGCGGCCTCCGTGAAGACCGCGAAGTTGGTGCCGGCGCCGTCGTACGTGGCACCGAGTGGATACGCCTCTCCAGGCCAGACCTGCATGAACACGACTCTTTCAGGTGTGGGGCGCCGGTGCGGACGCCTTGGCTCCGAGTCCCCCGGAAGTCTCCCCGAAAGTGAGGCGACCGCCTGGCACGTACGTCCTCCTGCCCACCCGTCGTCTTCTGCACGCCCGCGCCCCGAGGAGGGCGCGGGGGATCCTTCCCCGTACCGGGTGACGTCATCGCTATGAATCCGCTCACTCCCCGGTGTAACACCGACCGGAACGCGCCTGCGGGTCACAGTCGTTGGGAAAACCGTCCCGGCCATCGGGCTGCACCGCGCACCGCTCGCGGAGTACCCTTCCTTGATCGTTGGGACGGGGTCTTCCCGGTAGTGCTCCGGGGGAGCGGAAGGCGGTGCGCGGGTGGGCTCGGGAGGGCTGGAGCTGCCTCCTGGTGACGACGGTCACCAGGGGAACTCCACGGACGTCCCGCCCGGTGCGGTGTCCCTGGCGCGGCCGATGAACGCGGGCGCGATCGGTCCGGAACTGGACTGGGACACCGACGCCTGGCACGAGGTGCGCACCCGTGCGCAGCGGGCCGGCCGGGCGTACATCTGGCTCAACCTCGTCGAACAGCGGCTGCGCGCGGTCGTGGCCGCCGTCCTCAGACCGGTCTACGAGCCCGTGCACGGCGATGAGTGGGTGGTCGCCGCGGCCGGACCCGCCGGCCAGGAGTGGGTGCAGCGGGCCGTCGCCGTCCGCGAGGTCAGCCGCCGCAAGGGCTACCTGCTCGACCCGGCCGACGACAACGTCCTCAGCTTCCTCACCCTGCCGCAGCTGCGCGAGCTGATGATCCAGCACTGGCCCTGCTTCGAGCCCTACGTGGACGAGCGCCGCGACGTGGAACTCGCCCTGGACGAGCTGGAGGTCACCCGCAACGTGGTCTCCCGCAACCGGGCGCTGTCCGAGGCGGTGCTGAACCAGGCCGAGCGGGCCTCGGCGCGGCTGCTGGAGGTCCTCGGCGCGGGCGGTGACGTGCCGTCCACACGGCGGCTGCCGGTCGACGCCGTGGAAGACCTGGTCGGCGACCGCTACGCCGACGTGGTCGCCGTGCACTCGGACCGGGTGCGGCTGCTGCGCCAGTTCCCGGCCGAGGACATCTTCGGCAGCGCACGGCGGCTGGACGCCCTCGGCATCGGCCTCAACCTGCTCGTGCAGAACTTCTCCGGCCGCCGCCTGCTCCGGCTGGCCGAGTCCGGCGGCCGGGTGCGGCTGCTCTTCCTGAACCCGGCCTCCAGCGCGATCAAACGCCGCGAGCGCGAACTCGGCATCAAACGAGGCGAGCTGAGCCGCGCCGTGGAGATGAACATCCTGCACATGCGCCGGGTGCGCTCCCGGCTGCGGGACCCGGGCGCGTTCGAGATCCAGGTGTTCGACGAGACGCCCCGCTTCACGGCCTACCTCGTCGACGGGGACGGTGCCGACGGCATCGCGGTCGTGCAGTCCTATCTGCGCCGGACGCGGGGGATGGAGGCGCCGGTACTGGTCCTGCGGAACGGACGCAACGGCGGCAAGGTGGTGAAGTCGGACCAGATCGACGAAAGCGGACTGTTCCCCACCTACCGCGAGGAGTTCGAGCTGATGTGGGCGGATTCGCGGCCTGTGTCGTGAGCGTCCGCGCCGGGGCGGCCCGCTGCCTGACCGGGCGTAAACGGAATGCGATCCTCTGATTGTCAGTGGCCCGTGGGAAGGTGGAGACCACTGGGGGAACGCACCACCGAGAAGGGGGACCGCCCATGGGCTGGCACCGGGAGCTGCTGATCGGCTTCGACCTGGAGACGACGGGCACCGATCCGCGCGAGGCGCGCATCGTCACGGGAGCCGTGATCGAGGTCGTGGGCGGGGATCCGCGGGGACGCCGGGAGTGGCTGGCCGACCCGGGCGTGGAGATCCCGGCGGACGCGGTGGCGGTGCACGGCATCACCAACGAACGAGCGGCCGGCGAGGGCCGCCCCGCCGACCAGGTCGCCGACGCCATCGCCGGCGTGCTCGCGGCCTACTGGAAGACGGGCGTCCCGGTCGTCGCCTACAACGCGGCCTTCGACCTCACCCTCCTCTCCGCCGAACTGCGGCGCTACGGACTGCCGTCCCTGCGCGACCGCCTGGGCGGCCTGGACCCCGCCCCGGTCATCGACCCGTACACCATCGACCGTTCCGTCGACCGCTACCGCCGCGGCAAGCGCAACCTCGAAGCCGTCTGCCGGGAGTACGGCGTCCCGCTCGACGCGGCCCACGACGCCACGGCCGACGCCCTCGCCGCGGCCCGGCTGGCCTGCGCGATAGCCGGCCGCCACCCCAAGGTCGCGTCCCTCGGCCCGGCAGACCTGCACCAGCGCCAGATCGAGTGGTACGCCGAGTGGGCGGCGGACTTCCAGAGCTTCCTGCGCCGCAAGGGCGACGCCGCGGCAGTCGTCGACGGCAGATGGCCGGTGCGCGAGCCGGCCGACGAGCGGGTCTGACCCAGTAACGGAAGGCACCCGGTCAGAACGGGTACCAGCGCACCGTCGGATCCCCGTCCCGCAGCGACGCCACCCGGCGTTCGAACTCGGCCAGCGCCTTCGGGTTGCTCGGCGCGTGCTGGGCCACCCATGCGCAGCTGGCCGTCTCCCGGGCGCCCCGCAGCACCGCGCAGCCGTCCCACTCGCGCACGTCCCAGCCGTAGGTCGCGGTGAAGGCGTCGTGCGCCTCGGCGGGCAGTCCGTAGCGGTCCCGGCTGAGCGCCATCACCACCAGGTCGTGCTCGCGCAGGTCGCAGGAGAAGGTCTCCAGGTCGACCAGGACCGGCCCGTCGGGTCCGACGTGCACGTTGCGGGGCAGCGCGTCGCCGTGGATCGGGCCGGGCGGCAGGTGGGGGACGAGCGCGGCGGCGGCCGTCGCGAAGCCGTCGCGCCGCTCACGCAGGTACGCGGCGTCCGCGGGGTCGATCACATCGCCGGCGAGCCGCAGCCAGCGTTCCACGCCGCCCAGCAGCTCGCGGGGCGGCAGCTCGAAGGTCGGGGAGGGCAGCGCGTGGACCAGCCGGAGCAGTGCGGCCACGTCCCGGGGCTCGGCGGGCCGCACCGGGTCGGGCAGCCGCCGCCACACGGTCACCGGGTGCCCGTCGACGAAGCGCGCCGTCGGATCGGCCGCCCGCACCGCCGGCACCCCGGCCTCCTCCAGCCATACCGCGACGGCCAGTTCCCGGCGCGCCCGGCCGAGGAGTTCCGCGTCACGGCCGACCTTGACCGCCAGGTCACCGGCGGCGAACACCGCGTTCTCGCCGAGGGCGAGCAGCCGCGCCTCCCGCGCCGGGCCGGGCAGTACCCCCGCCGCGGCCAGCACCTCCCGCGCCCGTGCCTCGTCCATCGTTGTCCGCCTCCGTGTCCGTCGTGCTGGTGGTGCCGGTCGCGCCGGTCGTGTCCGTCATGTCCGTCGCGTTCCCGCCATCCGTCGGCCAGTGTCGCATTCGCACTGGTGGGGGCGTGTGCGCGGGCTCTTGACGGGGCACGGCGCCTTCACGAGCATGACCAGGCCCGTACCGGCAGCGCAAAGGGGCTGATTACGTGACATCGGTGACCGAGCCGAGAAAGCCGGCGCGCCACGCGCCCGGCACGGACCGGCCGCGGCGCGGCCCCGACCACGGCGCCTGGTTCCTGGTGCTGCCCGCGCTGATCCCCATCCTGGTGCTCAGCGTCGGACCGCTGCTCTACGGCATCCTGCTGGCCTTCACCGACGCCCAGTCCGGCCGGACGGAGCCCACCCGGTGGATCGGCACCCTGAACTTCCAGGACCTGCTGCACGACACCCTGTTCTGGGACTCGTTCCGCATCGGGCTGGTGTGGGCCGTCGGGGTGACGGTGCCGCAGTTCCTGCTCGCGCTCGGCCTCGCCCTGCTGCTCAACCAGAACCTGCGTATGCGTTGGCTGGCCCGCGGGCTGGCGATCATTCCCTGGGCGATGCCCGAGGTCGTGGTCGGCATCATGTGGCGGCTGGTCTACAACCCGGACGCCGGCGTCCTCAACGAGACCCTGCGCGACCTCGGCCTCGGCGACGGCCGCGACTGGCTCAGCGGTCTCGCCACCGCCCTGCCCGCCGTCATCGTCGTCGGCGTCTGGGCCGGCATGCCGCAGACGACGGTCGCCCTGCTCGCCGGACTGCAGAACACCCCGCGCGAGCTGCACGAGGCCGCCGCGGTCGACGGCGCCGGAGCCTGGCGCCGCTTCCGCACGGTCACCTGGCCCGCCCTCAGACCGGTCGCGCTCGCCATCACCGCGCTCAATCTCATCTGGAACTTCAACTCCTTCGCCCTGGTCTACGTGCTGACCAACGGAGGACCCGGCGGCCGGACCCGGCTGCCCATGCTCTTCGCCTACGAAGAGGCCTTCCGATACGGGCAGTTCGGCTACGCGGCCGCGATGGGCTGCGTCATGGTCGCCGTCATCTCGATCCTGCTGGCCGTCTTCCTCGCCGGCCGGCTCAGGGGCGGACTCAAGGGAGGTGTCGAGGCATGAGGACCTCGAAAGGGGCCCGCGTGGGCCAGTACGCCGCGCTGCTCGCGTATCTCGTCTTCCTGGCCTTCCCGTTCCTCTGGCTGATCTCCACCGCGTTCAAGCCGCCGCAGGAGCTGGCCAGTCTCCACCCCACCTGGATCCCGGAGAACCCCACCCTCGACAACTTCCGGCAGGCCTTCGACGAACAGCCGCTGCTGCGGGCCGCCCTGAACTCCCTCCTCGCCGCGCTCGGCGCCGCGGTGATCGCCGTGGTGATCGCGACGCCGATGGCGTACGTCATGGCCCGGCACCGCGGCCGGCTCAGCAGGGCGGCCACCGGGTGGGTCGTGGTCAGCCAGGCCTTCCCCTTCGTACTGCTGATCATCCCGCTGTTCCTGGTCCTGAAGAACCTCCGGCTGATCAACTCCGTGCCGGGCCTGGTGATGGTCTACGTCGTGTGGTCGCTGCCGTTCGCGCTGTGGATGCTCGCCGGGTACGTCCGGGCCGTGCCGGCCGAGCTGGAGGAGGCGGCGGCGGTCGACGGAGCCGGGCGGCTGCGGACACTGGTGTCGGTGACCGCGCCGCTGCTCGCGCCGGGGATCGTGGCGACGGCGCTGTTCGCGTTCATCACCGCGTGGAACGAGTTCTTCTTCGCGCTCGTGCTGCTGAAGACACCGGAGAAACAGACCCTGCCGGTGATCCTCACCCACTTCATCGGCGCCGAGGGCGTCGCGGACCTCGGCCCGCTCGCGGCGGCGGCCTTCCTCGCGACGCTGCCCTCGCTGGTGGTCTTCGCACTCATCCAGCGGCGGATCACGGGCGGCATGCTCGCCGGGGCGGTGAAGAGCTGATGCGCACGAGAATCACGACCCTGGTCGTCTCCCTCACCCTCCTGCTCGCGGGCTGCTCGGGCGGGGGCGACGACGGGGACGGCCGGATCACCCTGCGCTTCCAGTCCCTGGCCTGGCAGGAGGAGTCCGTGACGGCCAACAGGGAACTGGTCCGGGAGTGGAACGCCACCCACCCGGACGTGCGCGTCGAGTACGTCCAGGGAAGCTGGGACAGCGTCCACGACCAGCTCCTCACCTCCTTCGAGGGCGGTGAGGCGCCCGACATCATCCACGACGCCTCCGACGACCTCGCGGACTTCGCCTACGGCGGCTACCTCGCCGATCTGACCGGCCTGCTGTCCGAGCGGCTGAAGTCGGACATCCCGGAGCGCAGCTGGGAGACGGTCACCTTCGGCGACGGCGTCTACGGGGTGCCGTTCCTCCAGGAACCGCGTGTACTGATCGCCAACGCCGACCTGCTGGAGAAGTCGGGCGTCCGGATTCCGACGCCCGAACGGCCGTGGTCGTGGGGCGAGTTCCGGCAGGTGACGAAGCGGCTGAGCGGGGACGGGAAGTACGGGGTGGCCTGGCCACTGAAGGAGCCCGTGTCCGCCACGCTCAACCTGTCGCTGTCCACGGGAGGGAAGCTCTTCCATCGAGGGGCGGACGGGAAGGTCACCGTCCGGTTCGAGGCGGGCGACCAGACGGTGCCCCGCACCATCCGCGACCAGGTCAACACGGACCACAGCGCATCCTCGAGCACGCTCGGCAGCGGCGGATCCGACACCCTGCCCGGCTTCTTCGCGGGCAAGTACGCGATGGTGCCGCTCGGCTTCTCCTACCGCCAGCAGATCGAACAGCAGGCACCCGAGGGCTTCGACTGGCAGGTGCTGCCCGCCCCGGCCGGTGCCGAAGGCCCCGCCCAGGGCGTCAGCCCGCAGACGCTGTCGATCGCCGAGGACAGCCCGCACAAGGAGGAGGCCGCCGCGTTCGTCGACTTCCTCCTCCAGCCGGACAACATGGTGCGCCTCGCTCTCGGCGACTGGATGCTGCCGACCGGCGGCGAGGCGCTGAAGGACCCGGCCCTGCGCACGGCCGAGCACGGCTGGGCCACGGGTACCGCCCTCGCCGGCCATCTGCGCCCGGCGCCCGCGCAGTCCGTCCGGGGCTACCCCGAGTGGAAGGACAAGGTGGCCACCCCCGCCCTCCAGGAGTACTACAGCGGAGCGATCGACACGGAGGAGCTGCGCAGCCGCCTGGAGAAGGACGGAAACCTCGTCCTCGCCCGTTACCAGCGCTGACGGCAGCCGACGACGGCCCGCCGCGCACGTCCCTGCGGCGGGCCGGCTCCGGCCGCGCGAGGAGCCGGCGGCATGAGGAGGAACCTGCGGGAATTAAGTTGCACGAGACGTCTCGTCTCGCATACATTGTTTCGCATGACCAGTCCCGCTCACATCGCCATGTTCTCCATCGCCGCGCACGGCCACGTGAACCCCAGCCTGGAGGTGATCCGAGAGCTCGTAGCACGGGGGCACCGGGTGACGTACGCGATCCCGCCGCTCTTCGCGGAGAAGGTCGCCGAGACGGGCGCCGAACCCAAGCTGTGGAACAGCACGCTGCCCGGCCCTGACGCCGACCCCGAGGCGTGGGGGGCCACGCTGCTGGACAACGTCGAGCCTTTCCTCGCCGACGCGATCCAGGCGCTTCCGCAGCTCATCGAGGCCTACGAGGGCGACGAGCCGGACCTGATCCTGCACGACATCACCTCCTACCCGGCCCGCGTCCTCGGCCACCGCTGGAACGTGCCCGTGATCTCCCTCTCGCCGAACCTGGTCGCCTGGGAGGGCTACGAGCAGGAGGTCGGCGAGCCGATGTGGGAGGAGCCGCTGAAGACCGAGCGCGGCCAGGCGTACTACGCCCGTTTCCACGCCTGGCTGGAGGAGAACGGGATCACCCAGCACCCCGACCCGTTCTCCGGCCGCCCCGACCGGTCCCTGGTGCTGATCCCCAAGGCGCTCCAGCCCAACGCCGACCGGGTCGACGAGAAGACGTACACCTTCGTCGGCGCCTGCCAGGGCGACCGCTCCGCCGAGGGGGAGTGGCAGCGGCCCGTCGGTGCCGAGAAGGTCGTCCTCGTCTCCCTGGGGTCGTCCTTCACCAAGCAGCCGGCCTTCTACCGGGAGTGCGTCGATGCCTTCCGCGAGCTGCCCGGCTGGCACGTGGTGCTGCAGGTCGGCAAGCACGTCGACGCCGCCGAGCTGGGCGACGTACCGGACAACGTGGAAGTGCGCTCGTGGGTGCCGCAGCTGGCGATCCTCAAGCAGGCCGACCTGTTCGTCACCCACGCGGGCGCGGGCGGCAGTCAGGAGGGCCTGGCCACCGCCACGCCGATGATCGCCGTGCCGCAGGCCGTGGACCAGTTCGGCAACGCGGACATGCTGCAGGCGCTCGGCGTCGCACGCCACCTCCCCACCGAGGAGGCCACCGCCGAGGCGCTGCGCACCGCCGCCCTCGCGCT
Organism: Streptomyces sp. NPDC017890; assembly: GCF_044328675.1. NCBI lineage: Bacteria > Bacillati > Actinomycetota > Actinomycetes > Kitasatosporales > Streptomycetaceae > Streptomyces > Streptomyces sp. NPDC017890. The sequence goes on from NZ_JBIRHU010000016.1 coordinate 61,432, forward strand.
GGTCGACGACCCGGAGGTGGCAGGGCGCCTGGAGGAGCTCCAGGCGCAGATGGCCAAGGAGGGCGGCACCCGGCGGGCCGCCGACCTGATCGAGGCGGAGCTGCCCGCGGCGCGGGCCTGACCGCGCCGAAGCGGAGGACGCGGACGTGACCGCGCCGAAGCGGACGCCGCGGAGCTGACCGCGCCGAAGCGGCAGACGCCGAAGGGCCCGCCGGTTCCCGGAGGACTTCCCGGAACCGACGGGCCCTTCGGCTCTCAGCCGTGGCGGCTTCCGCTCACACCCCGACCCGCTCGCCCTCGTCGTCCCGGGCCGCCGGCGCTACCGCCTCGGGCGACTCGTCGTGGGTGAGGTCGGGCAGCCGGTGCAGCCACTTCGGCAGATACCAGTTGCGCTCGCCGAGCAGCGACATCACGGCCGGCAGCAGCACGCCCCGGATGACCGTCGCGTCGATCAGCACCGCCGCCGCCAGGCCCACGCCCATCTGCTTCATGGACTGCATGGACAGTGTGCCGAAGATGGCGAAGACAGCGACCATGATGACGGCGGCGCTCGTGACGACACCCGCCGTGGTGACCACGCCGTGCTGGATCGCGTCCCTCGTGGACCGCCCCCGAAGCCGCGCCTCGCGGATCCGCGAGACCACGAACACGTGGTAGTCCATGGACAGGCCGAACAGGATCACGAAGAGGAACAGCGGCAGCCAGGTGATGATGGCGCCCACACCCTCGGCGCCCACCAGCGAGGCACCCCAGCCGTGCTGGAAGACGGCGACCAGGATGCCGTACGCCGCACCCACCGACAGCAGGTTCAGCACGATCGAGGTGAGCGCGATCGTCACCGAGCGGAACGACAGCAGCATCAGCAGGAAGGCGAAGACCACCACGAACACGAAGACCGGGAGCACCGACCCGACGAGCTGGTCGTTGAAGTCCTTCGAACCGGCGACCTGCCCGGTGATCGGGGCCTCGACGCCGTCGACCTTGCCCAGCGTCGCCGGCCGCACGTCGTCGCGCAGCTTGTCCAGGCTCTCGCCCGCCTTGTCCTGGTCGGAGCCGCCGACCAGCGGGACGTAGACCAGGGCGATGTTCTGCTCGTCGTGCATCGTGATGTCGACGGGCCCGTGCGAGGCACCGGAGCTGACCGCCCGCTCCCGGAAGTCGGCGAGCGCGGCCCGCACCTCGGGGGCGTTGATGTCGTCGGCCCTCACGACCACCTCGGCCGGGTCGGAGCCGCCCGGGAAGGCCTCGTTGACCCGGTTGTACGTCTGCACGATCGGCAGCGAGTCGCCGAACTCCTTGTCCAGCGTGAGGTTCTCCGTCTTCATGCCGATGGCGGGCGCGGCGACGGCCAGCAGCGCGCCGGTCGCCACCGCGGCGGCGAGCAGCGGCTTGGCGAGCACCCGCCGAAGGACGGCCGTCCAGAACCGGCTGCCCTCGGAGCCGCCGCTCTTCCCGCGCCGGCGCAGGAACGGCAGTCGGCCCTTCTCGACCCGCTCGCCCAGCAGGGACAGCAGCGCGGGCAGCACCGTCACGGAGCCGACCATGGCGACCGCGACCACCATCAGCGAGGCCAGGCCCATCGCCTCGAACTCGGCGATGCCGGTGAACAGCATGCCCGCCATCGCCACGCACACGGTGACACCCGAGACGACGATCGCCCGGCCACTGGTGGCGGCGGCGATCCGGAGCGCCGTCTGGGCGTCCCGACCGGCGGCGCGCTCCTCGCGCTCGCGGCGCAGGTAGAACAGGCAGTAGTCGACGCCGACGGCCAGACCGACCAGCAGCATCACGGAGTTGGCGGTCTCGCTCATCGGCTGGAAGTGGCTGACCAGGCCCATCAGGCCCATCGTCGCCATGATCGCGGTGATCGCCAGGGCCACCGGAACCAGCGCCGCCACCAGCGCGCCGAACGCGACGAGCAGGATGCCGAGGGCCACCGGCACCGCGGAGTACTCGGCCTTCTTGAAGTCGTCGCCGAACGCGTCGTCGAACGTCTTCATCATGCTGGCGCCGCCGATCTCCTCGATCCGCAGCGACTCGTGCTTCTCCTGGACGCCCTCGACGGCCTTCAGCACCGGCCCGACCCGCTCGCCCGCGGTGTCCGCCTCGCCGCGCATGTCGAACTGCACCAGCGCGCTGCGGCCGTCCTCGGAGATGGTCCGGGCCTCGTACGGCGTGGTCACCCCCGTGACCTCCCCGGTCCCCTCCACCGCCGTGACGACCGCGGCGACGGCGGCGCGGAACTCGGCGTCCGTGGCCTTCAGGGAACCGTCCTTCGCCTGGATCAGGACGGTCTCACTGGCCGGCTCGTCGATCCCGGCGTCCTCGACGATCCTGGCGGCGGTGTGCGTCTCGCCCCCCATCTGGTCGCTGTCCTTGACGTCGACCCGGCCGGCCGCGGAGCCGAGCCCCATCGCCAGGACGACGAACAGTACCCAGATGCCGACGGCAGCCCATCGGTGCCGGGCACTCCAGCCGCCGGCCCGGGCGGCTATGCCCCGCACCCGTATGTCTCCGTTCCCCATGACGGGCTTGCCCCCTCGAAAACGGTGGCAGCCCCCTGCCGCCACCTTTCGTAACTGAAGGTATGGCCCGGATAAAGCCATCTCGTCGGCCTCTCCGGTGACCTGGGGCGGCGTCGGCTCATCCCCCCGTATCGCCGCTTCTCACCGCTGAGGAGGACCCGGGCCCCTTACATCTACCGGGGTTACTCACGGGTAATGATCGGAGTGCGGATCCCGTACGGAACCCTTCCGCAGAGTTGTTGAATAAGTCACAGGTGTGCGTAGTGGTTGAACCGCGCACACCGCATCCGCGAGAGTGGCGCGCACGTCCGCCGGGCGCGCGGACGCGGCCGTCGTGCCCACCCCCACGGGGCACGACGGCCGCCCTATGGTGTGGGCATGACGACGATGTACGCGGCGCTGCTGCGCGGGATCAACGTGGGCGGCGCGAGGAAGCTCCCGATGGCCGACCTGCGGGCGCTCCTGGAGGGCCTCGGCCACGACGCCGTACGCACCCATCTCCAGAGCGGTCAGGCCGTGTTCGCGTCCGGCCACGGGGACGAGGACTCCCTGGCCGCCGAGTTGACGGGCGCGATCGAGAAGCGGTTCGGTTTCGCGGTGGACGTGATCGTGCGCGACCACGCCTATCTGAAGGCGGTCGCCGAGCAGTGCCCGTTCCCGGCCGCCGACCTGGAGGCCAAGCAGTTGCACGTCACCTACTTCTCCGCGCCGGTCGACGCGGAGCGCTTCGAGACGGTCGACCGATCGGCCTGCCTCCCGGAGGAGTTCCGCCTCGGCGACCGGTCCCTCTACCTCTACGCACCGGACGGCCTCGGCCGCTCGAAGCTCGCCGAGGCCCTGGCCAGGCCGCGCGTGACCAAGGGCCTGATCGCCACCACCCGCAACTGGAACACCGTCACCAAGCTCGTGGAGCTGACCGCCCCCTGACCACGCACGCCAGGGACCGGAGCAGTGACCGGACTCCGGCGGCCGACGTCAGGCCCCGACCGCCGCCAGCACCGGCACCCGCGCCTCGTCGTACCGCTCCAGCAGCACCCGGGCCACCTCCGGCGAGGCACCGAGGACGTCCGCCAGTACGTCCGCCTCGGCCGCACCCCGCGCGATACGGTCCGGCAGGAAGCCCGGGGCCAGGACGTACGGCGCCACGGCGACGCGTGCGCAGCCCAGCTCCCGCAGCTCGCGCACCGCGTCCTCGGTGCGCGGAAGGGATGCGGAGGCGAACGCGGGCCGCACGGCGCACCAACCGGTGTGCCGCCACTCCCGCGCGATTTCTGCGATCACCGCGATCGCCTCCGGGTCGGTGGACCCCGCCGAGGCCAGTACGACCCCGGTCGAGGACTTGTCGGCGAGCGCCAGACCCGCCTCGTACAGGCGCCGTTCCAGCGCGGAGCGCAGCAGCGGGGAGGGGCCGAGCACCTCTGCCTGCCGGATCCGCAGCCGCGGGGGCGCGTCCGCGAGGACCGCCGGGATGTCCGCCTTGGCGTGGAAGGCACGGGTCAGCAGCAGCGGCAGCGCCACGACGTCCCGCACTCCCTCCGTCTCCAGGGATTCCAGTACCCCCTGCACCGAGGGGACGTTGAAGTCCAGGAAGCCGGTCTCCACCCGTACGTCAGGGCGCAGCGACCTGACCCGGCGGACCAGGGCGTGCACGGTGGCGGCGTGCCGCGGGTCGCGGCTGCCGTGGGCGATGACCAGGAGGACCGGCGCGGACATGATGGCTGTCAGCTCCTCACCAGCAGACCGCGGCTGCGCAGCACCCACCGCTCCAGCGGACTGAAGATCAGCAGGTCGATGGCGATGCCGACGAACAGGATCAGCAGGATGGCCTCGAACACCATGGCCATGTCGCTGGCGTTGCGGCCGTTCTCCAGCAGCTGGCCGAGGCCCACCCCGAGGTCGGGGAAGGAGGCGATGATCTCGGCGGCCATCAGGGACCGCCAGGAGAACGCCCAGCCCTGCTTCAGACCCGCCACGTAGCCGGGCAGCGCGGCCGGCAGCACGATGTGCCAGGTGCCCTTCAGCCCCGTCGCGCCCAGCGTGCGGCCCGCGCGGAGGAAGATCGGGGACACCTGGTCGACGCCGGAGACCAGGCCGTTGGCGATGGACGGCACCGCGCCGAGCAGGATGACGGCGTACATCATGGAGTTGTTCAGGCCGAGCCAGATCACGGCCGGCGGCACCCAGGCCACCGACGGCAGCGACTGGAGGCCGGACAGGATCGGGCCGATCGCCGCGCGCACGAACTTCACCCGCGCCACCAGCAGCCCGAGCGGGGTGCCGATCAGCAGGGCGAAGCAGAAGCCGAGCAGGCCGCGCGAGACGCTGGTCCAGATGTAGCCGAGCAGTTCGCCCTGGAGCCAGGCCTGGCGGACCACGTCCCACACGTCGGACGGGGCGGGCAGCTTGGTCGGGTCGTCGACTATCCCGAAGGAGACGAGCCCCTGCCACACCGCGATCACCAGGAGAACGGCGACGGTGGGCGGCAGGATCTTCTCCACGAACGTCTGCCGGAAGGGCCTGCGGCTCTGCTGCACCGTCTCCAGTGCGTCCAGGCCCGCCTCCAGACCGGCGAGATCGCCGCCGTCCTTCGCGGCGCGCGTCGTGTCAGTGCTGGCCATGGCGGCGGATCTCCCCACGCAGTTCTTCGGTGATCTCGACGGACAGCTCCGCCACGGCGGTGTCCTCGATGCGGCGCGGCTGCGGGATGCCGACCGTCCACTCGCGCGCCACGCGCCCGGGACGGGAGGACAGCAGCACCACGCGCTCGGCGAGCCGGACGGCCTCGCGCACGTTGTGCGTGACGAACAGGACGGACAGCTTCGTCTCGCGCCAGATCCGCGTCAGCTCGTCGTGCAGCACGTCCCGCGTGATGGCGTCCAGCGCCGCGAACGGCTCGTCCATCAGCAGCAGCCTGCTCTCCTGGGCGAGCGCCCGGGCCATCGCGACCCGCTGGCGCATACCGCCCGACAGCTCGTGCACCCGCTTGCCGTACGCGCCCTTCAGGCGTACGAGCTCCAGCAGCTCCTCGGCCTTGTCGCGGCGCTCGGACTTGGGCACGCCCCGCAGCTTCAGGGCGAGTTCGATGTTCTTGCCCGCCGTCAGCCACGGGAACAGGGCGTGCTCCTGGAACATCAGGGCCGGCCGCCCGTCCGTGGTGATCGTGCCGGCGCTCGGCCTGTCCAGGCCCGCAACTAGGTTGAGCAGCGTGGACTTGCCGCAGCCGGAGGCACCCAGGAGGGTGACGAACTCGCCGGGCGCCACATCGAGGGTGATGTCGTCCAGTACGAGTTGCTGCCCGGCGGGGCCCGTGAACGACTTCGAGACGTGCTCGATCCGGGCGGCGTGCGTGACCGCCTCGGTGCCCTCGTCGGCCTTGGCGAGGGTCGTGGTCGTGGCCATGGTCGTCACCTCCTGGGAAATGGGTCGGGGCCCGCGCCTACTTGACGCCGAGACCGGCGTCGTCGACCGCGGGTTCACCCTTGGCCTTGAGGACCTTGTTGAGCAGCGTGAGGTCGTAGATGCCCTCGAGATCGGGCTGTTCCAGCAGGCCCGCCTCGACGGCGTGCTCCGCCTGCGCGTCGAGGGTGGCGGCCAGCGGGTCGTCGGTGAGCCGGATCGACTCCCACGCCGGGTCCAGGACGTCGGCCGGCAGCGCCTTGCCGGTGTCCTTCTCCAGCTGCCTGTTCGCCGCGGCTCTGGCTTCGTCGGGGTTGGCCCCGATCCACTCGTTGGTGTCGACGGAGGCCCTCAGGACCGCCTCGACAGCCTCGGGGTGCTCCTCGAGGAACTCCTGCCGCACGATGATGTTCGTGATCACGAACCTCTCGTCCGGCCACAGCGTCGACTCGTCCAGCAGCACCTTGCCGCCCTGGGCGACCAGCCGGGACGCGGTGGGCTCCGGCACCCAGGCGCCGTCGACGGACCCGGACCCGAACGCGTTCGGGGTCACCTTGTTGTCGCTGCGGACGACCGTCACGTCGCCCTTGCCGCTCTGCGCGTCGACCTTCCAGCCCTGCTCGGCGATCCAGTTGAGGAACGCCACGTCCTGCGTGTTGCCCAGCTGCGGCGTGGCGATGCGCTTGCCCTTGACGTCCCTCAGCGACTTGACCTTGTCCGGGTTCACCACCAGCTTCACCCCGCCGGAGGCCGAACCGCCGATGATCCGCAGGTTCTTGCCGTCCGACTTGGCGTAGCCGTTGATCGCGGGGGACGGGCCGATCCAGCCGATGTCGATGGAGCCGGAGTTCAGCGCCTCGATCTCGGACGGGCCCGCGTTGAAGACCGCGTACTTCGCCTCGGTGCCGCCCAGCTCCTTCTGGAAGAAGCCCTTCTGGTTGCCGACCAGGGGAGTGGCGTGCGTGACGTTGCCGAAGTAGCCGATCCGGACGGAGTCGAGCCCGTCGATCTTCTCGGCGCCCGCCGCGACCTTCGCGGTGTCGTCGTCCTTGGCCTGCGAGCCGTACCCGCAGCCGGCGAGGGCCAGCAGCGGGAGGGCGGCGAGGGCCGCGAGGGTGCGGCGCAGGGCGGTGGTGGCAGGCACGGGAGGTGTTCCTCTCGTTGGTCCGGCTCGCACGCCTGTCGGTTCGTCCGATGCGTCAGGTCGTGGCCGGGAAGGCGGCAGGTCTTCGGCTGTGCGGGTGGGGGGTGTGGGCGCGCGTGCGGTGCGCGTACGTCAGCGCGTACATCGCGCCACTCCGCCCTGCCCGCTCCCGAGGGCGCCTCCCCCGGACTTCGTCCGGGGGGACCCCCAGCCGACGCGGCCGCCCTCCTTCGCGAACGTGGAGCAGAAGTCGGGGGAGCCCATGCTCAGAAGTCCCACCCGTCGTCGTCCGCCTCGCCCTTGACCGGCTCCGGCGTGGCGAAGGACTCGCCGGCCATGCCGGCGGTGAGCGTGGTGCCGTCGCTCGGGTCGATCAGGATGAACGAACCCGTGCGCCGCGAGTCGGCGTAGGAGTCCGCGGGCAGCGGTTCCGCCGTACGGATCTTCACCCGGCCGATGTCGTTGGCGGCGAGCTGCCCCGGGTGCGGGTGCAGGGACAGGTCGTCCAGCGTGAGCCGGGCCGGGATGTCCTTGACGATCGCCTTGACCGTGCGGGTGCCGTGCTTGAGCAGGACCCGGTGGCCGACGGTGAGCGGGGCGTCCGCGACGTGGCAGACCGTGGCCTCCACGTCCTGGGTGGTGGCCGGCGCGTCCTTGCTGGGCACGATCAGGTCGCCGCGCGAGACGTCGATGTCGTCCTCCAGCAGCAGCGTCACCGACTGCGGCGTCCAGGCGACGTCGACCGGTTCGCCCAGCAGGTCGATGCCGGCCACCAGCGTCGTGCGACCGGACGGCAGGACCTTCACCTCGTCCCCGACCCGGAAGGTGCCGGCGGCGATCTGGCCCGCGTAGCCGCGGTAGTCGGGGTGCTCGGCGGACTGCGGCCGGATCACGTACTGCACGGGCAGCCGGGCGTGGCAGTGGGCCAGGTCGTGGCTGACCGGGACGGTCTCCAGGTGCTCCAGCACGGTCGGCCCGCCGTACCAGTCCATCGTCGCGGACGGCTCCACCACGTTGTCCCCGGCGAGCGCCGAGATCGGGATCGCGGTGACCTCCGGGACGCCCAGCTCGGTGGCGTACGCCGTGAACTCCTCGGCGATGGCCGCGAACACGGGCTCCGCGTAGTCGACCAGGTCCATCTTGTTGACGGCGAGGACGACGTGCGGGACCCGCAGCAGGGCGGCGATCGCGGCGTGCCTGCGGGTCTGCTCGACGACGCCGTTGCGGGCGTCGACCAGGATCACCGTGAGTTCGGCCGTGGAGGCGCCGGTGACCATGTTCCGGGTGTACTGCACGTGCCCGGGGGTGTCGGCCAGGATGAACCGGCGGCGCGGGGTGGCGAAGTAGCGGTAGGCCACGTCGATGGTGATGCCCTGCTCGCGCTCGGCCCGCAGGCCGTCGGTGAGCAGCGCGAGGTCCGGGGCCTCCTGGCCGCGGCTCGCGGAGGCGCGCTCCACGGCTTCCAGCTGGTCGACGAGGACCGACTTGGAGTCGTGCAGCAGACGGCCGACCAGGGTGGACTTGCCGTCGTCGACGGACCCGGCGGTGGCGAACCGCAGCAGGGTGGTCTCCGACAGCTGCCAGGCCGCCGGCGGCTCGGTGGGTTCGGTGGTGCTGGTCATCTCTAGAAGTACCCCTCGCGCTTGCGGTCTTCCATCGCGGCCTCGGACATCTTGTCGTCGGCACGCGTCGCGCCGCGCTCGGTGAGCCGGGAGGCGGCGATCTCGGCGATCACCTTCTCGATGCTGTCGGCGTCCGAGTCGACGGCGCCGGTGCAGGACATGTCGCCGACGGTGCGGTAGCGGACCCGCCGCTTGACCACCGTCTCGTCGTCCTTCGGTCCGCCCCACTCGCCGGCGGTCAGCCACATCCCGCCGCGCCCGAAGACCTCGCGCTCGTGGGCGTAGTAGATCGCCGGCAGTTCGATGCCCTCACGGGCGATGTACTGCCACACGTCCAGCTCGGTCCAGTTGGAGAGCGGGAAGACCCGGACGTGCTCGCCCGGGGCGTGCCGGCCGTTGTACAGGTTCCACAGTTCGGGGCGCTGGCGGCGCGGGTCCCACTGGGAGAACTCGTCCCGCAGCGAGAACACCCGCTCCTTCGCCCGAGCCTTCTCCTCGTCGCGGCGCCCGCCGCCGAAGACGGCGTCGAACTTCTCCGCCTGGATCTTCTCGGTCAGCGGAAGCGTCTGCAGCGGGTTGCGGGTGCCGTCCGGGCGCTCCTTGAGCACTCCCCGGTCGATGTAGTCCTGCACGGAGGCGACGTGCAGGCGCAGCCCGTGCTTCTCGACCGTGCGGTCGCGGTAGTCGAGGACCTCGGGGAAGTTGTGCCCGGTGTCGACGTGCAGCAGGGAGAACGGTACCGCCGCGGGGGCGAACGCCTTCAGCGCCAGGTGCAGCATGAGGATGGAGTCCTTGCCGCCGGAGAAGAGGATCACCGGCCGCTCGAACTCGCCCGCCACCTCGCGGAAGATGTGCACCGCCTCGGACTCGAGGGCGTCGAGGTGAGAGAGGGCGTACGGACCGGCCGTACCCTCCTCCACCGTGGCCACGGACGTCGTCATGCCAGTCCCCTTTCGGTGAGCAGGGCGTGGACCGCCGCGGCGGACTCCTGAACGGTCTGGTCCTGCGACTCGATGCGCAGGTCGGGCTTGACGGGCTCCTCGTACGGGTCGTCCACCCCGGTGAGCCCCGTCAGTTCACCCGCGGCCTGCTTGGCGTACAGGCCCTTCACGTCGCGCACCGAGCACACGTCGACCGGGGTGGCCACGTGCACCTCCACGTACGCCGTGCCGTTCGCCTCGTGCCGCTCGCGCACCGCGTCCCGGCTGTCCGCGTACGGCGCGATCACCGGGACCAGCGCGGTGACGCCGTTGCGGGCGAGCAGTTCGGCGACGAAGCCGATGCGCTGCACGTTGGTGTGCCGGTCCGCGCGGCCGAAGCCGAGGCCCGCCGAGAGGAACTCGCGGATCTCGTCGCCGTCGAGCAGCTCGACGCGCCGGCCCTCCTCGCGCAGCCGGCCGGCCAGTTCGCGGGCGATGGTGGTCTTGCCGGCACTGGGCAGACCCGTGAGCCAGACGGTGGCTCCGGTCGTCACGTGGTTCTCCCTGTTTCTCGATGGTCCGGTGGTCGTCGTCATGTCAGCCGTGCAGTCCGCACTCGGTCTTGGAGCGGCCCGCCCAGCGGCCGGCGCGGGCGTCCTCGCCCTCCAGCACACGGCGGGTGCAGGGCGCACAGCCCACGGAGGCATAGCCGTCCATCAGCAGCGGGTTGGTGAGGACACCGTGCTCGGCGACGTACGTTTGCACATCTTCCTGTGACCACCGTGCGATGGGGGAGATCTTCACCTTCTGCCGCTTCTCGTCCCAGCCGACCACGGGGGTGTTCGCCCGGGTCTCGGACTCGTCGCGGCGCAGACCGGTCGCCCAGGCCTGATAGCCCTTCAGGCCCTCCTCCAGCGGCCTCACCTTGCGCAGCGCGCAGCACAGGTCGGGGTCGCGGTCGTGCAGCCTCGGGCCGTACTCGGCGTCCTGCTCGGCGACGGTCTGGCGCGGGGTGAGCGTGATGACGTTCACGTCCATCACGGCCTCGACCGCGTCCCGGGTGCCGATGGTCTCCGGGAAGTGGTAGCCGGTGTCGAGGAACACCACGTCCACGCCGGGCAGGGCGCGGGAGGCGAGGTGGGCGACGACCGCGTCCTCCATGGAGGACGTCACGCAGAAGCGGCTGCCGAACGTCTCGGCGGCCCACCGGAGGATCTCCAGCGCGGAGGCGTCCTCCAGCTCGCGGCCCGCCCGCTCGGCAAGCGCCTTGAGCTCCTCGGCCGTACGTGCTTCCTGAAGCGCCGTCATATCGGTTCGCCTCCCGTGGAGTCGGTCTGAAGACCCCGGGCGAGAAGCCCGAGGAACTTCAACTGGAATGCGCGGTTGCACGCCCCGCATTCCCAGGCCCCGTGACCCTGCTCGCCCGGACGCAGGTCCTCGTCGCCGCAGTAGGGGCAGTAGAAGGGGGCGGCGCGCTCGCTCACGACAGGGCCTCCTCGGAGGCACGGGCCGCCCAGGTCGCGAAGCGCTCGCCGTCCTCGCGCTCGGCCTGGTAGCGCTTCAGCACGCGCTCCACGTAGTCCGGCAGCTCCTCGGCCGTGACCTTCAGGCCGCGTACCTTGCGGCCGAAGCCGGGCTCCAGGCCGAGCGCGCCGCCCAGGTGCACCTGGTAGCCCTCGACCTGCTCGCCCCGGTCGTCGAGGACCAGCTGGCCCTTGAGGCCGATGTCCGCGGTCTGGATGCGGGCGCAGGCGTTCGGGCAGCCGTTGAGGTTGATGGTGAGGGGCTCGTCGAACTCCGGGAGCCGGCGCTCCAGCTCGTCGATGAGCGAGGCGCCGCGCGCCTTCGTCTCGACGATGGCGAGCTTGCAGAACTCGATGCCGGTGCAGGCCATGGTGCCGCGCCGGAAGGTGGAGGGCCGCGCGGTGAGGTCCAGCGCCTCCAGGGACTCGACCAGGGAGTCGACCTGCCCCTCCTCGACGTCGAGGACGATCATCTTCTGCTCGACCGTGGTGCGCACCCGGCCCGAGCCGTGCGACTCCGCCAGGTCGGCGACCTTGGTCAGGATCGTGCCGTCGACGCGGCCGACGCGGGGGGCGAAGCCGACGTAGAAGCGGCCGTCCTTCTGCCGGTGCACGCCGATGTGGTCGCGCCAGCGGCTGGTCGGGTCGGCGGGCGCCGGGCCGTCGGTCAGCTTCCGCTTCAGGTACTCGTCCTCCAGCACCTGGCGGAACTTCTCCGCGCCCCAGTCGGCGACCAGGAACTTCAGGCGGGCGCGGTTGCGCAGCCGACGGTAGCCGTAGTCGCGGAAGATGGAGATGACGCCTTCGTAGACGTCGGGGACGTCCTCGATCGGCACCCAGGCGCCGAGGCGCACGCCCAGCTTGGGGTTGGTGGACAGGCCGCCGCCGACCCACAGGTCGAAGCCCGGCCCGTGCTCGGGGTGCTCCACGCCGACGAAGGCCACGTCGTTGATCTCGTGCACCACGTCCAGCACCGGCGACCCGGAGATCGCGGTCTTGAACTTCCGCGGGAGGTTCGAGTACGCCGGGTTGTTCAGGACCCGGCGCTTCATCTCCTCCAGGGCGGGCGTGCCGTCGATGATCTCGTCCTCGGCGATGCCCGCGACCGGGGATCCGATCATCACGCGGGGCGTGTCGCCGCAGGCGGTGACCGTGGACAGGCCGACGGCCTCCAGGCGGTTCCAGATCTCGGGCACGTCCTCGATCCGGATCCAGTGGTACTGGACGTTCTGCCGGTCGGTGATGTCGGCCGTGCCGCGCGCGAACTCCTGCGAGATCTCGCCGATGACCCGCAGCTGGGCCGTGGTCAGCGCACCGCCGTCGATGCGGACGCGCAGCATGAAGTAGCTGTCGTCCAGCTCCTCCGGCTCCAGGATGGCCGTTTTTCCACCGTCGATGCCCTGCTTGCGCTGGGTGTAGAGCCCCCACCAGCGCATCCGTCCGCGCAGGTCACTGGGGTCGATCGAGTCGAAACCCCTCTTGGAGTAGATCGTCTCAATACGTGTCCGTACGTTGAGACCGTCGTCGTCCTTCTTGACTTGCTCGTTGCCGTTGAGCGGGGTGAAGTGACCCACGGCCCACTGGCCCTCGCCACGGTGACGGCTCACCTTGCGGCGGGGGGTCGCGGCAGCAGGCTTCGGCGGGGTGGCGGTCATGGCGTGACACGTCCTTCGGGACAGGCGGAAAGCGGCTCTTACCTGCGCGTACGGGCGCATGGGCAGGCATGCGCGTCATTGCGCGGGGGGAGGCGAATGCGGGGAATCCGGTAGTGCTGGAGGGGACTCTCAGCGGACCGGACAGATGGCGCTGGACATGCGGCCGAGGTCGACGTGCCGCCGACTCACCAAGGCAATTCCAGTTCCAGGCATGGCGGAAGCCTGGCACGGAGATCTGGACACAGTCCAGCTTCTTCCGGAATGTGGACACCCCTGTCTCGTGAAGTGAGACAGGGGTGGGGCAGGGGTGTCGCGGACCGCCGGGCCGCCCCCCGCTGGAGAGGTGTCCGGTCAGGCGGGGAACGCTCCGGGCCAGGGTCCTGGAGTGGCCACCTCCGCTTCCTCCTCGACCTTGGTGTCGAACAGGCGGAAGCCGCGGCGCTGGTAGTTGTCCATCGCGTATGCGCCATCCTTGCTGCACGTGTGCAGCCACACCCGCTTGGTCGTGGCCAGCCCCGGCCACCGGTCCGCCAGGTCCCAGGCGCGGGCGGTGCCGTGCGAGAGCAGGTGGCCGCCGATGCGCCGGCCCCGGAAGGCCGGGATCAGGCCGAAGTACTCGATCTCCACGACCCCGTCGTCCCCCGGTGTCAGCTCCACGTATCCGGCCGGCGTGCCGTGATCGTAGGCGACCCAGGTCTCCACGCCGGGCCGCTCCAGGTGCTCCCGCCAGCGGGCGTGGCTCCAGCCGAGCCGGTCCGTCCAGCGGATGTCGCCGCCGACCGAGGCGTACAGGAAGCGGCTGAACTCGGGGGAGGGCACCTCGGCGCGGCCGATCCGGACGTCCCCTTCCGGTGCGGCGGCCGGCAGCAGATCGGTCGGCGCCGTCTGCTCCAGGGACCAGGTGGTCACGGCGATGTTGGTCATGCCGGTCAGGGAATCATCCGGTCCGCGGATCTGTCGATCCCCGCCCGCGCACGGCCCGCGTGCCCCGGGGCACCGTGGCCGTCAGCCGAGGGCGTCCTCGACCGAGGTCAGCGGCAGCGCGAAGAGCATGCGGTCCGACTGCGACCAGATCTCACCGGTCTGCGCCCAGTAGGACAGGGAGCCCACCTGCCCGCTCCAGCACTGCTGGGAGCGGTCCGCTCCGCACTCCGAGGTCCGGGCGCCCTCCGAGTCCTGGTGCCACAGGGTCCCGCGCCCGTCCTGTCCGCCGGCCGCGCGCCCCAGGTACCAGTCGGTCCGTGCCGCGCCGGCCGGGCGGTACGACAGCACACCTCTCACCTCGGCCGCCCCGGTCTCGTACGCCTCCACCGCGTCGACGTGTCCGGCGGAGTCGGCGGCCGGCAGCCCGGTGCGGGCCGGGTCCGTGCTGAACGCGTAGCGCCACAGCCGGGTGGGGCGGTCACTGTCCGCGGGCACCCGCTCGCTCGCCACCAGGCTGGCCGGGGACGTGCCGGGGTCCAGGGAGATCGCGCCGGGACGCGCCGCCCCGGAGGCGTCGGAGAGCCGGTACGAGGCGACGGCGGGAAGCACGTACGGGTGGCCGTCCGCCGCCCAGCCCCCCGGCACCCGCCCGACGGTGCCCGCGTCGGTGGTGGCGCGCTGGACCCGGTCCACGTCGTACACGTACAGCGCTTCGCGGCCCCCGGACCCGGTGGTGACCAGCAGTTTGTCCTGGTACCAGACCATGCCGGAGACGGGGGAGGCGAGCCCCCGGTAGTCGTGGCCGCCGTCGACCGGGACGGCGAGGAGGGCTGAGGTGTAGCCGAGGCGGTCGGGGTCGTCGGCGTCGACGAAGGAAACCCGGGCGAGACCGCCGTCGGGCGTGCCGTCGTCGCGGCTCCATGCGGAGAGGACGACGCGGTGGGCGCCCCAGCGGCCGTCCTCGTCGGCGCCCGAGGAGGTGGTGACCGCGCCGGGGCGCCAGCCCTCGGTGTCGTGGTCCCAGCAGTAGGCGCGGGTCGCCGCGGGGGAGACCGGCAGGGCCTCCCGCTCCCCGGCTGTGCAGTCGGCGGCTTCGCGCAGCGTGTGGTCGGCGGAGCCGAGGACGGTGTCGACGCCCACCGGTTCGCCCATCGCGGCGGAGAGCCGGTCGAGCCAGGGCCGTGGCACGCGGTGCTCCGTCAGTCGCAGCGCGTCGGTCTCGGCGGCCGAGGTGAGGGGCTTCAGGGCGCCGGGGTCGTCGGCGACCGTGGCCTGGGAGGCGCTGATCAGCGTGGCGGCGCCCGTCAGCGCGAGGGCCGCCCCGGTCAGGGCGGCGCGCAGCGCCCTGCCCCGCCTGCGTCGGCGGTGTCTGCCGCGATGCTTCATCGAACCTCCACGGGCGCCGGGCCAACCTGGCTCGACGGTGGTCACGTTGACCGAGGAGCGGATGGAGCGGTCCGTAGGGGATGCTACGACAGGCGGGCGGGTCAGCGGACGCGGACGATGCAAATATGCGAAAACAAACCGCCTTTCCGGCCATCCGGGAAAGGGTGCTCAGAGTGTCGGCAACGACGCCCTGCGTGCCGCCACCGCCGGTGCCGTCGAGTGGGGGAGCAGGTCGCGCGGGTCTTCCGGGAGGACCACCTCGACCTCCGCGTCCTCGCAGAAACGATACGGCCGGTGTTCCAGGTAAGCCCCGAGGTACCTCCGCACCCGCGACATCTCGGCCCGTACCGTCACCGTGCGGGCCGGGTCGCCGAACATGTCCTCGGCCAGCCCCGCCGCGCTGCGGCCGGCGCGGTGGTCGGCCAGCAGATACAGCAACTCCGCGTGCCGGGGACTCAGTTCCCTGACCCAGGCCTCCGCGCCGCCCAGCACCCGGACCGACCGGCGGCGCGGCTGCCCGAGGTCCAGCACGATCCGGGTGGCGCCCTGCGGTACCGGCGCCTCGGCCGCCCGTACCAGCCAGCCCTCACCCAGCGGCTCCACGGTGCACGCACCGAACGCCGGCAGCCACCTCGGCCCCGCCACGGGAGGCTTGGGCAGTACCACCCGGTCCAGGTACGGCATGCCCGTCACCGCCGCCGTCCAGCCGTCCCGGTCCGTCACGACGGCCCGCCCGCCGAGCCGGGCCAGCACCGGCGCGGCCACCGCCCGCAGCCGCTCCAGCGACAGCACGTGCAGCTCGCGCAGCCGGGCCTCGGCGAGCTTGGCCACCGAGTCGACCCAGGCGAGCGTCGCCGGGTGCATCGTCTCCAGCGGCCCGCTCACGTCGACCACGCCGAGCAGCCGGCCGCTGCGCGGGTCGGTGATGGGCGCACCGGCGCAGGTCCAGGTCGCCTGGGACCGGACGAAGTGCTCGGAGGCGAAGACCTGTACGGGCCGCCGGGTGACCGCCGGCGTGCCCACCCCGTTGGTGCCGACCACCTCCTCGCGCCAGTCCGCCCCCAGTTCGAAGCCGAGGCCGTCGGCCTTGCGCAGCACTCGCGCGCTGCCCTCCCGCCACAGCACCCGGCCCTCCTCGTCGGCGACCACCATGATGTGGTGCGCGACGTCCGCGACCGACAACAGGCCCTCCCGGAGCACCGGCAGCACGTGCCGCAGCGCTGAGGTCTCCCGCCGCCGCCGCACCTCCTCGGGGGCCAGCAGCCCGGCGCGGAAGTCGTGCTCGGGATCGACACCGCTGCGCAGCACCCGGTCCCAGGACTGCTCGATCACCGGCCGCGGCGCCACCGGAGCCCGCCCGCCCGAGAGCCTGGCGGAGCGGACCTCGTTGAGCATCCGCGCCGCACGCGCCGTGTCGACGGCGGCGAACTGCGTCACGTCCATCGGCGAGAGCGCCACTGATCCCCGTCCTCCCGGAAGCCGGATGTTCGGATACTCGGATGTTCGTCTGATGCCGACCGCTTGCCCGGGACACGCGGACACAGTCCGCGCACAGCCCGCAGCAAGTTGCAACCCCCTGCAACCCTGGTGGACGGCCCTGGCCGGTGTCCAAACTTGAACCACGTCGCCCCGAGCGGCGTACGCGGCCTGAACGGGCCAGTGTGGCGGGGGTGGTGCCGTGTCGGCGCAGCACCACCCCCGTACCACCCGGCCGGATCAGGACACCGGCCGGGCCCGCTCCACCACCGACGCCAGATCCAGTGTGGGCGGCAGCGTGCCGAAGGCCGCGCCCCCGTCACCGCCCAGCCGCGCGGCGCAGAACGCGTCGGCGACCTCCGGCGGCGCGTACCGGACCAGCAGCGAACCCTGGAGCACCAGCGCCAGCCGCTCCACCAGCCGCCGCGCCCGCCCCTCGGCGGCCCCCAGATCGGCCAGCTCCGCCAGCAAACCCCTGATCGCCGCGTCGAGACGGTGATCGGCGCCACGCGCCGCGCCCACCTCGGTCAGATACGCGTCCATCGCGAGCGGCTCCCGCCCGAGCGCCCGCAGCACGTCCAGCGCCTGCACGTTGCCGGCGCCCTCCCAGATCGAGTTCAGCGGCGACTCGCGCACCAGCCGGGGCATCCCCGACTCCTCGACGTACCCGTTGCCGCCCAGACACTCGGCGGCCTCCACCGCCACCGGCGCACACCGCTTGGTCACCCAGTACTTGGCCGTCGGCACCGCCAGCCGCAGCAGCGCCCGCTCCCGCTCGTCACCGCCTTCGGCGGCGTCGTAGGCCGCCGCCAGCCGCAGCGCGAGCGTGGTGGCCGCCTCCGACTCGATCGCGAGATCCGCGAGGACGTTGCGCATCAGCGGCTGGTCGACCAGCTTCGCGCCGAACGCCTCCCGGTACGCGCAGTGGTGCACCGCCTGCGCGACGGCCTGCCGCATCAGGCCCGCCGAACCCAGGACGCAGTCGAGCCGGGTCGCCGCGACCATGCCGATGATGGTGCGCACCCCGCGCCCCTCCTCGCCGACCCGGCGCGCCCAGGTCCCGGCGAACTCGACCTCGGCGGAGGCGTTGGACCGGTTGCCCAGCTTGTCCTTCAGCCGCTGGATCAGGAACACGTTGCGGGTGCCGTCCGCCAGCACGCGCGGCACCAGGAAGCAGGTCAGCCCTCCCGGGGCCTGCGCCAGCACCAGGAACCCGTCCGACATCGGCGCCGAGCAGAACCACTTGTGCCCGGTCAGCTCGTACGTGCCCTCCTCGGCGAGCGGTCGCGCCGAGGTGGTGTTCGCCCGTACGTCGCTGCCGCCCTGCTTCTCCGTCATGCCCATCCCGAACAGCGCACCGGCCTTCAGGTGGGCCGGCCGCAGCTCCCGGTCGTACACCCGGGAGGTCAGCCGCGGCTCCCACTCCGCGGCGAGCCGCGGGTCGGCGCGCAGGGCCGGCACCGCCGCGTGGGTCATCGACAGCGGGCAGCCGTTGCCCGCCTCGACCTGGGTCCACATGAGGAAACCGGCGGCGCGCCGCACATGGCCGCCCGGCCGGGACCAGGCCGCGGTCAGGCCCGCCGAGACCCCCTTGCCCAGCAGCCGGTGCCAGGACGGGTGGAAGCCGACCTCGTCGACGCGGTGGCCGTAACGGTCGTGGGTGCGCGGCACCGGCGGGTTCTCGTTGGCCTGCGCGCCCCATTCCTGGGTCTGGGCCGACCCGCAGCTGCGGCCCAGACCCGACAGCTCCGCCACCGCCTCCTCGCGCAGCTCCGGTGCCAGGTGCCGCTCGACCGCGGCCGTCAGGGCCCGGTCGGCGGTGAAGACGTCGTAGCCGACCAGCGGCGGGGCCTGATTCGTCACGGTGTGGGTACTGCCTGCCATGACCGTGAACCTACCGTGCCCGGGACCGGCGGGGGGCCGGCACCGTGCGACAGGCGTCCGCGGATGAGTGCGACCCCCGGCGGCGGATACCTTTAGGTCGTGCAGCCAGCAAGTGAATCCCCCGAACGGCCCTCCGGCCGGCTCCATCGCGCCCGGGTTCTGTACCGGAACGTATCCAAACGCAGGACCACCTGGCTGCTGCTCAAGGACACGGTCAACTCGTGCATGGAGTACCGCATCCTCGGCCTGGCCGCCGAGGCCGCGTTCTTCACCCTGCTGTCGGTGCCGCCCCTGCTGCTGAGCGTCATCGGCCTGCTCGGCTACGTCGACCTGTGGATCGGCGCCGACACCACCGACAGCGTGCGCACCAACATCGTCGACGCCTCCCGCGCGGTGCTCTCCGAGCGGGGGGTCGAGCAGATCACCGAGCCGATCCTGGACGACGTGATGAAGGGCGGCCGGCCCGACGTCATCTCCATCGGCTTCCTGTTCGCCCTGTGGTCGGGCTCCCGCGCGGTGAACGTCTTCATCGACACCATCACCGTGATGTACGGCCTCGACGGGGTCCGGGGGATCGTCAAGACCCGCCTGATGGCCTTCCTGCTGTTCCTCGTGGCCCTGCTGATCGGGTCCGTCGCGCTGCCGCTGATGGTGGCCGGTCCGGACGCCGTGGTGCGCGTCGTGCCGTGGTCGACGACGGTCGTACAGGTGCTGTACTGGCCGGTCGTCATCATCCTGTCCGTCGTGTTCCTGACCACGCTGTACCACGTCTCGGTGCCCGTGCGCTCCCCGTGGATCGAGGACGTGCCGGGCGCGCTGGTCGCCCTCGCCATGTGGGTGCTCGGCAGCTTCCTGCTGCGCATCTACCTCACCAACACCGTCGAGGGCCCCACCATCTACGGCTCGCTCGCCGCGCCCGTCGCCGTGCTGCTGTGGATTGGCGTGTCCGCGTTCGCGGTGCTCGTCGGTGCCGCGGTCAACGCGGCCATCGACCGGGTCTGGCCCGCCGCCGCCACCGCAGCCGCCCGCGAGGCCAACGAGCGGCTGCGCCAGGCCCAGGTCGCCGAGTACGTGGCCCGCACCGCCGCGAACGGCGAGGCGGACCCCGACATGCCCTCCGAGTTCCCGGAACGCTGGTCCCGCTTCCTCCCCCCGGAGGACGTCACGTCCCGCCTGCGCACCCAGGTGAGGAACACGCCGCCCGCGAACCACAACAAGCCGGAGGCCTCGTAGGCCCGGCCGGGACGCTCCGCGCGGCCGGTGCGCCCACCGCCGGGGGCGGCTGCCGCGTGGGGGCGGCCGCTGGGCCGGGGGCGGCTGCCGGGCGCCGCGTGCCGGGCCCGGACGCCGCCCGCGCGGAGCGCCGCCGGACGGGCGGGGCCGCTACGGCAGGTCCCCGGCCCGCCACGTCCCCGCTGTCGCGCCTTCCCGTACGAAGTCACCGAAGTCCCTCGGCGCACGGCCCAGCACCTGCTGGACCCCGTCCGACAGGTGGGCGTTGCGGCCGTCGAGCAGGGCGCCGAACAGCTCCACGAGGAACGCGGCCTCCTCCTCCGGCACCCCGAACCCGGCCAGGTTCTCCCCGTACTCGTGCGGCGTCACGGCCCGGTACGCCAGCGCCCGGCCCGTCTCCTTCGCGATCTCGGCGACCGCCTCCCCGAAGGTCAGCAGCCGCGGCCCCGAGACCTCCAGCACCCGCCCGGCGTACCGGTCGCCGGAGGCCAGCGCCGCCACCACCACGTCCGCGACGTCCCGCAGGTCCACGAACGGCTCCCGGGCCGCCTCACCCGCCGGGAACACCAGCTCCCCGCGCCGGCGCAGCTCCTCCACCAGCGGCCCCTCGCTGAAGTTCTGCGCGAACCACGCGGCCCGTACGACCGTCCAGTCGGCGCCCGCCCCGGCCAGCGCCTCCTCGGTGGGCCGTGCCTGCTCCTCGCCCCGCGCCGACAGCAGCACCAGCCGCCGTACGCCGAGCCCGGCCGCCTCCCGCGCCAGCGCCCCGACCGCCCCGGCGGCGTCGGGGGCGCCGACGTCGGTGGGGTAGGCCAGGTAGGCCGCGTCGGCGCCGCGCAGGACGTCCGCCCAGGTCGACCGGTCCCCCCAGTCGAAACCGGTCGCCCGGGACGCCGCCCGTACGGTCAGTCCGGCCGCCCGCGCCGCCTCGGCCACCCGCCGCCCGGTACGACCGGAGGCCCCCGTCACCACTACCGTCAGGTCCGTCTGTGTGCCCGTGTCAGCGATGTCTGTCATGGCTTCAGTCAACCGCCGGGCGCCGTACGTTCCCATCGTCGAACGACTCGCCGGCATGCGCGTGCGTCTACGCTGTCACGCCATGGACGCACTCGCCGGCCTGCTGGAGGGCCCCCGCGCCCGTGGCGCGTTCCTGATCCGCGCCTGTTTCGACCCGCCGTGGGCGGTGCGCGTCGAGGACCGGGCGCCGCTGACGGTGATGCTGCTGGTCCGCGGCGACGCCTGGATCGTGCCGGACACGGGGGAGCGGCTGCGGCTGCGCGCCGGCGACCTCGCCATCGCGCGCGGCCCCGCCCCGTACACCTGCGCCGACGACCCCGCCACCGAGCCGCAGGCGGTGATCCTGCCGGGTGGCGAGTGCAGCTACCCCGACGGACGCCCCCTCAACGGCTCGATGGACCTCGGCGTGCGCACCTGGGGCGACCGGACCGACGGCGGCGCGGTCCTGCTGATCGGCACCTACCTGGTGCGCGGCGAGATAGGCGGCCGGCTGCTGGACGCCCTGCCGCCGCTGCTGTCCCTCACCTCCGACGGGTGGGACAACCCGCTGACGCCCCTGCTGATGACGGAGGTCACGCGGGACGAACCGGGCCAGGAGGTCGTCCTGGACCGGCTCCTCGACCTGCTCGTCATCGCCGCGCTGCGGGCCTGGTTCGCCGGCCCGCGGGCCGAGCCGCCCGCCTGGTACCGGGCCCTGGGCGACCCGGTCGTCGGCCGGGTGCTGCGGCTGGTCCAGGACGACCCGGCGCACCCCTGGACGGTGGCGTCGCTCGCCGCCGAGGCCGGGGTCTCCCGCGCCGCGCTCGCCCGGCGCTTCACCGACCTGGTGGGCGAACCTCCGATGGCGTACCTCACCGGCTGGCGGCTCGCCGTCGCCGCGGACCGGCTGCGCGACACCGACGACACACTCGGCGCGATCGCCCGCCAGGTCGGCTACGGCAGCGCGTTCGCCCTGTCCACGGCCTTCAAACGGGTGTACGGCGTCAGCCCGCAGGAGTACCGCACACCGGCGTAGCGTGGCAGGCGTGTACGTGGAACGGGCGTCCCGGCTGACCGGCGCGGTGGTGTGGACCAACACCCCGACCGCACCCGGCGGCTCGGGGCGCGTCCTGCCCGACGGCTGCATGGACCTGCTCTGGCACGACGGCCGCCTGCTGGTCGCGGGCCCCGACACCCGCGCCCACCTCACCGAGGGCGCCCCGGGCCCCTGGGCGGGCGTCCGCTTCCTCCCCGGCACCGCGCCCGTCCTCCTCGGCGTCCCCGCCCACGAACTGCGCGACCGGCGCGTCGACCTCACCGACCTCTGGCCGGCCGCCCGGGTGCGGAGCCTGACCGCGCGGGTGAACGCGGCCCCCGACCCGGCGAGCGGCCTGGAGTCGGCGGCGCTGTCCCGGGCGGCCGGCACCGAGCCCCCCGACCCGCTGCTGCGCAGGATCGTGGCCGCCCTCGACGCGGGCCGACCGGTCGCCGCCGTCGCCGACGAACTCGGCGTAAGCGCCCGCCAGTTGCACCGCCGCTCACTGGACGCCTTCGGATACGGACCGAAGACGCTGGCCCGTGTACTGCGGTTGCAGCGCGCCCTCGCCCTTGCCCGCGCCGGCACGCCCCTCGCCGAGACGGCAGCCCGGGCCGGCTACGCGGACCAGGCCCACCTGGCGCGGGATGTGCGGGGCTTGACGGGCATGGCGCCCGGAGAGCTACTGGGCCGGCGCGGATAGCGGCGCGAACAGGTCGACGCCGTGGCCGTCCGGGTCGTTCACGACGGCGTACCGCTGCCCCCACACCGCGTCCCAGGGCTTGCGCTCGCCGTGGCAGCCGGCGCCGGTCAGCTCCTCGTAGAGCGCGTCGACCTCGGCAGGCGAGTCGCACAGCAGGGCGAGCGAGTGCCGTCCGCCACCGGCCGGCGGCTGCCACCCAGGCATGAAGGAGCGGACGGACTCCTCGGTGTCGAGCAGCAGCCGGATCCCGCCCGGCAGCTCGGCCTCGGCGTGCGGCTGGTCCCCGGCGTCCGCGGGGAACGCGAAACCGAGCCGGCGGTAGAAGGTCACGGAGGCGGCCATGTCGGAGACGATGAGACTGATGGCGTTGAATCGTGCGGTCATGGGGCCACCGTAGGCAGGGCGCACGCGACCGGTCTTGAAGGAATCGGACACGCGGGGAACGGGCGTGTGGGAAACGGAGACGCGGGAGACGGGCGTGTGGGAATCGAAGACGCGGGGAACGGGCGTGTGGGAAACGGGCACGCTGGGCTCGCGGGAGGTGGACACGCGGGAAACGGGCGCGGGAGACCGTGGCGCGTTGCGCCCGTGCCTCAGAAGCACCTCAAGGCACTCGAACCGCAAAGGGCCTGCCGTCCCGGCCGCCTCACGGCGGACCGAACGACACCGGGCCCCGCGGTGTGTCCACCGTGCAGCCCAGGCCCGTCGGACCGGTGGTGAGCGGGAGCGCGGTGCCGAGGGCGGACAGCAGCGAGCGGATCCCGGCCGGGTCCGGGGCGGTCGCGGTGAGAGCCCGCAGGGGAGTGGCGGGCAGGCCTGCCGAGGGATGGGGTGTGGTGCCCCAGTCGATGAGGAAGGGCACCACACCGGAAGGGTGGGCGCCGTCGGTCAGCCGCCATTCCAGGAGCGTGCCGTCGGGCCTGCGGCGGCTCATCGGCCGTACCGCGCCGGGGTCGTGACCGCGTGCCCGGGCCGCCGCCACCGCCGCGTCCAGGTCGGGCGGGCGGATCGCCCAGGTCACGATCCGGGGGGCGGTGAGCCGGTCTAGCCGGAAGGGGCGCGGGCCGTCCGGCGGGGGCTGCTCCGGGTCGGGGCCGATGATCTCCAGATAACCGCTGCCGCCCAGCCCCACGAGGTGGTTGCGGGTGCCGAGGCCGAGGTGCCTACCGCCGGGCACGGGGGCGACACCGGTGCGCCGGGTGAAGTCGGCGACCGTCGCCGCGAGATCGGGGGTCGCGAGGACCAGGTGGTCCAGCAGGGCGGGAAGAGCGTTCATCGCGGCCGAGCGTAGGCGGCCCCGCCCCGCTGTGGAACGCCTGTGCGGCAGGATGGCCGCATGACCCGTCCCACGCGCGTCCTGCCGGTGCTGCTGCTGGCCCCGCTGCTGCTCACCGCCTGCGGCTCCGAGAAGGCGGGCGCCGACCCCGCGTCCGGCGCCTCCGCCGGCACTTCCGCCGGCGCGGCCGCGGCCGCCGGCCAGGGCGAACTCGACGCCCGCGCACAGGCTCTGGGCGTCGCGCCCGAGCTGGTGTACGTCACCGAGGCCTCCGGTTTCACCCTGGCCCAGCAGTCCGTCGGCGTCCTCGGCGACGACGGTTTCTCCGCCACCTGGGTCTCCCGCGCGACCGGCGCCCATCTGCGCCTCTCCGTCGACCGGGGCTCGATCACGGCCGCCACCTGCCCCGAGCAGCCGGTCGGCGACATGTCCGGCGAGCGCACGGCCTGCGAGCGCGACGGCGACGCCTGGTACCGCACCGGCGCCGGACGCCACGAGTACGCCGTGCCCGAGAAGGGCCATGTCGTGCGCGTCTCCAGCGAGGCGGACGCCGTACCGCGGGACGCGCTGCGCGAGGCCGCCCTGGCCGCCCACCGCCCCGACGCCGCCGAAGCCACCGCTCTCCTGCCCTCCGCCGAGCCGGCGCCCGGCGCACCGGTGGAGCGCGGCGATCTGCCGCCGGTCGGTGACGGGGCTCCCGACAACAACGTCGGCGTGGGCGGCTGAACCCGCCCCACCGTCCGGCCCGGCGGCCTAGGGTCTGCGGCATGGCACCCCGACTGCTCCTCTACACGCGCACCACCGCCTACCGGCACGACTCCATCCCGGACGCGGTCGACGCCGTCGGCACGCTCGGGGAGTTCGAGGCGGACCACACGGAGGACCCGTCGGTCCTGGAGCGGTCCCTCGACCGGTACGCCGCAGTCGTCTTCCTCTCCACCAGCGGCGAGGTGCTCACCCCGGCCGGGCGCGCGCGGCTCGCCGCGTACGTCGAGGCCGGCGGCGGCTTCGTCGGCGTGCACGCGGCGGCCTGCACCGAGGAGGACTGGCCGTACTACGGCGGACTGCTCGGCGCCCGCTTCGACCGCCACCCCGCGTACCAGCCGGGCCGGGTGGTCGTCGAGGACCGGGACCATCCGGCGACCCGGAACCTGCCCGCCGTCTGGGAGTTCACGGACGAGTGGTACGACTTCCGCGCCAACCCGCGCGGCGCGGTCCGCGTCCTCGCCCGCGCCGACGAGTCGTCGTACGAGGGCGGCGGCATGGGCGACGACCATCCGCTGGTCTGGTGCCGGGACCAGGGCGCGGGCCGCGTCTTCTACACGGCCCTCGGCCACGCCGCCGACGCCTACGCCGACCCGGACTTCCGTGCCCATCTGCGGGGCGGCATCGCGTGGGCGGCACGCCTCGTCGATTCCCCGCTCGAGTGACGAGGCCGCCTACGCGGACACCGCCCCGCTCTGCGCCGCCTTGCTCTGGCGCGCCGACAGGCGTGAGCCGGACTCGCGGCGGGCGGCGCGGCGCAGGAGGGGGACCGCGAGGAGGAAGCCGAGGACGGTCCAGGCGGTCAGTACCAGGGCGACCATGGGCAGCTCCCAGGTGCCGGCCGCCTCCGCGGTCTGTGCGGAGTCCGGCAGCAGCGCCGAACGCAGCCCCTGTGCCATCCACTTGAGCGGGAAGACGGAGGCGACCTGCTGGACCGGCACCGGCAGCGAGGTGATCGGGAACACCGCTCCGGAGGTGACCAGCAGCCCCATCGTGGGCAGCATGATCAACGCCAGTGCCTCGCGCGGGTTGGGCAGCACGGCGCCGATGGCCGCACCGAGCGGTACGACGGCGAGCAGCCCGAGCGTGGTGACCCACAGCAGGGTCAGCCAGTCGCCCGGCCCGTGCGGCAGCGGCCCGTCCACCAGCAGTGCCGCGGCCGCCAGGAGCAGGGCCAGGGTGCCGACCGCCGTGACGACCACCAAGAGACACTTGGCGATGAGGTAGGCCGGTATCCCGCCGGGCGTCGCGCGCAGCCGCAGCAGGGCCCCCTCCTCCCGCTCGGTCACGAGGATCTGCGGGAGACTGATCAGTCCGATCTGGAACAGCAGGTAGGCGGCGAAGCCCGCGAGCACCAGATGGGCCATCGGGGTGTGGGTGCCGGGCACGTCGTCGCTGATGTAGGCGGCGATCAGCAGGGCGACGACCACGTTGCTGAGGTGGCCGGACATCTCCTTCGGGTTGCGCAGGAGGTGCCGCAGCTCGATGCCGCCGCGCTGGAACCCGGCACGCCAGTGGTTCGTCGTCATGTCTGTTCCCCTCACGCGGCCTGCGCCTTTCCGGCCACGGCCTCGTCGGTGCCGCCGGCCTCCCGGTGCACCATGTGCAGATAGGTGTCCTCCAGCGTCGGGCGGCGGACCTCCAGGCCGGCGATGGGGCCGCCCGCGTCCCGGTGGAGTTCCCAGACCAGCCGTGAGGGGTCCTCGGTGCGTTCGCGGCGCGACGTCCCGTCGTCGGCCGTCCAGCGGACCTCTGCCTGCGCGGCGGCCTCCCGGGCCAGTTCCGAGGGGGTGCCGCAGGCCCGGATCCGGCCGCCGACCAGCATGGCGATGCGGTCGGCGAGCCGCTCGGCCTCCACCAGGTCGTGTGTGGTGAGCAGGACGGTGACACCTTCCTCACGGGCCAGGCGTTCGACCAGGAGGTGGAACTCGCGCCGCGCCTCCGGGTCGAAGCCGGTGGTCGGCTCGTCCAGGAAGAGGAGTTCGGGGCGGCCGACGATGCCGAGCGCGACGTCCAGCCGCCGGCGCTGGCCGCCGGACAGCCGGTTCACCTGCCGGCCGGCCTGACCGGTGAGACCGACCAGGGCCAGCAGTTCGGCCGCATCACGGGGGTCGGGGTAGTAGGTCGCGAAGTGCGTCAGCAGCTCGGCGACCCGCCAGCGCGGATGGTCGCGCCAGGACTGCAGGACCAGTCCGATGCGTCCGCGCCAGGCGTCGTCGCCCCGCTCCGGGTCCGCGCCGAGGACGCGGACCTCGCCGGCGGAGCGGTGCCGGAAGCCCTCCAGGATCTCGACGGTGGTGGTCTTCCCCGCGCCGTTGGGCCCGAGGAGGGCGAAGACCTCGCCCCGGTGGACGTCCAGATCGATGCCGTGCAGGACGTCGGTGTCGCCGTACGCCATGGTCAGCCCGCGTGCCTGGATCACCGACCGGGCGGGGGTGTGTTCGTGCCGCGTCATCGTCCTGCCTCCGAGTGGTGCTGCTGCCGTGGTGCCACCCCGGTCGCCGCCGCTGGCCGGGCGCCCTCGACGATCGCCCGGAGCGCCGCCACATGCCCCTCGAAGGCGCCGCGGCCGCGGTCCGTCAGCCGCACCTTGGTGCGCCGCTTGCGCCCGCCGCCCTCCTTGCGGATCTCCAGGTAGCCGGCCTCCTCCAGGGTGTGCAGTTGTTTGGAGAGCGCGGAGTCGCTGAGTGAGAGGCTGTCGCGGATGAAGGCGAAGTCCGCCCATTCGGTGGCGGCGAGCAGCGAGACCACCGACAACCTTGTGGCGGGGTGGATCAGCTCGTCGAAGCCGGCGGGAACGCTCACCGGCCCGCCCCCTCGCCGGCCACCCGTTCGCCGTGCCCGCGCAACGAGCCGGCCGACCAGCGGCTCACCGGCCGGACGAACAGCACGAACACGACCGCCGAGACGGTGGCCTGGATCAGAGCGCCCGTCATCGGTCCCAGAGGCTCCACCAGACGGCCGGACAGCAGGATCGTCCCGCCGGTCACCACCGCACCCGCTGCGAAGCTCGCGAACATCCGCCAGTTGCAGCGGGAGCGGTGCAGCCGCACCCGGCTCCTGCGATGGTCGGCGCGGGCCAGCGCGCCCAGCACCGCGACATACGCGGCGAGCGCCAGCCAGACACCCCACGTGGGCAGCTCCAGGCCCATGCCGGCCAGGAAGACCCACATGATCGCGGCCGTCGCGTAGGTCGTGCCGGGGCCGCCGGACGCCGACCGCTCGACCTCGTCGTAGACCCGCTCCTGCGGCACCCGGATGCGCTGCAGGTCCCGCCATGCCTGTTCGGCATCCACCGGTGTGCTCACGGCCGCCGCCTTCCTGTCCCGCTTCGCTTCCCACTTGACTTTCCTGATGGGAAAGCTATCGCCGACTTTCCGTACGGGCAAGTCGGCTCTGCGGGCGGCCGGGCCGGCCGTGGTGTGGGCCGGCGGCCCTACGGGGTGCGCGGCGGTGCCGTACTCGCGCGCTCCACCAGGCGGGTCGAGAGTTCCGTGCGCGTGCTCTCGGGGTGGTGGCCGTCCATCATGCGCAGCAGCAGGCGCAAGGCGGTGGCCGCCATCTCGGAGAGCGGCTGGCGGACCGTGGTCAGGGCCGGGGTGACCCAGCGGGCCTCGGGCAGGTCGTCGAAACCGACCACGCTCATGTCGTCCGGCACCGTCAGCCCCCGCTCGGCCAGGGCCTCGTACACGCCGAGGGCCATGGCGTCCGAGCAGACGAACACGGCGGTCGGCGGGACGGGCAGGTCGAGCAGCTCCCGCATGCGGCGGCGGGCCGTGACCCGGTCGAACCCGGCGTGGCGGACGTACTCGGGGTGATGGCGCACACCCGCCGCGGCGAGGGCGGAACGGTAGCCGGCGACCCGCGCGGCGCTGCACATCCTGCGCCGCTGACCGGCGACGACGGCGATCCGTTCGTGCCCGAGGCGCAGCAGGTGCTCGGTCGCCGTGACCCCGCCCTGCCAGTTCGCCGCGCCCACGGAGACCACGCCCGGCGGCGGCTCCACCGCCGGGTCGATCATCACGAACGGGATGCGGTGGTGCTCCAGCCAGGCGTACTGGGCGGCGGTGAGCTCGGCGAGGTTGAACAGCACCCCGGACGAACCGTGCGCGACGAGCCTTTCCAGCCCGCCCCGCTCGGGCCGGAGCTCCTCCCCGGGACCGGACCTGGGCCGGTTCAGGCCCGCCGAGACCACCATCTCCAGCCCCGCGTCGTACGCCGCCTCCTCCGCCCCGTGCAGTACCGCGCCCGACCAGGAGCTCTCCAGGGAGTGCACGACGAGGTCGACCAGCCGGGGCGCGCGCGTGGTGTCGAAGCGGGGTCTGCGTACGTAGCCGAGCCGGTCCAGTGCCTCCGCGACGCGGCGGCGGGTCTCGGGTGCCACGTCCTCGCGGCCGTTGACCACCTTGGACGCGGTAGGCACCGAGACCCCCGCCTCCCGGGCCACGACCGCCAGCGTCGGCCCGGCCGACGTGCTCGCACTCGCCGTACGGACCATCGGTCAACCACCTCTCCGGCCCGCCCGGGGCCCAGGGTAGAAAGCGCTTCCTATACTAGGTTCGCCGTACCCTCGCGGGAAGACCGAGGGTGGCCCCGGGGGAACATCGGCGCAACGGTCGGCGCCGGGCCGGTGATCATGCGACAGCCGAGGCGGGCGAGCCTTCTCGCGTCCGGTCCACTGCCCGGCGGAACCGTCGGACCGCTGACTCGTTGAGCCGGCCGAGTGAAGCGGCGAGGGGGCGGGCGAGGGGGGCGCTGCGAGGCGAGTGCGGGCGGGTGCCGGTCGCACGGGGAACGCCGCGTGAGCCCGCGCCCCTGCCGGCCGGACGTACCCGGCCAAACCTCACGCACGTCCACCCAGAACATTCCCGGAACATCCGTCAGAAACGTCAACAACCTTTACTCTGGGTGAGTTGACAGTGACGAAGCAGCGCATCAGAGGCCATCGACGGGGGCGTCCATGACCGGTCTTCCTGAAATCTCCGCAGAACTCGCCACCTACTTCTCGCTGGCGGCCGAAACCCTGGGCGTCGCCATGGTGGCGAGTGCCGCACAGCGCATCACGGACGGGTCGATCGACGCGGGCCAGGGCTACTTCCGCCGGCTCTTCCGCCGCGGCGGCGAGGACACCCCGCTCGCCCTCCCCGAGGGCCGCAGCGAACAGCGCGCCGACCGGCTGCTCGGCGCGCTCTCCCCCGAGGACAGGCAGCGGCTGGCCGCGGCCCTGACGGCGTGGCTCGGCGAACAGCGGGACCGCCGTCCGGACGAGGCCCGCCTCGCGGAACTCCTGGCCGCCGCACCGGCGCCCACCCGCACCTACCACGTCACGGCCCACGGCCCGAACTCCGCCGCCATCGGCTCGGTGGGGGACGGCGCCACCTTCCACTTCGGCGGCCGTGGTCACAGGGAAGGAGCGTGAGCTCCGACGGCTCCGGCGCGGGCGGGACCTGCGAGGCCGGCAACGTCAGCGGCAGCGGCGACGGTTCGACGACGTTCGGCCATGTCGGCCAGAACGCCACGTTCACGTGGGAGCTCAAGCGGCCGTGGTCGCACGTCGCATGGCTCCCCGTGTCCGCCATCCTCGTCATCGCCGCGACCGTCGTCTTCGCCGTCCACGCCGTAGCCCACTGGCCCGGCGGCCCGCAGACCCAGTACACGTGGTTCTACGTCCTCGCGCCCCTCGCCCCGCTGATCGCCGGTGCAGCCGCCCTGTACCCGGCCGACCGGACCGGGCAGACCCGCGACGCCGTGCAGCAGGCCGCCGACAGACGGCGGCGCGGTATCGTCCGCGCCGTCCTCGTGGGCGCCGCCGCGCTCTGCTCCAGTGGCGGCGCGCTCGCCTGGGTGGACGTCGACCGCACCGGCGAGGTCGGCGTGGAAATGTCCATCAGCGGCACGCAGCCCGTGGGCGACGCCGGCGGCACACTCACGGTGGAGATGGCACGGCCGGCCTCCGGTGACGTACGGGACAAGCTGCGTCTGACGCTGACCGTCGTCGACGACGATCCGAGCACCCCCACCTGCGTCGGCAGGACCACGGCGACGATCACCGCCGTCACCTCGGGCGTCGCCCCGAACACGCGTGAGGTGCCCGCGCAGTCGACCGTCGATTTCGACCTCGGCGGGCGCGAGGGGGAGCTCCGGTTCGAGGTCGCCGTACATCCGGAGACGGGCTGCTCCATGCGCCTCGCGCAGGCCCGCGGAACGCTGCACAACGACTGAAACCGCGACGCGATGACCAGGAGGACCGTCCATGGGTACAACGGGGCGCCGTTCCCGCACGATCCGCTTCGGGGCCGCTGCGGCGGCCCTCGCGGGAGCCGCCCTCGCCGGCTGCTCCTCGGAGCCCCCCTCGCTGTTCGCCGAAGGGAAGATCGAGGTCGGCGCCAAGGGCGACCAGCCGGGCACGAGCTACTCACCTCACGACGGCGAGTTCAACGGGTTCGACATCACGGTCGCCCGGGAAGTGCTCGACAGAGTGGGGATCGAGTCCGTCGATTTCGAAGGCGTCCTGTCCAAGAACCGGGCTCGCGCGCTGCACGAGGGGGACGTCCAGCTCATCGCGGCCACCTACTCGATCACGAAGGACAGGATGACGCCGAAGACGGAGTCGGGAGACGGTGAGGGGCTCGACTTCGTGGGCCCCTACGCCTCCACCCAACAGGGCGTCCTCGTACGGACCGAGGACGCCGGACGCTACAACCGCCTCAGCGACCTCAACGGAGAGCTGGTCTGCGCCTGGGAAGGCACCACCTCCGCAGCGGAGTTGAAGAGAAAGGCGTACGGCGACATCCGCACCGTCACGGAGACGGACGCGCGGGACTGCGTCAGGAGACTGCTGGAGGGCACGGTCGACGCCGTCTCCACCGACCAGCTGATCCTCTACGGATTCATGGAGGACGACCCCAGGCTCACCGTCCAGAAAGGGCTGTCGTTCGGCCCGTTCAACGACTACGGCATCGCCATGGCCAAGGGCCACCGCGACGACTGCGAGAAACTCCAGCAGGCCCTCATGGACTACGCGCGCAGCAACGACTGGGACCAGGACTTCCAGAACAACCTGCCCCAGGTCCCCAAGGCCATCCGCGACAAGGCCAGGCCCAACGACGACGACATCGACACCTACTCCTGCCGCGACAAGCCCGGCAACGCGCAGTTGGGCGGCTGACCGCCGCCCCAGCGCCGGACGACAGACTTCCGACGGTCCCGGGGGTGGGAACCGAGCCCGGTCTCCTGGTGAGCTCAGGTCACCGCTGCGCGATCAGCGGGTACGAGCCACGCCGGGCTCAGCCCCAGGTCTGGCCGGCCGGTTCCCTGATCCCCTGTCACTGGGACCGCCTCGCCCACCGTCCCGTCGCTCAAACCGCCTTGGGTACCCGGCCCAGCGTCGGCCGTAGGAGCGGTGCGTGGCGGGCCAGGAAGTCCCACAACTGGTCGGCGACCGGCCCGTGCGGCCGGTCGCGCCGGCGAGCCGCCGAGAGTTCCTCGACCACACCGGGAAAGTGCCGTCCGGCGATGGAGAGCAGGCTCCCGTCACGCAACTCGGTCTCGATCATGAAGCGCGGAACGTGTCCCCACGCCATGCCGTGCAGGATCAGCTCCTTCTTCATGAGGTGGTCCGGAACGGAACTCCGGGGCGCGCCCTCGACCAGGAAATGGCCTTGCTCGGACGGCTGCCGCGCCGAATCCCGGACCACGCATTGGGTGAACGCCTGCATCCGCTGCGGTGTGATGTCGGAGTCCGGAGGGAAGGGCAGGAAACCGGGCGCCACGACGGGCACCAGCGCGACGCGGCCGAGATCGATCCACTCCATCCGCACGTCGCTTTTGGGGACGCGGTGCACGACGAGGTCGGCTTCGTCCTCCAGCAGCCGCTCCCAGGGGCCGGTGACCGCTTCGAACTGCAGGTGCAGTCGTGTCTGCGGGCGCTGCGCGAAGAAGCGGCTGAGCATCTGCAACACCGGTGGGAGGGGGCACAGGTCTCCCAGCACCACGCGCAGTTCGGCCTCTTCGCCCATCGCCAGCTGTGTGGCGTAGGTCTGCAGTTCCTCGGCCTCGTGCAGCAGGAGGCGCACCTTGCGGTGGAAGGCGTGCCCCGCCTCGGTGAGCCGAACCCGATAGCCGGAGCGGTCCAGCAGGTCCAGGCCCAGCTGGCGCTCCAGCTTGGCGACTGCCGCGAACACAGAAGGATGCGAGCGGTGCAGCCGCTCGGCGGCAGCCTGGAAACCACCGTCGAGCACAACGGCGTTGAAGCACTGCAACTCGTGGAGCGTGAAGTTCGACATTGTCCGGATAATCTACAGAGCTCTCTCGATCTTTGTAATAGAAATGCGCAGGAAGCGTTCTTAGGCTGAGCACATAACCGCTGGATCACTGGAGCTGACATGACTTCTCAGGCCCTTACCGCCATCACCACCGGCGATGGCGTCCGCATCGCCTATCGCTTCGACGGTGACGAGAGCAAGCCGGTGCTGCTGCTCTCGAACTCCATCGGTACCGACCTCCACATGTGGGACGGGCAGGTGCCGGCTCTGACCGAGCACTTCCGGCTGCTGCGCTACGACGCGCGCGGCCACGGCGCCTCCGATGTCCCGAGCGGCCCGTATTCCCTGGACCGGCTGGGGCGCGACGTGGTGGAGCTGCTGGACGCCCTGGGCCTGCGGCGGGTGCACGTGCTGGGTCTGTCTCTGGGGGGAATCGTCGCGCAGTGGCTGGGGATCCACGTTCCGGAGCGCGTCGACCGCCTGGTGCTCTCCAACACCGCCGCGTACCTCGGCCCGGCGAACCAGTGGGACCGGCCGATCGCCGAACTGCTGGAAGCCCCCGACATGCAGGCGACCGCGGAGATGTTCCTGCACAACTGGTTCCCCGCCCGCATGCTGCAGGGCGACGACGAGGTCGTCGAGGGCTTCCGCCGCACCCTGCTCGCCACGCGGCGCGAGGGCGTGGCCGGGAGCTGGGCCGCGGTGCGCGACTACGACCTGCGCCGCACGGCCGCACTCATCGACCGGCCGACACTGGTCATCGCGGGTGAGCACGACACCGTCACGTCCGCCGGCCACGGGAAGGAGCTCGCCGCGACCGTCCCCGGCGCGCGGTTCACCCTGCTGCCCACGGTGCACATGGCGAACGTCGAAGCACAGGCGGAGTTCCTGGCCACTGTGGTGGCCTTCCTCACGGAACAGCCCTGACGGCGACCGCGTCGCCGTCAGGACGGCCCCTTCCGGGCCGTGGCCGGCCCAGCGGCCCGCCGAGTCCGGTCCCCCTCGGCGCACGGACCGGCAGGGATGTTCCCCGGTTTCCGGGCACGGTCAGCCCGGGGCGACACGGCTCAGGCGTTCCCACGCCCGGTACAGATCCGCTTGGGCCCGGTCCATCTCCAAGACGTGGTCGAAGGACTGGCTGCCGACGATCAGCCGCCGGGGCGGGTCCGGCAGCGCGGCGAGTTCCATGATGACCGGGGCGGCGGTGTCCGGCTCCGGGGCGACGGCATCGCCCCACATCGCCTCCATCTCGGTGCGCAGCGGCTGATATTGGTCCATGGGTTCGGTGTTCGTGGTGCCGGCGGTGAACAGGCCGGTGTTGTAGCCGCCCATCTGCACGATGGTGACCTTGACGCCGAACGCCTCGACCTCCATCGCCAGTGCCTCGCTGACCGAGTCCAGGGCCGCCTTGCCCGCGCCGTAGAAACCGACCGTGGCCATGCCGCCGCCGCTGCCCATCGAGGTGACCTGGAGGAGCCGTCCCCCGCCTTGGGCGCGCAGATGAGGAAGGACCGCCTGGGCCACCCACACGGCGCCGAAGAAGTTCACATCCATATGCGCCCGGATCTGCTCCTCGGTGGCTTCCTCCACCATGCCGTAGAGCATTCCGCCGGCGTTGTTGACGACGACGTCCAGCTTGCCGAACGCGGCTGCCGCCCGCTCCACCCCGTCGAACACGCCCCGGCGGTCGGTGACGTCCAACGAGAGCGGGAACAGGTGGTCGGGGTATTTCTCGGTCAGTTCCTCCAGGGGGCCGACGTCGCGGGCGGCGGCCACCACCCGGTCACCGCCTGCCAGGGCGGCCTCCGCGAAGGCCCTGCCCAGGCCGCGGGAGGCGCCGGTGATGAGCCAGACTCTCGGCTGCGTCACGGTATCTCACTCTCAGTAAAGGAAACGGTCCGTCTCGATTCCTTTGGACTGTAGGGCATCTGCCCGATCTCTGCAATACGGATCGTCTCGTTTTCGTTCGGGGATAGGGTGGACGCATGTCCAATGAGAAGGGCCCGGACCACTCCCGTCGTAAGGAGCGGTCCCGGCAGGCGATCCTCGAAGCCACCCGCGCCCTGGTCGCGGAGGAGGCGTACGAGAAGGTCACGGTCGGGGCCATCGCGGCCCGTGCCGGCGTCGGCAAGCAGACGATCTACCGGCGGTGGCCGTCGAAGAGCGCGGTCGTCTTCGCCGCCTTTCTGGCTCTGAGCGAGGACGCGGACGGGCAGTCGGTGGCGCTGCCGGACACGGGCGACCTCGAGGCGGACCTCAAGCTCGTCATGCGGGCCACGGCGCAGGAGTTCGCCGACCCGTCCTTCGACCGGCTGATCCGCGCCCTCAACACCGAGATCGCCAACGACGCCGCGCTGGCGGCCGAGTACCGCGAGAAACTGGCCCGGCCGCTGGAGGAAGCGAAGAAGGCACGCCTGCGCAGTGCCCAGGAAGCCGGCCAGCTCGACGCCGAGGCCGACCTCGACCTGGCCCTCGAAGTGCTGTACGCCCCCCTCTTCCAGCGGTGGCTGCACCGCAGCGGGCCGTTGACCGCCGCATACGCCGACTCACTCGTCGACGCGACCCTCAGAGCTTTCGGCCCCTGAAACGGGAGTGGGTCCCCACCTTCGAAGTCACCCCTCGAAGGCGGCGACGGTGTCGAGGCCGGCGTGCCGCAGAGTCCGGTGAACGGCCGGGCGGGCCCCGCGGACGGTGACGGCGGCCGGCTCGGGGGCCCGGGTGACCGTGCGCAGGAGCGCGTAGGCGCAGGCCAGGTCGATGTGCTCCAGGTCGCTCATCTCCAGGATCCACGTGCCGGGCTGCCGCAGACGGTGGTCGAGGAGGAGTTCCTCCAGCAGGCGCAGCGCGCCGGCGTCCAGGTGACCCGAGAAGGCGAGGACGGCCTGCCGCCCGTCGGTCTGCGCGATCCGCACGGGTGGGGACAGGTCCGGGCGATGAGGGTCGACGGTCACGACGGCCTCCTCAGCGGCGCATGGCGGGCGTGCGTGCCTTCCATTGTCTCTCAGTGGCGTCGAGGCGGCGTCGAGGCGGCCGTCGGCGCGGTACGTCCGGAATAGATCCGCTCGCCGTGACGCTCTGGCATGAGCAGTCCATCAGTGCGGCGAAGGGCTGGTGAGCGCGTGATGACAGGCCGGACACACCCCGTGGTCAGTACGCCGTACGGGGCCGTACGGGGCAGGTACGAGCGCGGCATCGCCGGGTTCCGGGGCATCCCGTACGCGGCGCCGCCCTTCGGATCGCGCCGGTTCCGCCCGCCGGTTCCGCCCGAACCGTGGGACGGCGTGCGCGACGCGGGCTCCTTCGGCCCGACGGCGCCGAAACCGCCGTACTCCGACGCCTTCGCCCAGTACCTCTCCGACCCGGCGATCCCCGGCGACGACTGCCTCAACCTCAGCGTCTGGACCCCCGAGCCGGGTCCCGGAGCCCGCCTGCCCGTCCTGATCTGGCTGCACGGCGGCGCCCTGACCAGGGGCTCCTCCGCCGTACCCGTCTACGACGGCCGCACCTTCGCCCGGGACGGCGTGGTCTGCGTGTCGATCAACTACCGGCTGGGCATCGAGGGCTACGGACTGTTCCCGGACGCTCCCGCGAACGCCGGACTGCGCGACCAGCTCGCCGCCCTGGAGTGGGTGCGGGAGTCGATCGAAGCCTTCGGCGGCGATCCCGACCGGGTGACCGTCGCCGGTCAGTCGGCCGGTGCGATCAGCGCCGGCGCGCTGCTCGCCGCGCCGCAGGCCCAGGGGCTGTTCCGACGGGCCGTGCTGCAGAGCGGGGCACCGGAGGCCTCCGACCGCGACAAGGTACGGCGGATGGTCCGCCGCATCGCCTCCCGCCTCAGGATCCCCGCCACCGCCGAGTCCTTCGCCGCCGCCGACCGGGACCAGCTGCTGCGCGCCCAGGCCGACGTGGGCAGGTTCAGCAGCCCCGTGCTCGGCGGGCCCGCCTTCGGGATCGTCGTCGACGGGGACGTCGTTCCCCGCGACCCCATGGATGCGCTCGTCGAGGGCCGGGCCGCGCCCGGCACCGATCTGTTGATGGGCTGGACGCGCGACGAGTACCGGCTCTGGCTGGTCCCCGGCGGCCTCCTCGAACGCGTCGACCGGCTCGGCGCCGTAGCCCTGGCCGGTGCGCGCGCCCGCGTCCACTGCGGCAACGAGGTCGTACGCGGCTACCGTGCCCTGCGTCCCGACGCCGGTGCCGCCGAGACCGTCGGCCAGCTCGTCACCGACCACCTGCTCCGCATCCCGATGCACCGCCTGGCCGACGCGCGGCCGGGGTCGTCGTACGTCTACGAGTTCGCCTGGCCGTCCAGCCTGCCCGACCTCGGCGCCTGCCACGCCCTGGAACTGGGCTTCGTCTTCGACTCGGGGGACACACCCGACTCCCGCAGACTCGCCGGCGAGGGTGCTCCGCAGGAGCTGGCCGACGCGATGCACGGGGCGTGGGTGCGGTTCGCCGAGACCGGGGACCCGGGCTGGGCGGCGTGGGACGCCACACACCCCGTGCGGTTCTTCGGCGACGGCGCCCCGCACACGGTGTACGGCCCGCGTGATGCCGAGTTCGACCTGTGGAAGGCCGACGTCACCACGCGAGGAACGCGGACCAGGCGGCCGGTCCGACGGTGATGTGTGTGGGCGGTGGTCTTGGAGTCGCGGATGTGGACGGTGGTGGGTTCGGGGGCGACTTTCCGCGCGCTCGCGCGGATTCCGCGTTGTGACGGGCTCGGTGGCGATGCCGAAGAGCGGCTTCCCCGCCCTGGCGGGGATCGGCGGCCTCCTGTTGCGAAGGTCGCTGCGTGGCTAGGCTCTGCTTCTCCGATCGGCGTCTGACGCTGGCCGGCGGTGGCTAGGACGCGTGCGAGCGTACGAGGCGGGCGAGTTGCCGGCCCGCCACTTGTAGCGGTTCCTCGCTGCGGTTGACCTGGGCGGTGACTTCGGCTCCTTCCAGGGCGGAGATGACGGTGGTCGCCAGTTCCCGGGCGCTCTGGGAGGGGAAGCCGCAGCGCAGCAGCTTGTCGCGGACCAACTGCTCCCAGCTGCGCAGTGCGTCGGCGCAGGCCTGCTGGATCTCCGAGTCGGTGCCGAGCGTCTCCAGGGCTGCCGCCGTGACGGGGCAGCCGTCGATCCAGCCCGACTCGCGCAGTTCATCGGCGAGTTGCCGGGCGCAGGCCGTCACGGCCTCTGCCGGGTCGTCGTCGCTGTCCAGGGCCTTCCGCAGGAGCGTCGCGAATTCCTCGGTGCTGTGCTTGATCGCGGCGACGGCGACGGCCTCCTTGCCGCCCGGGAAGAAGTGGTAGACGGAGCCGAGGGTGGCTTGCGCCTCCTGGGCGATCTGTTTGATTCCCGTGCCGACGTAGCCCTGCCGCTGTAGGAGGCGTGATGCGGCGACGACGATCCGGTCCCGTGTGCTGGTCTGCATGCGGCCACAGTAGCGGCCCATTGGGTAGAGCGTTCGTTCTAGAGCTGTGGTACGTTCTCACCACGCTCTAAATAGAGCGCTCGTTTTAGTGAGGGTGGGGATCTCGTCATGAGCAGCATCAAGCAGTCGGTCACCGTCATCGGCCTCGGCCCCATGGGGCAGGCCATGGCCGGCGCCTTCCTCGACCGCGGATACGACGTCACCGTCTGGAACCGCACCGCGTCGCGCGCGGACGCCCTGGTCGCCCGTGGGGCGGTGCTCGCGCCGAACGTGAAGGAGGCCCTCGCCTCCAACGAGCTGGTGATCCTCAGCCTCACGGACTACGACGCCATGTACGCCACACTCGAGCCCGCCTCGGCCGCACTGACCGGCCGGACCCTGGTGAACCTCAGCTCGGACACACCGGAAAAGGCCCGTGCCGCGGCCCGTTGGGCAGCAGAGCGGGGCGCTGTCCAGCTGACCGGCGGCGTCACCGTGCCCCCCTCCGGGATCGGGCAGGCCGAATCGTCGACCTTCTACAGCGGCCCGCGTCAGGTCTTCGACCAGCACCGGCCTGCCCTCGAGGTCATCACGGGGCGGACCGACCACCGGGGAGAGGACCCCGGGCTCGCCGCGCTCATGTACCAGATCGGCATGGTCATGTTCTGGACCTCCATGCTGAGCTACTGGCAGGCCGTCACCCTCGCCGACGCCAACGGCCTGAGAGCGGCGGATATCCTGCCGCACGCCGTGGAGACCGCGAACTCGCTGCCGGGATTCTTCTCCTTCTACGCCGAGCGCATCGACGCCGGCCGGCACGTCGGCGACGTGGACCGCCTCGCCATGGGGGCGGCCAGCGTCGACCATGTCCTGCACACCATTGCGGACGCGGGAGTCGACACCACGCTTCCGGCCGCGGTCGCCGAGCTCTTCCGGCGCGGTATGGACGCCGGCCACGCCGCAGACAGCTTCTCCACCCTGGTGGAGCTGATGAAGAAGACCGAGGCGTGACTGCGCCTGCCCGACGGGTGAGGCACCGCGCGGGACATGATCAACGGAGGTGGTCCGACCGGCGAAGAGCGGGCCATGTTGTTGCCGGCCGCGACGCTCGTGCGTCTGGCGGGTCTTCGGCGCCCTCGATCAGGGGGCGTCCGCACGGGTCACCGGAGTACCTCGGCGCTTCGGCCGGCCGCGACCACGGCGCGGAAGGGGAACGCGATGAGCAGGGCGATCGCCACCAGGAGCCCGCTTGCCCACAGGGGCCCGAGGTGTCCGGCCGTGGTGCTGAGGGTGGTTGCCGCGAGGAGGGGACCGGCGGCGGCGCCGACGTTGAGTGCCGCGGTCGCGTACGAGCCGGCCATGGTGGGGGCTTCTGCGGCCTCATGGAGCACCCGGGCGATCAGGGTACTGCCCAGCGCGAACGACAGGGCGCCCTGTACGAACACGAGGGCGAACAGGGTGACGGGCTCGTCGGCCAGCACCGCCAGGGTCGGCCAGCCGATGAGCAGGAGCGGGCCGCCGACCGCGATGACCGGGCCGGGGCGTCTGTCGGACAGCCGTCCGGCGACGGTGACGCCGGCGAAGGAGCCGGCGCCGAAAAGCACCAGAACGACGGAGATCCACAACCCGCCCAGCCCGGCGGTGTCGGTCACGACGGGGGCGAGGAAGGTGAAGCTGCCGAACGTCGCCGCGTTCACCAGCGCGCCGAGCAGCATCACCAGAAGCAGCGGCGGCCTTGTCAGCTGGGCGAGCTCCGCCTGCAGAGCCGGTCCGCCGGACGTCTCCTCCTGTACACGTCCCGCCGGGATCGCCTTCAGGATGCCGAGTGCGGCAGGCAGGCAGAGAGCGGCGACGGCCCAGAACGCGGCCCGCCAGCCGAGCACCGTGCCGAGTACCGACCCACCGGGGACACCGGCGATCGTGGCCATCGTCGTACCTGACAGCAGCACGGCCAGCGCACGTCCCTTCCTGTCGGGCGCGACCAGCGTGACGGCAGCCGTCAGAGCGACGGCGAGGAACCCCGCGTTCGAGAGGGCGGCGACGATCCGGGTGGCGAACAGGACCGGGTAGCTGGTGGTGAGGGCGCCCACGGCGTGGGCTGCCGCGAAAGCGAGGGTGAATCCGAGAAGGCTGGAGCGCCTGGGCCAGTTGCGGGCGAGCGCGGCCACCAGGGGGGCGCCTACGGCCATGCCGACCGCGAAGGCCGAGGTGAGCGTGCCCGCTGTTCCGACGGTGACGTCGAGATCCGAGGCGATGTCCGGCAGGAGGCCGGCGAGCATGAACTCCGAGGTGCCCATGGCGAAGAGCGCCACGGCAAGCAGATACAGCGGGAGAGGCATCGAGTGGCTCCGAGGTGAGGAGAAGCGCGAGAAGGTCATCTCGTCACCGCGGCCAGCCCCAGGGGCACACTCGCCCGGCCGCGGAACGCGGCGCGACGAGGGGGCTACGAACTCAGTGGTTCAGGGGGCTGACGGCGTGACCGAAAGCCCCCACCTCGTCTGACTCAGGACTCGACATGGCCCGTACGGTACCCGACCGGCACCCGCCGGGGCAGCTCGGTTCCCTCGGCGTCGGCCCGGGGCACCGTCTGCACCTCCGGCCCCGTCCAGGGCGGTGACCGTGGGGGTTCGCCGTAGCAGCGTGTGCCGGTACGGGATGAACGACCGCCGCAGCCCCTTGCGTGTTCCGTGGTCCACTCCATAAGTTACCGGTAGGTAGCAACCTCGGTGGCAGTTCGGTGGGCCGCCTTCCCGCGAGGGGAGTCGGTGGGCGGGCGCGGCAGCGGGCGGAGGACGCGGTGGAGGCCGTCGAGACCGACGACGACGCGCCGCAGCCGGCCGGCCGGCCGGCCAACCCGCTCCGCCGCCGCTTCCACGCCCCACGTCAGCTCGTCCGAAGGAGTCACCATGCCCTCGCTCGACCGTCAGGACAACGTCTTCGTCCTTGACCTCGGGGACGGAGAGAACCGTTTCCACCCCGACTGGATCACCGCAGTCGGTGCCGCGCTGGACGAGGTGGAGAAGGCGGAAGGGCCCCGTGCCCTGGTCACCGCCGCCACGGGGAAGTTCTACTCCAACGGGCTCGACCTGGAGTGGCTGTTCGCCCACGCCGACCAGCACCAGGACTACGTCGTCTCCGTCCATGAGCTGTTCGCGCGGATGCTGTCGATGCCGGTCGTCACCGTGGCCGCGCTGCAGGGGCACACCTTCGCCGCCGGCGCGATGTTCTCCCTCGCCCACGACTTCCGCGTCATGCGCGCCGACCGGGGCTACTGGTGCCTGCCCGAAGCGGACATCAACATCCCCTTCACCCCCGGCATGGCCGCGCTCATCCAGTCCCGCCTGGCGCCGCGGACCGCGCACGAGGCCATGCTCACCGCCCGCCGCTACGGCGGCGCCGACGCCGCGGCCGCCGGCCTCGTCGACCGGGCCGTCGGCGAGGACGCCGTGCGCTCCACCGCGATCGAGATCGCGCAGGCGCAGGTGAACAAGGCCGGCGACACCCTGGGCACCATCAAGGCCCGCATGTACGCCCCGGCGCTGGCCACCCTGCGCGACACCGCCGACCCGCTCGGCTGAGCCGGCACCTCACCGACCTGACCGACCTCACCTCCCGCCCTCTCGGGTCTTCTCCCCGCGGGAGGGCGGGCCACGGAAGCAGCCCCCACCGTCCCCAGTCATGCCGACGGTCACCGGTCACGTCGAAGCCGGCGCCGACGACGACGCGATCGACGTGATCGTGCCGGGGCCCACCCGGCAGCATCCGCCCACCAGCCGGGCCCCGGACGCCCGCCAGCCCCGTACTCGCGCGACGGTGAACGAGGAACGCCCCCGCCACGACCTCGTCTCCGCGTCCCACGCCTCCCCGCTGTTGGGGTAGGCGACGACCGGCTTGCCGGTGACCCGGGCGGCGGTCTCGACCGCGCCCGCCACGTCCTCGGGGGCGCAGCAGTTCACACCCACCGCGATGACGTCCTCAGCGTCCGCCGCCAGGGCGAAGGCGTCCTCCAGCGGCTGACCGGCGCGGGTGCGGTCGCCCACGACCGTGTACGACAGCCAGGCGGGCACGCCGAGTCCGCGCACCGCCCGCAGGAGCGCCGCCGCCTCCTCGGTGTCGGGGACCGTCTCCAGCGCGAGGACGTCGGGCCGGGCGGCGGCCAGGACCTCCAGGCGGGGCCGGTGGAAGCGCTCCAGTTCCCCGGCGGAGAGCCCGTACCGGCCGCGGTACTCGGAGCCGTCCGCGAGCATCGCGCCGTACGGGCCGGCCGATGCCGCCACCCACAGGGGGCGGGCCGTCCGGGCCCGGCGGGCGGCGTCCCGGGCCAGCTCCACGCTGAGGGCGAGCAGTCCGGAGGCGCGCTGCCGGCCGATGCCGCGCCGGGCGAAGCCCTCGAACGTCGCCTGGTAGCTGGAGGTGATCGCCACGTCCGCGCCCGCCTCGAAGTAGGCGAGGTGTGCGTCGGTGATGGCTTCGGGTTGCTCCACGAGCAGCCGGGCCGACCACAGTCCGTCGCTCAGATCGTGTCCGGCCGACTCCAGTTGGTTGGACATCCCGCCGTCGAGCACGAGTGGGCGGCCGCAGGCGAGGGCGTCGGCGAAGTCGCTGGTCATGGCTCGACAGTAGTCACTCCACCGGGTGAGGCCGGAGGTCTTGTCCCCCGTGCGAGCTACGGCGAGGTGTCCACCGGGAGGTGACGATCTTCGGCTGCCGGATCCGTAGCGTCAGGTGCAGTCCGCGGCGCTCCGGCCGCGGCCCGGTCACGGAGTCAAGGAGTTTCCTCGTGAGGTTTGTCTGGCAGTTCCTCGCCGTCATGGCGATCTACGCCATCACCGGCGGAGTCATCACCGC
This sequence comes from Streptomyces sp. NPDC017890, assembly GCF_044328675.1. NCBI lineage: Bacteria > Bacillati > Actinomycetota > Actinomycetes > Kitasatosporales > Streptomycetaceae > Streptomyces > Streptomyces sp. NPDC017890. Next base: position 104,405 of record NZ_JBIRHU010000016.1, read on the forward strand.
GGTGAAGGACAACGACTGGCTCACTCTCGTCGTCGGTCTCACGTCGGCCGCTCTCACGGTGCTCGTCTACAGGTGGGTGGTGCGGCGCACCGAGCACCGGGAGGTCCTGGAGGTGGCCCGGGAAGGCGCCGTGGCCAAGACCGGGTGGGGGGCGCTGATCGGTGTCGGTATGTTCGGGGCCGTCATCGCGAACCTCTTCGTCGCCGGGCACTACGAGGTCGACGGCCTGGGCTCGGTGACGGGCGCGCTGGGGCTGCTCGGCTTCATGGCCGGCGTGGCCGTGGCGGAGGAAGTGGTGTACCGCGGTGTCCTGTTCAGGATCATCGAGGAGCGCACCGGCACGTACATCGCGTTGACGCTGACCGGCGTCGTGTTCGGTCTCTCGCACCTGCTCAACGAGAACGCGAGCCTGTGGGGCGCCATCGCCATCGCCATCGAGGCGGGCTTCATGCTCGCGGCCGCGTACGCCGCGACCCGCAACCTGTGGGTCCCGATCGGCGTGCACTTCGGCTGGAACTTCGCCGCGGGCGGCATCTTCAGCACCGAGGTGTCGGGCAGCGACACCAGCCAGGGCCTGCTGGACACCGCGATGTCGGGGCCGAAGCTGCTCACCGGCGGCGATTTCGGTCCGGAGGGCAGCGTGTACGCGGTGGGCTTCGGGGCGCTGCTGACGATCGTGTTCCTGTGGCTGGCCCACCGGCGCGGCAACATCGTGCCCCGCTCCCGGCGCGCCGAGCGTGTCAACTCCACCGCTACACTTTCCCGGTGATCGATCGTCGGCGGGCTCTGGAGCGGTGGCACCGGCTCGACGTCACGGTCCGGGATCTACCGCTCGGGGTGCTGCTCCTGCTCGTGTCGCTCATCCCCGGGTTCCGCGGGAACGGCACGGAGGTCGGCGGTCTGCCGACCCAGCCCATCGACGCGCTGGGCTGGGTGGCGGTCGTCCTCCAGTGCCTTCCGCTCGCCCTCCGCCGACGGTGGCCGGTGCTCTGCCTCGCCCTGGTCGCCGCCGGCTTCGCTGTCGACCAGCTGAACGGCTACCACCTGATCGCGGGTACCGCGCTGCCCCTCGCGCTGCTGAGCGCGGGCTCCTATCTGGTGCGGTACCGGCACGTCACCCTGCTCGTCCTGACCGCCGCGTACGTGCCGCTGGCGGTCGGGCTCCACCGGCGCGGTCCGGGCGAACCGCCGAGCGAGTTCGTGACGTTCTACCTGGCGCTCGCGCTGGCGTGGGGTGTCGGCGTGTGGATGCGCTCCGCCCGGGCCGCGGAGGCCGAACGCCGGGGCCGCGTCGCCGCCGACGCCCGCGCCGCCGAACGCACCCGCATCGCACGCGAGTTGCACGACGTCGTGACCCACCACGTGACGGCGATGGTCGTCCAGGCGGAGGCGGCACGGTATCTGACCGCCGCGCCCGAACGCCTCGACCAGAGCCTGGCCGCCGTCAGTGACACCGGCCGACGGGCCATCACCGACCTGCGGCACCTGCTCGACCTGCTCAACCCCGATCACGGCACCGGCCACGGCACCGACCAGGGCACCGAGGACAGGACGCCGCCCGTCGGCAGGCTGCTCACGCTGGTCGAGCAGACACGACGGGCCGGGCAGCCGGTGGAGTTCACCGAGGAGGGCACGCCGCCGACCTCGACCGGCAGCGCCGACCTCGTGGCCTACCGCGTCGTGCAGGAGGCCCTGACGAACGCCCTCAAGTACGACCACGGCAGTCGTACCTCGGTCCTGGTGCACCATGGCGAAAGGGAGATCACCGTGGAGGTCGGCACGGACGGGTCCGGTTCGCGGGCCGCGTCGCCCGGCGGAAGCGGGCGGGGCCTGGCAGGCCTGCGTGAACGGGTCGACGTCCTGGGCGGCGACTTCAGCGCGGACCGCCGGGCGGGCGGCGGCTTCGTCGTCCGTGCCCGCATCCCCGCAGGGAGCCCCTCATGAGCGCGCCGGTCCGGGTCCTGGTCTGCGACGACCAGGTACTGATCCGCACCGGACTGGCGACGATCATCGACGCCCAGCCCGACCTGGAGGTGGCGGCCGAGTGCGGGGACGGACAGGCCGCGGTCGACCTGGCCCGCGAACTGCGCCCGGACGTCGTGGTGATGGACGTACGCATGCCGGTTCTCGACGGCATCGAGGCCACCCGCCTGCTGGCCGGCGCCGGGGTGACGCATCCCGTCAAGGTGCTCGTGGTGACGACGTTCAACCTGGACGAGTACGTCTACGAGGCGCTGCGCGCCGGCGCGAGCGGGTTCCTGCTCAAGGACGCGCCGCCGGACCGGCTGCTGCACGGCATCCGGACCGTGGCCATGGGCGCGGCACTGCTGGACCCCGACGTGACGCGCCGGCTCGTGGGCCGTTACGCCGCCCGCATCCGGCCCGCCGAGCGCTCCCCGCAGGACACCCCGCTGACCCCCCGGGAGACGGAGGTCCTCCGCCTCATCGCGGACGGCCTGTCCAACAGCGAGATCGCCGCGGCCCTCGTGATCAGCCCCGAGACCGTCAAGACCTTCGTGTCCCGCATCCTCACCAAACTCGGTCTGCGCGACCGCGTCCAGGCAGTCGTCTACGCCTACCGCCACGGCCTGGTGACCTGACGCCGCTCGGTTACCGGCGTCCGACCCGTTGACCTCTCCATGCCACACCCTTACCTTTTCGACGTTCGTAATCACAGATGGCGTTCGATATGACGAACCAGTCGTGTCGTGTGCCCTGTCGAGAGGCAGCCCGCATGAGCCGTGCCGACGATCAGCCCGTTCAGCCCGCCCAGCCTGCCCGCCCCGCGGCCCCCGGCCGACGCCTGCTGTTGAAGGGGGCCGCGGTCGCGGGAGCCCTGGCGGCCGTTCCCGCCACGGCGTCCGCGGTGTCCGCCGAGTCCGCCGCGCCGAGGAAGGCGGCCCCCTACGTGAACCCGCTCGTCCGCAACCGTGCCGACCCGCACATCCGCCGGCACACCGACGGCTTCTACTACTTCACGGCGACCGCCCCCGAGTACGACCGCATCATCCTGCGCCGCTCCCGCACCCTGGGCGGTCTCGCGACCGCCCGCGAGTCCGTGATCTGGCGCAAGCACGCCACCGGCGACATGGGCGCGCACATCTGGGCGCCGGAGATGCACCGCGTCGGCGGCAAGTGGTACATCTACTTCGCCGCCGCGCCCGCCGAGCGCGTCTGGGACATCCGCATCTGGGTCCTGGAGAACTCCCACCCCGACCCCTTCCGGGGCACCTGGGTGGAGCGCGGCCAGGTGAAGACGGCGTGGGAGACCTTCTCCCTGGACGCCACGACCTTCACCCACCGCGGCACCCGTTACCTCGCCTGGGCCCAGTACGAGCCCGGCATGGACAACAACACCGCCCTGTGGCTTTCGGAGATGGAGAACCCCTGGACGCTGAGGGGCCCTCAGGTCCGGCTCTCCACGCCCGAGTACGACTGGGAGTGCGTCGGCTTCAAGGTCAACGAGGGCGCGTCGGTCATCGCCCGCAACGGCCGCCTGTTCATGACCTACTCGGCCAGCGCCACCGACGCCAACTACTGCATGGGGTTGCTGACCGCCGACGAGGACGCCGACCTGATGGACCCCGCGAACTGGTCGAAGTCGCCGACGCCCGTCTTCACCAGCAACGACACCACCGGCCAGTACGGCCCCGGCCACAACTGCTTCACCGTCGACCGGGACGGCCGCACCGACGTCCTCGTCTACCACGCCCGCCAGTACAAGGAGATCGACGGCGACCCGCTCCACGACCCCAACCGGCACACCCGCATCCAGAAGCTGGGCTGGAAGGCCGACGGCACACCGGACTTCGGCGTCCCGGTCGCCGACGCGGTGCGGGGGCGGGCGTGAGACGTCCGGCCGCCGCCGCACTGGTGGCCGTCACGCTGGCCGCCGGAGCCCTGACGGCCGTACCCGCCCAGGCCCGCACTCAGGCACAGGACGGTCAGGGCAGTCCTTACGGCATGGCCGACTGCACCGCCACCGCCTGCCACTTCGACGTCCCGCCGGGCACCTACGACGTGAAGGTGCTGCTCGGTGGCGAGGGCGCCGCCAGTACCGCCATCGGCGGTGAGACGAGGCGGTCGCTGCTCGCGGAGACGGCCACCGCGGCCGGTGAGCGGGTCGCCCGCGGTTTCACCGTGGACGTGCGCACGCCCGAGGGCGAGCCCACCGGACCCCACGGCAGGCCGGGTCTGGACCTGGTGATCGGCGGGTCGGCGCCCGCCCTCGCCGGTATCAGGGTGACACCGGCCCGGCACGCGCGGCAGATCCTCCTCGTCGGGGACTCCACGGTCTGCGACCAGCCGGGGGAGCCGTACTCCGGCTGGGGCCAGCAGCTGCCGCGGTACCTCCGCAAGGGCCTGTCCGTCGCCAACCACGCCGACTCCGGTGAGAGCACGGTCAGTTACCTGGCCGACCAGCGGCTGTGGGACACCGTCCGGACGCGGATCCGCCCCGGGGACCTGGTGCTCGTCCAGCTCGCGCACAACGACAAGACGACCGACGGGGCGACCTACCGCGCCAACCTGGAGACACTGGTGGCGGGCGTCCGGGAGCGCGGCGGCCGTCCCGTCCTCGTGACGCCGGTCGTGCGCCGCTGGTTCAACACCGACGGCACCCTGAACAACGGCACCGCCCTCCTCGTCAACGGACTCGGCGTCGACCACCCGGCCGTCGTCCGCTCGGTCGCCGCCGCCGAGGACGTGCCGCTGATCGACCTGACCGCCAGGACGAAGGCGCTCGTGGAGTCCCTGGGCGTGGAGGGCTCCAAGGCCCTCTACCTCTACGACGAGAAGCGGGACAACACCCACACCTCCGCGTACGGCGCCACCGTCTACGCGGGCCTGGTACGGGACGAACTAGTCGCCCGGCACCTGGTACCGCGCGGCGCGGTACGGGCGGGTCTCAGCCCTGCAGACGGCTCCGCATCCGCGACAGACGCCGGTCGAAACGGAGGTTGAACCAGGTCAGCCACCCCATTCCCGCGACCGCGAGGGCAAGGGTCAGGCTCCCCGCGGTGACCGAGCCGGAGACGAACCACAGGGCCGACGTACCGAAGAGGACGAGGGCCAGGAGCGGGAACGCCCACCAGCGGTTGCGCCGCAGCTTTCGCTGACGGGAGTCGACCAGCGCCGCCATGGACCGCCGGCGTCGCGGATCCTCGGGGGGCGGCCCGCCCTTGAGGATCCGCCGTTCCATGGCGGGCACGTCGTCCGGCTCCGCACCGGCGTCCCGCGCGTCGTGCCGACGGCGACGACGCACCAGGAACACGACCCAGACACTCATCAGGGCGGCCCCGACGAGGGCCGACGGCCACGAGTCGGCCCCGTTGGCGATCAGACGGACCACCAGGCCCGCGGCCAGGGCGATCAGGCCGATGACCGACAGCCTGTCCTGCCATCGCCGTTCGGAGAAGTCGTCGCGCCGCGCTCGTCCCTTCACGTCCCGTCGCTTCATGTCCACCTCTCGGGAAGTCGGACCTCGTTGTGACGTCGGGTGACCGTCCGGGTACCCGCCCGGAGGTCGGGAACACTTCGGCCGTCACCGAAACAACCGGCCCGTAGCGTGCGGGACATGAACGACACGAACACCGCCACCCCCGTCACCCTCACGCCCGCCGCCGCGGTCACCGGCATGGTCGACCACGTCCTCGCCCTGGCCGCCGGCTGGACCCGCTGGGACGGGCGGCCCGCGCACGTCGACGGCCGCGTCTACACCCCGCACAAGGCGATCCGGCGGGTCGCCGACCACATGGTCGACCATCTCGCCGAGCTGGAGGCCCGGTTGGCCGGCGAGGAGACCCAGCCCGACCACTGGCACGCCTCCATGGTCACCACGGACGCCGACCGGGCCCCCTTCACCCAGGAGGACCTGGACGAGGCCCGCAGCCGCCTCACCCGGCTCGCCCGGATCTGGGTCAACCGCCTCGACGCCCTCACCGACGAGCAGCTCGACCACTCGCCCGGCGAGGGCTGGAGTTTCCGCGAACTCGCCGTGCACCTCACCGAGTCCGTGTACTACGCCGACGCCGTGGGTGATCTGTCGTGACCGCCTTCGCCGGCCTCCACCGTGCCGGCGAACCCCTGCTGCTGCCGTGCGCCTGGGACCACGCCTCCGCGCTCGCCCTCGCCGGGCAGGGTTTCCGGGCGATCGGCACGACCAGCCTGGGTGTCGCGGCTGCGGGCGGGCTGCCCGACGGGGCGTCGGCGACCCGCGACGAGACGCTGCGGCTGGCCCTCACCCTGGGCTCGGAGCCGTTCCTGCTGTCCGTCGACGCGGAGGACGGCTTCAGCGACGACCCCGACGAGGTGGGGGAGCTGGCGCGGCAGCTGGCGGCGGTCGGCGCCGCCGGCATCAACCTGGAGGACGCCCTGGGCCCCGCCGACCGGCACGCGGCCAAGATCGCCGCGGTCAGGTCGGCAGCCCCCGGCCTGTTCGTCAACGCACGCACGGACACGTACTGGTCGGGGGAGGGGGACGGTGAAGGCCGCCTCGCGGAGACGATGCGGCGTCTGGACGCCTATCGCGAGGCCGGGGCCCACGGCGTCTTCGTCCCGGGCCTCACCGACCCCGGCGGGATCGCGGCCCTGGCCGCGCACTTCGACGTTCCCCTCAACGTCCTCTACTCGCCCACCGGCCCCGCCCTTCCGCACCTCGCCGACCTCGGCGTGGGCCGCGTCAGCCTCGGCTCGCTGCTGTACCGGCGGGCACTGGGCGCGGCCCTGCGGGCGGCGGCCGACATCGGCGCGGGCCGGGTCCCGGACGGTGCGACGCCCACGTACGACGAGGTGCGGGCCCTGGCCGGCCGGCCCTAGGTCTCGTCGTGCCGCTCGCGCGGCCAGTGCTCCAGCGCCACGTGCAGGGCGTCGACCGCCTTCTCCCAGGAGGCCTGTACGGCCCGCGGGGCGCCGAAACCGCCGGTGGCCTCCAGGGCGCAGTAGCCGTGGAAGGTACTGCGCAGCAGGCGTACGGCGTCGGTGAGGTCGGGCTCGGTGAGACCGTAGGCGTGCAGCATGCCGTAGGTGATCTCGGCGGTGCGGCGCAGGGCGGGGGAGTCGGCGACCAGGGACTGGTCGACGCGGATCTGGGTCGCGGCGTAGCGGCCGGGGTGGCGCAGGGCGTACGAGCGGTAGGCGCCCGCGAAGGCGGCCAGCGCCTCCTTCCCGGCCCGGCCGGCCACCGCTGCCGCGATCTCGTCGATCAGCTCGCCGCCGGCCAGCAACGAGACCCGGACGCGCAGGTCCTGGAGGTTCCTGACGTGCGTGTAGAGGCTGGCGTCCTTCACCCCGAAGCGGCGGGCGAGCGCGGAGACGGTGACGTTCTCGAACCCGGTCTCGTCGGCGAGGTCGGCGGCGGCGGCGACGACGCGGTCGGTCGTAAGACCCGCTCGGGGCATGGGCCACCTTCCCGCTTCCTAGGGATCCTAGGTTTCATGCTAGGGCAGGCCGGGCGGCAGGCGGGGCTCATCTCCGAGTCGTTAAACGTTCATCTTCTGCCTCGATTCTCCTCACAGCCGCGCACGGCGGCGGTATCCAGGAGGACCTTCATGGGGCACGGACACGGGCACACGCACGGCCATCACCACCACGGACACGCACACACGCACGACCACGATCACGAGGCCGCGCATCCCCTGCCCGCCGCCTTCGACACCAGCGTCCCCGACGAGGCCCTGAGCCCCGAACAGCAGTCGCGCCGCGGCCTGCTGCGCCGCGCCGGCCTGCTCGGCGCCGGGCTGGCCGCCGGCACCGTCCTCGCCCAGACCGCGACCGCCGCTCCCGCCGAGGCCGCGGGCAACGGCCGCCGCGGGAAGGGCTTCCTCTGGCTCGCCGGCGACCACCACATCCACACCCAGTACAGCAGCGACGGCAAGTACCGCGTCGTCGACCAGGTCCGTCAGGGCGCCCGGCACGGCATGGACTGGATGGTCATCACCGACCACGGCAGCGTCACCCACGCCAAGATCGGCGTGGAGAAGGTCAACCCGGACATCCGCGAGGCCCGCGACGCCCACGAGGACACCCTCGTCTTCCAGGGCCTGGAGTGGAACATCCCGGCCGCCGAGCACGGCACGGTCTTCGTCCACCCCGGCAAGAACGAGGTCTCCGTCCTCAAGCAGTTCGAGACCGACTACGACGGCGGCGTCAAGGGCGCCACCGCCTCCACGCCCGCCAACGAGGCCCTCGCCGTCGCCGGCCTCTCCTTCCTCGCCGACCAGGTCAAGCGGCGCAAGGTCAAGGACGCCCTGATGCTCGCCAACCACCCGGCGCGCAAGGGTATCGACTCCCCGCACGAGATCCGCGCCTGGCGCGACGCCACCTCCCGCGGCCACCAGATCGCCGTCGGCTTCGAGGGCGCCCCCGGCCACCAGGCTGCGGGCCTGCCCGAACCGCTCGGCATGGGCCGCGCCCGCGGCATCTACGACGGCAGCCCGGGCGCCAACTCCTTCCCCGGCTACCCGCTGGAGAGCTACCGCACCTGGGGCGGCTTCGACTGGATGACCGCCACCGTCGGCGGTCTGTGGGACAGCCTCCTCGCCGAGGGCCGCCCCTGGTGGATCACCGCCAACTCCGACTCCCACCAGGTCTACGCCGACACCGCCGCCCGCGGCGGCGGCGACTTCAACGCCAACGGCCGCTACGACGACCCCGTCTACGCCGGCCAGATCGACGTCACCCAGGGCGACTTCTGGCCCGGCCAGTACAGCCGCACCCACGTCGGCGCCGACGGCTTCGACTACGCCGCCGTCATGGACGGCATCCGCGCCGGCCGCATCTGGGTCGACCACGGTCAGCTCATCAGCGGCCTCGACGTCCGCGTCTCGGGCGGCGGCCGCTGGGCCACGCTCGGCGGCGCCCTGCACGTCCGCAAGGGAACCCGGGTCACCCTGTCCATGGACGTCGCCCTGGCCGGCGGCCCCAACTGGGCCGGATTCACCCCGAAGCTGGCCCGGGTCGACGTCATCCAGGGCGACGTGACCGGCACGGTCGCCGACAAGGACACCTTCACCGCGCCGACCGCCAGGGTCGTCAAGTCGTACGAGGTGAACAAGGACACCGGCACCGTCCGCCTCACCTACGACCTCGGCCGCGTCGACCACCCCGTCTACCTCCGCACACGGGGCACCGACGGCAACCGGTCCGCCGTCGGCGCCCTGGGCGCGAAGGTCGACCCGGCCGGGCCCGCCATCGACGTCGTCGGCGACGCCGACCCGTGGCGCGACCTGTGGTTCTACTCCAACCCGGTGTGGATCCTGCCCTCGTGACACAGCCCTCCGCGCCGTACACCATCGGCATCGACACCGACGCGACGACGCTGCGCGAGGCCGATCACCTGCTCCAGGCGCTCGCGGCCGAACTCGCCCTCCCCGAGAGCGTCTTCGGCTGCACGCACCTGGTGCGGGACGGCCGCCCGCGCGTCGCCCTGTCGCTGGCCGCCGGGGCGGAGCCGGTCCTGCGCACCGCCCGGGACCGGCTCACCGCCCAGGGGTACGAGGTCCGCGACGGCGCCCCGGACGAGGTCGGCCGCGCCGTCCTCTACCCGGGCGCGGGCGCCCTCACCGGCACGCTGACCCTCACCGAGCTGCTGGCGCGCTCCGCGATCGACCGGGTGACCGTACTGGGCACGCCGGAGGAACCGGCCCCGGACATGCGGTTGGTGACGCGGGAACACGTCCGCCCGCAGTGGCAGGACGGCCACCTCGTCCTGGCCGCCATGCCCGCGGCGGGCGGCACCCTGGTGCCGTTCGAGGACCCCGACCCGACGCCGTGCTGCGCGGACCACTGACACCTCCGTAAGGTGGTCGCCGACCGGACAGGGGAGCGGACGGGGGAGGCGGCCGGTATGCGGCGACGACAGCGGACGGCACCGGCCCGATGACCCACGAGGCACGGGACACCGGGCGCGCCGCGGACCGCTCCCACGAGGACGGCCGCCCCCTGTGGCGGCAACGGGACTTCGGCGTCTTCTGGGCCGCGCAGACCCTGTCCGTCCTCGGTGACTCCTTCGCCCTGATCGCGCTGCCGCTGCTCGTCCTGGAGGCCACGGGTTCCATCGCGCGGATGGGCCTGCTGACGGCCGTCGGCGGCGCGGCCGCGGTCCTGGCTGCCGTGTTCGCCGGGGCCGTGGTCGACCGGGTGGACCGCCGCAAGCTGCTCATCGGCTGCGATCTCGTGCGGATGGTCGTCTACGGGCTGGTGCCCGTCGTCTGGCTGTTCGGCCCGCAGATCTGGCTGCTCTACGTCGTGCTGCCGCTGTGCGAGGCCGTCGGCATGCTGTTCGCCGTCGGCTACGTCACCGTCGTGCGCAGCCTGGTCGGCACCGAACAGCTCACCGAGGCCAACGGACGCCTCAATGCCACCGCCGCCGCGGCCGGCGTGCTGGGACCGCTGTGCGCCGGAGTGGTCGCCGGCTGGTCGGGACCGGCGACCGCCATCGGCGTGGACGCGGCCAGCTTCGGCGTCTCGGCCGCCTGCGTCGTCTTCGTCCGCTTCCGGTCCCGCCCCGCCGACGACGCCCCGGCCACCGGGAAGCGGCCCGGCCTGTGGCAGGACCTGCGCACCGGCGTCGCCTTCCTGTACGGGCATCCGGTGCTGCGCTCGCTCACCGTGCTGCTGTGCGGGTTCAGTTTCTTCACCCTTGGCCTGAACGACCTGGTCATCTACCACCTCAAGCACGACCTGGGCCGCGACGACGGCACGGTCGGCACCGTCATGGCGGTCGGCGCGCTGGGCACCATCACCGGGGCGCTGCTGGTGGCACGCGCGCGGCGCGTGCTCGGCTTCGGCCGGACCTGGACCGGAGCGGTCGCGGTGTGCGGGCTGGCCTTCGCCGGTCTCGGCTGGGTGAGCGAGGTGCCCGCCGTCGCCCTGCTGAGCGCCGTCTTCCTCGCCTGCGTCGGCATGGCGGGCACCTGCTCGATGTCCCTGCGCCAGGAGGTGACCCCGGAGCCACTGCTCGGCCGGGTCACCTCCGCCTTCTGGACCCTTCAGTACTCGGTGGCGCCCATCGGCGCGGCAGTCCTCACCTGGGCGGCGGAGCGGCGCGGCACCACGCCGGTCGCTCTGGCGGCGGGCGCCTGCTGCGTCCTCATCGCGGCCGTCGCGCTGCTCACGCCGATTCGCCGGGCGGGCCGGACCTAGGGCCGTCCGACCGCGCCCGCAGTCCCGCCCGGTCCCGTCCAGTCCCGCCCGGTCCCGCCCCGGTCCCGTCCGGTCCCGCCCTGTGCCGTCCCGTGCCGACAGCCGGGGCCGTCAGCCGCCCAGCACCCCGCGGACGAACGCGTTGGTGAACTTCCCCGCCGGGTCCAGCGCCCCGGCCAGCGCCCGGAAGTCGTCGAGCCGCGGGTAGAGGGCGCGCAGCGCGCCCGCAGGTGTCGTGAACACCTTCCCCCAGTGCGGCCGGGCCGCGAAGGGGGCCAGCGCCTCCTCCAGCCGCCGCACCACCGGCAGCACCGCCGCCGTGTCCTCGACCCAGGTGAAGTGCGCGGCCACGGTGTCCCGGCCGTACGCCGGGCTCAGCCACTGCCCGTCGGCGGCGACCGTGCGCACCTCGCAGGTCTGGAGCACCGGCGCGATCGTCTCCCGTATCGCGTCCATCGCGCGCAGGGCGCCCAGGGCGTGCTCGCGCGGCATCAGGTACTCCGACTGGAGCTCGGCACCGCTGCTGGGCGTGAACTCGGCGCGGAAGTGCGGCAGCCGCTCGTGCCAGGGGCCCGGCACCCCGAACTGCTCGGTGCAGTTGACGGCGGGCATCCCCGGCACCGGATGCATCTTCTCGGCGGCCGGCGTGGCGTACGGGAACTCGGGCAGCGGCTGGTCGGTGCGCCGCTTCAGCCACACCTGCCGGAAGCCGGGAGCCCGCCAGTCCGTGAAGAGGCTCACGCTGTACGCGGCCGCCATCACCGTGTCGAAGGCCGCCGCGTCCAGCCCGGCGAGCGGCAGCTCGGTGAAGACGTGCTGTTCGACCTCGTAGGCCGGCTCCAGGTCGAGGGTGAGCGAGGTCACGACGCCCAGCGCGCCGAGCGAGGTCACCGCACCGCCGAACCGCTCGTCGTCCCGCCCGACGGTCACCGTCGAGCCGTCCGCCGTGACCAGCTCCACCTCGCGCACGGACGAGGAGAGCGGCCCGTTGCCGACCCCGGAACCGTGCGTGCCGGTCGCCACCGACCCGGCGACCGAGATGTGCGGCAGCGACGCCATGTTCGGCAGCGCCAGCCCCCGTCCGTGCACCAGCCGGGCCAGCTCCGCGTACCGGACGCCGCCGCCCACCCGTACCGTACGGGCCGCCGTGTCGACGTCCACCTCGGCCGGCAGCGCGGCCAGCGACAGCAGGACGCCCTCGGCACCGGGCTCCGCGATCTCGTTGAAGGAGTGTCCGCTGCCCAGCACCCGCACCCTCGCGCTGTCCGCCACCAGGGCCCGCAGCGCGTCCGGTGAGTGCGGCCGGAGCAGCTCCTTGGCCGTGTACGTGATGTTGCCGGCCCAATTGGTCACGGTGATGTCGCTCATACCGCGGAAACCTACCCGGCGCGTCTGGAGGGGCCCCGCGCGGGAAGCCGCACCGGCGGGGGCATACCGTGAGAAGTCGAACGCCTGAGCCGGGAGGAGACACGGGATGGGCAGCCGTACCGCGCTGGTCGAGGATCTGATGGAGCGCTTTCCGCACGTACCGCGGGAAGCCGTCTTCAAGGAGGACCTGCTCCGCGGCGGGGTGGCCTTCGACCCCTCCGCGCTGAGCGACAACGAAGACGGCGAGGTGAAGCCGAAGTCGTACTTCATCTTCTCCTTCGACCACGGCACCCTGCCCGAGCTGGGGGAGGCCGCGCTGCGCCGCCCGCCCGAGGAGATCATCCTCACCGGCGGCCCCTACGACCTGCGCCGCACCGTCGTCTCGGTCCGCGTGAACCCGTCCTCCCCGTACCGCGTGGCGGCCGACGAGCAGGGCCAGCTCGGCCTCTACCTCGACGGCAAGCGCATCTCGGACGTCGGCGTGCCGCCCATGCCGGAGTACTACCGGCACAAGCTCGCCAACGGGAAGTCGGTCATGGAGGTCGCCCCGACCATCCAGTGGGGCTACCTGATCTACCTGACCGCCTTCCGGGTCTGCCAGTACTTCGGCGCCAAGGAGGAGTGCCAGTACTGCGACATCAATCACAACTGGCGCCAGCACAAGGCGGCGGGCCGCCCGTACACGGGCGTGAAGGACGTCGACGAGGTCCTCGAAGCGCTGGACATCATCAACACGTACGACACGGCCAAGACGTCCACCGCGTACACCCTCACCGGCGGCGCGATCACCTCGAAGGTCCAGGGCCTGGACGAGGCGGACTTCTACGGGCGCTACGCCAAGGCCATCGAGGAGCACTTCCCCGGCCGCTGGATCGGCAAGGTCGTCGCCCAGGCCCTGCCCAAGGACGACGTCCAGCGCTTCAAGGACTACGGCGTCCAGATCTACCACCCCAACTACGAGGTGTGGGACGAGTACCTGTTCAAGATGTACTGCCCCGGCAAGGAGCGCTACGTCGGCCGCGACGAGTGGCACAAGCGCATCCTCGACTCCACCGAGGTCTTCGGCGCGCGCAACGTCATCCCGAACTTCGTCGCGGGCGTGGAGATGGCCGAGCCCTTCGGCTTCAAGACGGTCGACGAGGCCATCGCCTCCACCACCGAGGGCCTGCGCTTCTTCATGTCGCACGGCATCACGCCCCGCTTCACCACCTGGTGCCCCGAGCCCACCACCCCGCTCGGCAAGGCCAACCCGCAGGGCGCGCCGCTGGAGTACCACATCCGGCTGCTGGAGGCCTACCGCGCCACGATGGACGAGTTCGGCCTGTCCTCGCCCCCCGGCTACGGCCTGCCCGGCGCCGGCCGCGCGGTCTTCTCGGTCAGCTCCTTCATGGACAGCCTGCCGGAGGACGAGCCCGTCGAGGTGTGAGCCGCCGCACGAGCGCACGTGACGTGCGAGCCGCGAGGTGGGACGAGCCGGCCGCCCGGCCCCCGCAGGACTCCTGCGGGGACCGGCTCCGCAGGCGGGTCCGCGCGGGGGCGGCGGTCGCGCCCACGGCGCTCAGCAGGACGGCTGTCCCGGGAGGCGCACCGTGAAGCTGACCAGCGGGCCGAGCCACACCCGGTCGCCGTCCACCAGGCGTTCCGTCCGGCCCGGAGCCAGGACCCGGTCGTTGACCCGCACGCCGTTGGTGGCGCCCTGCGGGACCTCCGTCAGCGAGACAGTGCCGTCCTCGCCGTGGGCGACGCCGGCGTGCCGGGCCGACACCGTCGATTCCCCGGCGAGGAGCCCGGCCGCCTCCGGGGCCCAGACAGGGTCCCGCCCGAGGCGCAGTTCCCCGCCGGGCGGCACCTCGAGATGACTCCCGGCGCCGCGGAACACCAGCCGCAGCGCCGCGGTCCTGGACGGCCCCCGCGGGGCGCCCGCCGGCGCCGGGCCGCTCCGGAGCGGCGACAGGCACGCCGGACACGAGGCCGTGCCGGCCGGAAGCCGGGCGCCGCAGTGCGGACACGGGACGAGGCGTGGCGCGGCGGCGGGTGGCGTCACGGGGGTCGCGGTGCCACCCCCGCGCGGGCGCAGACCGGACCGCGGGACCAGGGCCAGCCCGTCGTCCTCGGGCCCTCGCGCGTCGTCGTCGAACCCGGCGTCCGGCACCGTCATCGCGCCCCGTCCTCCGCGCCGTTCTTGAAGTCGACCGCGATCTCCACCCGCCCGGTCTCGTCCTGCCTGACGTCCGAGACCAGCGCCACCGCCCCCGGGACCAGATGGGGCTTGGCGAACAGGGCGCGGGCCAGCGGGTTGATCAGGTGGGTCTCCAGGACCATGCCGATGCCCCGCCCGCCCTTCCAGGGGTCCTGCGTGCAGTGGCCGAGCAGTACCTCGCGCGCCTCGTCGGTCAGTTCCAGCACGATGCCGTGCCCGGCGGCCAGCTGCCGCCGGACGTTGCCGACCTGGAGGTCGAAGATCTGCTCGGCCACCTGAGCGGAGATGAAGTCGAACACCACGACGTTCCCGCCCAGCCGGTTCATCAACTCCGGCCTTCCGATGACCCGTTCGAAGTGTTCCTTGATGTTCCTGCGGACCAGGGCCTCCAGCTCCGGGTACGGCGTGCCCGGCTCCACCAGCGGCTGCCACTCCTGGGTCTGCGGGTCGGTGCGCTGCACGCCCAGGTTGGAGGTGAAGATCAGCACGCACTCGCTGAAGTACGTGGTGACGCCCTGCCCGTCGGTGAGCCGGCCGTCCTCGAGGACCTGCAGGAACTTGTCGAGGACACCCTTGTCGGCCTTCTCGATCTCGTCGAAGAGGATCACCCGGAACGGGTTCTCCCGCACCGCGGTGGTGAGTTCACCTCCTGCCTCGAACCCGACGTAGCCGGGCGGCGCCCCGACCAGGCGGTCGGCGGAGTGCGCCGCGGAGAACTCGCTCATGTCGAAGCGGAGGTACGCCTGGTCGCTGTCGAACAGCACAGAGGCGACCGCCTTCGCCAGCTCGGTCTTGCCGGTGCCGGTGGGCCCGGCGAAGAACAGCACGCCGCGCGGCCGGTGCCCGGGGCTGGTGGCCTGCGCGCCGGAGAGCCCCAGCGCGGCCCGCTTCAGGATGTCGAGGGTCATCGCCACGGCGGCCTCCTGGCCCAGGACCCGCCGCGGGATGGCCCGTTCGTCCGAGGGGTCCTCGCCTTTGAGGATGCGCCGGCGGATCTCGTCGCGGCTCCACGGGTTGCGCTCCACGCCGAGCCGGTAGATCCGGACCGCGTCCGGCATCCGGTCGAACGGGAGGTGCCGGGCGAGTGCGAGGCGCAGGCTCTCCTGCATGGCGGTGAGGTTCATGCCGGAAGCGGCCCGCGCGAACGCTCCGACGGCCTCCTCCGCCGCCTCCTCGGCCGCCTGCTCCCCGGCCGCCTGCCAGGACGGTGCGGCGCGCAGGTACTCCCGCCGCAGCTGCCGCGCCATCCGCCGCCGCTCGTCGGCGTCCGGCTCGGGCACCGCCACGGTACGGATCCGCTCGCTGCCCGCGAGCAGCCAGTTCGGCAGGTCCCGTTCGCCGTCGGCCAGCCAGATCAGCGGGTTGAACAGCGCTCCGGCCGCGTCATCGGTGGCTCCCGGCGGGCCCGGTACGGGCTTGGCCTCGCCCGCGAGCTGGAGGCAGGCGAGGAAGAAGTCGCGTTCCTCGGGGGTCAGCCGGTTCACGTCGCCCACCAGCCGTGAGGCGTGGTCGATCACCAGGGCCACGCGCAGCGGCGGCAGTACGCGGTCGCCGCGCACCTTGGCCCGCTCCGGTCCCCAGCCCTCGCTGATCGCCCTCAGCTGCGCCACCGTGCGCTGGGTCTGCGCCGGACCGGTGCCGGGGAAGTCCAGCGGCTCCAGGAGCGTCAGTACCGCCTCCCGGACGTTGTCGTCCGCCTGCATCACCTGGATGCCCGAGACCTGGTCGCACAGCAGCAGCGCCTGGTAGCCCAGCGGCCGCAGCCGGTTCCACAGCACCCCCAGCAGCGGCAGCGGATGGTCGCGGTCGCGGATCCGCACCAGGTGCAGGTCGCGGAAGTTGCCGTACAGCACGTACTGCGCGTGCACGCTCAGGGTGCCCGCCAGCTCCTCCGCGAAGAGCGGGAACCGGGCTTCCTTCTGCAGGTCCATGTGTCCTTCCCGATGGGGGTGCCCCGGCCGTCTCAGCGGGTCCGGTCACCGACGGTCCGGGCTTTGCGGGCGGTTGCCCCGTGGTCCGGTACGCGGCCCCGGGTGCCCGTCGCGAGCATCTCGTCCAGTTCGACGGCACCGTCCTCGCCGCGCAGGCCCGGCAGCGCGCCCTCGGTCCGTTCGATGCGCATGTCCAGGTCCAGCCCCAGCTCGCGTGCCACGACGGCGAACTCGTCGATCCGGCGGCGGGCCTCCGCGCACCGTGCGTCGTCCACCGCCCGGTCCTCGGGCCGCCGCTCGCCGGGGCCGCCGCCGCGGTACATCGTGGCGATGCGCAGCGTGCCGCGGACCAGGGTCGCCCGAAGCCAGTGCTCGGGCCCCCAGCCGTCCGGGGTCCAGTCCAGGCGCAGTTCCTGCCCCTCGGGACGCGTCGCGTCGGCCGGTCCTCCGTGCCGGGCCGCCAGTTCGGCCAACACTGCGGTCAACTGGGTACGTACGTACAGGGCTTCGAGGTGGGTCAACCGCTCGGTGACCCGCAGTTCCACCAGCCGCCGTTCCTCGGGGGTGAGCGGCACCCCGTCCGCCAGGAGCCGGCGCAGGGGCCGCTCCGCGTCGGGCGCCTCGGGCAGCGGCTCCGCGTCCCCGGGGGCGCGGCGGGTGAGGAAGTCCAGCTGTGCGGCGGCCCACTCCTCCTCGGCCCGGCGGACCCGTGCCCTGCGGTTGGCGTCCTGCACGAATCTGCGGGCCTCGCCCAGGTGGCGCCGGGCCCGCGTCGGGTTCTCCCCGGCATGCCGCGTGGCCCGCCCCACCGACGCGACGGCCAGCTCGACGGTGGCCGGTGCCGCCTGCGGGTCCAGTGCGGCCAGGATGTCCGCGCCCAGCCGGCGGACGGCCTCGGTGTCCCGCTCCGTGTCCGCCGACGCCCGGGGCGGTTCCGCAAGGGTCTGACCGGCCTGCTCCGCGGTCGGCTCGCGGTGCGTCATGTGGCGGGCCAGCATGGCCTTCTGACGCTCCCGGACCAGGCGCCGCCAGGTGTCGTCGGCCTCGGCCGCGTCGTCCATCACGTCCGTGAGCCGGCTGATCTCCCAGGCCGTCTGCGTCTCCTCGGCCCGGCGTACGGCCTCCTCGAAGCACGCCAGATCGGCACGGAGGGCGCCGAGCGGCCGGCCGACCGGGTCCAGTGGCGGAGGCAGGTCGGGGCGCGGCGGCCCCTGGTCGCCGCCGGACGGGGCACCGGCGCGAGCGTGCCGGGCCAGCAGCGCGGTCCTGCGGGCGTTCGCCCGGACCACGGCGTACGCGGCCGCCTCCCACTGCTCGGCGGCGGTGGCGGACAGGGCCTCCTGCCGTTCCAGGCAACGCTGTTCCTCGGCCGCCCGGACGGCGGCCGAGGCGAGGACCTGGGTGGTGAGCATCGCGGCACGGCCGGCGAGCAGGACGCCGCTGAGTGTGCCGAGTACCTCCACGGCGGCCTGGCCCGCCTCCTGCAGCCCGTGGCTCACCGCGTCCGACACCTGCGTGGCGGCCTCGCTCACCTGGGTGGACGCCTGGGCGGCGGCGTCGCCCACCTGTGCCGCACCGGCGTCGGGCACCGCGTACAGGTCGACCGGTGGTGCCGGGGCCGGGAAGGCCACGGCCGGTGCCACCAGGTCGAGGGTGGGAAGCGCGGCTCCTGCGCTCATCCCCTGCCTCCCGTTCTCTGATCACTTGCATCGGAATGTCGGTGCCGGACGGGGCCGTCAGACACGGCGGGCGGCGACCCGGCCGCGCCGCACGTCCAGGCGGCGGGCCAGCCGGGCGCGCCGTTCCCGGCGCCAGGTGTGGCAGCGGCGCACGCTCCACCCGGCGAGGAGGACGGCACTGGCCAGGGGCCATACCCACGGGGCGACGGCGAGCGCGTAGAAGCCCAGCGTCACCGCCCCGGCCAGGACGGCCGCGCCGAGCAGCACCGTCACGAACCGGCGGGAGCGCACGAACGCGGCGGGCCGGTCGGCGGTGCGGATCAGCAGCGCGGCCAGCGACCGGTGCGGGTGGTACGCGGGCGGCCCGATGTAGGCGGCGGTCAGCAGCTCCGCGGTGAAGACCGCGGCCGCCGCCGGGACCGTCTGCACCCACGCGGTGACGACCGCCTCCTGGGAGGCGCGGCCGAGTGCGTCGGCCAGCCCGATCACGAAGCACCAGGGCGCCATCAGCACGGTGGCGCCGAACAGCGCCCAGGCCAGCGTGGGCAGTCGGTCCATGCGCCGCATGACGGCCACCACTCCGTCCGCGTCCTCGTCCATCAGCCGCTGGACCTCCTCGTCCACATGCCGCCGGTGCAGCTCGGCGGCCTCGCGGACGGCGTGCTCGGCGAGCAGCAGCGCCATCAGCAGCCGCGACGGCTCGACGTCCGTGCCGGACTCCACGAGCCGGTCGAACCAGGGCACGGATGCCACGAGCCGGCCCCGCACCGCGGCGGCCTCCTCCGCGAGCCGGGCCGCCGCGCGGTCGGGTTCACGGGCCAGTTCGAGGAGCCGGGCGTCCACGGCGGGGGTCCGCCTGAGAGCCCTGCGGACGCGGTCCAGGCCGCCGATGTCCGGGTTGCGGCGCACCTCCCGCACCTGGTGCGGCCAGCGGTCCCGCAGCGCACCCCAGTCCGCGCGCACCTCGTCCAGGCCTTCCCCGCGGGGTCGCCGGGACAGTTCGGTCAGGATCTCCGGTGTCGCCGTCAGGTGCCGGATCAGGGCGAGAGCCTCGGAGTCGCCCCGGCGGGCCCCCCGGCTCAGCGCGCGGATGCCGTCGGCGGTCAGCGGTATGCCCCACAGGGAGACCTCGCGGTACGGGCCGAGCCAGGTGATCAGCCGGACGCCGGTCTCCGGACCCGGGGGCTCGCGCAGCTCGCGGCGGAGCGCGGTGAGCCGCCGCAGCTCCTCGGGGCTGCGTCCGCCGGCGGTCTCGAACTGGCCGAGCCACTCCACGAGGGCGGCACGGTCCTCGGTGTCGGCCAGCATCGCGGCGGTGGCGGACGGATGGCAGTCCAGGGCCCGGGCCAGGTGTTCCGGTTCCACGTGCCGCTCGCCGAGGAAATGGAAGGGCCGCAGGTCGGAGGGGGGCGGGGTACCGGGTGCCTGCCCCCGGGTCCGGCCCGGGACCGGCGGTGATTCCCCGGCCAGCCACGCCGCGACCTCGTCCGCGCCCCAGCGGTCCTCCGGGGCGCGGGTCAGCAGCCCCTCGCACAGCCGGCGGGTCCGGCCGTCGCGGACGCCGCTGATGTCCGGGTCGTGCGTGGCTATCTCCCTGAGTACCGCTTCGTCGCTGAAGAAGTCCACGGGGTGTGTACCCAGGGCGAGTTCGGCGAGAATCATGCCGACCGACCACCAGTCTCCCGCCTCGGAGACGGTCTGGTGGAGGGGGCCGGCCTCGGGCGCGAGGTACTTGGGCTTGCCCCGCCAGGCACGTCGCGGTCCCGGGTCCTCGTCGGGCCGGTACGCGGCGACCCCGTAGTCGACGAGCACCAGCTCCAGCGCGTTCCCGCGGCGGCTCTGGACCATGATGTTGTCCGGGGTGACGTCGCGGTGGACGATCTCCCGCTCGTGCAGCGCGGACACCGCGGCGTGCAGCTGCCGGGCCACCGCCTCGAGGTTCGCGGGCGGCATGGGGCCGGGGTCCTGGTCGAGGTAGGCCCGCAGGTCCGTCTCCCCGTGCGACCGGAACAGCTGGTAGGGGTGGCCGTCTGCGAGGCCCGCCTCGACGAGCCGTTCCAGGTGCGGGCCGGGGTCCTCGCCCAGCAGCCGTCCCACCGCGGGGTCCGGGGCGTGCATGCGGTGGTACCACTTCAGCACCAGCGGCGCGTCACTCGCCTGGGCGTCGGCCTCCCGGACGCGCAGCACGACGGCCTGGCTGGGGCGTTGTGCGGCCCTGATGAGCTTCACCAGGGCGAATCTCCGGGCCAGCGCCGGCGGCACGTCGTCGCGTACGGGGCGGGTTTCGGTCCGGCCGGCGTCGGTGAATCCGCCGTCCGTGGGAGAAACGAAATCAGTCACCATCCGGCCTTCCGGGAAGTCGGCTTCGGGGACGACCGCAATGACGGGTGCGGGGGTGGCACGACAATACCGAAGACAATTCCCGGTACGAACGCGTTCCACGGAATTACCCGGGACCGTACCAGCGTACACAGAATGCGCGCTCCGGACCGCTCTCCTCGCGCGCCCCCCGGATTACCATGCACCGCATGCGCTCCCTTCCCCCGCACCACGCTCTCGTCGAGGAACTGAGGGCCCTCAGGCGGCCCGGTCTGCCCAGGCTCCGGCACTGCGCCCGGGAAGCGCTGCGGGACACCGCCGTCGCGGCCGGGCTGTGCGGTGGAGAGGACGACGAACTGGAGGGCATCGAAAGGCTGCTGGCGGCGGCCGTGCGCCGTCTGACGGGCGGCGGCCCCCTGCACGATGGACCGGGGTGCGATCCGCTGGCCCGCGCAGCCGCGCACACCTTCGGACTGTTCGCCGACCGGCGCGGAGTGCCCGCGGCCGACCGGAGGAAGGCCGCGGCGGCCGTCTACGGAGTGAGCACCGAGCGGTTCCGGCGCAGCCACGAGCTGGAGGTGTTCGCCGAACTGGCGACCGGCGCCCTGGCGTTGGCCCGAAGGGTCACGGCGGGTCAGCCGGGCCAGAACGGCCGGAACAACCAGAACGGCCCGGACGGCCCGGACGGCCCGGACGGCCAGAACGGCCCGGACGGTTCGAACAGCCAGAACGGTCGGAACGACCCGAACGAGCAGAGTGGTCCGAACGGTCGGAACGCCCCGGGCGGCGCGGCGGGCGACACCTCGTCGTGGACCGCGCCGACGGCGGCCGCGTCCCTCCTGTTCGCCGATCCACCGCCCGCCGCCCCGGTGCCCGGGCACGTGGCGGCCCGCATCGAGATCCGGGTCTGTCCGATAGAACTCGTACGGGACGCTGACATCCTGGTCTCCTCGGAGAACGTCTACCTCGAGATGTCCAAGATCTTCCGCCCGACCGTCTCCGCGGCGCTGCGCAGGGCCGCCGCCACCCGCAACGCCGCCGGGGAGATCGTCGACGACGTCCTGCCGCGCGAGCTGAGCACCTGGCTCCGCGGCCACGGCCGGGCCGGTCTGCCGGTGCGGCCCGGCACCGTGGTCGCCACCTCCCCCGGAGCGCTCGCCGCGCACGGCGTACGACGCATCCACCACGCCGCCGTCTCCACCCCCGTGGAAGACGGTGACCGCTACCACGTCGCACCCGCGGCACTCGCCGAGGCCGTGCAGGCCTCGTTCGCGCTCGCCCGCAAGGAGCGCGCGGCCCTGTCCCTGCCCCTGTCCACCATCTGCTTCCCCCTGATCGGCGCGGGGCGGGGCGGCCTGCCCGCCCTGATCGCCGCCCGCTGGCTGCTGTGGGCCGTCTGGCGCGAACTGAGCGAGGACACCACCTGGTCGGTGCGTCTTGTGACGCGCCGACCGGACCACGCCGACGTGCTCAGGGCCGCCAGCTCGGATCGCTGAGCGACACGCCCGCTCCCTTCGACCGCCTTTCCAGCAGCGCCAGTTCGCCGCGCGACGGCACCCCGTAGAGCCGCAGACCCACGGTGGCCCCGGTGTCGACCACCACCTGGAGGCGGGCGCCGGTGCTCTCCCGCTCCAGGTGCGGCGCGTAGCGGGCGACCCCCCGGGGCGTGCGCGGCCGGATGCGCTGGTTGGCGGAGCCCCGCCACACCAGGCCAGTCGGCTCGGCCACCCGGAACCGTCCGGTGACCACGGCGTCGGCGTACCGGAGCGCCGCCGCCTGAGCCTCCGTCAACTCGGTCGGCTCGTAACCCGTGTACACCAGCAGGTCGGCCGTGGCGATCCCCCCGGCCGCCCCGGCCCCGGCGCCGGCCGCGGAGCCGCCCGCCGCCTCGTCCCGCAGACCGGCCGCACCGGCCAGCAACCCGGCCAGCGCGTCCGGCTGCTGGAGGGGCTCACCGCCACTGACCGTGAGCCCCTCCGCACCCCTTTCCAACGCCTCCCCCCACAACTCCAGCAGCGCGGAAACGGATACGTGCGTCCCCCCTCGGGCATCCCATGTGTGCCGGGACATGCACCCCGCGCACGCCAGGGAGCAGCCCTGGAACCAGACACCGAGACGCCTGCCCGGCCCCAGTGTCTCCAGGGGGAAGTGGGTCCCGCTGATCCGGACGTCCATGACCGCTCCTCCTCGGGTGCTGACCGCGAGTATGTCGGGCTCCGGATCCGGCCCGCAATGGCGTTCCCGCCTCTGCCCGGCCGGATCCCGGACGGAATCCGGTTGTTTTTCGGAGGGCCGCCGGAATGGTCGATTCCCTCTCTGTTTTCCCGTCTCCACAGACGATCGTTTCCGCTACTCTCTCCGTCACCGCGCCACGGTCTCCGCGGAGATCACGCGGGGAATGGGGGTAGCTCCAATGATCAATTCCGGCCGCACGGGCGGAACCGCCCGAAGACTGAGAATCGGACTCGTTTCGTCGGCCGTCGCCCGCGGCCACGGCCGACGCGACGCACCGGGACTCCTGGACTTGCTGACGGACGTAGGGGAGGGGCGGCACCCCTCCACGGACGGCCTGCCGCCCTATGTGCTGGGCGTGCGGGCGCAGGTCGTCCGCAGCACCACCCGGTTGCGTTCGCGCATGCTGCTCGGCAACCGCGCACTGAGCGAACGGATCCAGGCGGAGTCCGTCCGGGTCGTCACCCAGTACACGGTGCGCGGTACGCCGGCTCCGGCCGCCCTCGCCCGCTACGGCGAGATGGTCGGCACCTGGCGCAACTCCGCGACCGTCTGCCGGTCCCGCGCCCAGGGCCTCGTCGACGAGGCCAACCACCTGCTGGCCTGCTACTGGGACGCGGCCTGGATACGTGCCCGCCGCTCGCGCGAGATCCCGGAGCGGCGCCCCACCGGCTGGCTGCCGGGCCGGACCGAACTGGACACCACCTGGCACCGGGTCGACGACGGCCTGCTGTCCGACCGCTGGTACGAGTCGCCCGGTCCACCCGGTCCACCCGGGGCGGCCGGCGACCCGGCGGCCGTCGCGCAGGCCCTGGCCATCCTCGACAGCCAGGCCACCCGGGGCGGCGCGCTGCGCGGAACAGGCAACAGGGGATGAGCTCCCCCTCCACAAGGAAGGTCACCGTGCACTCCTCAGCACACCTGCGGCCCCGGCCGCCCCGCGGGGGCCGGCTGCTCGCCCTGATACCGACGGCCGCCCTGGTCGGCGCCCTGGCGTCCTGCACCTCCCAGTCCGAGGCGCTCACCACACCCTGCGGGGTGGTCGTCGACGGTTCGGGCTCGGCGGGCGCGACGAAGAACGGGTTCGACGCGGAGGCGAAGCTGAAGGACGAGCTGCTGCCGTTCCTCCAGGAACAGAAGTGCGGCACCGTCGACTTCGCCCCCATCACGTACACCTCCCAGATCTCGTCCTGCAAGGTGGACCGGATCGACCTCGACCCGCCGCACGACGAGACGACGGACCAGGACAGCCAGCGGCGACAGGCCCGCGCCCGCGCCGCCGGCGAGGCGCTCAAGGAACTGAAGTGCGCCAAGGAGGAGCGTCCGGGCTCCGACGTGTGGGGCGCGCTGGACCGCATCGCCTCGGTGATGCCCTCGGACGGCCCGAAGGCCAAACTGCTCGTGGTGAGCGACTTCGAGCAGTCCGACCCCGAGTTCTCGATCGGTGACGCCGATCTCACGACGAAGGCGGGGCGGGACAAGGCCATCTCCTCCCTGGTCAAGCAGCGCGGCCTGCCCGCCATCAACGGAATGGGCGTCTACCCCGTCGGCTTCGGCATGAAGTACGGGGACCGGGCCAGCGAGTACGAGGGGTTCGAGACGTTCTGGATGGAGGTCCTGGAAGAGAGGGCGAAGGCCGATGTCCACAACGAATACCAGTGAGCCGCGCCGCCAGCGGCGCGGCCGGCTGAGCCTGCCGACGCCCCGCAGAGCGGACCGGCCGAGCGGTGTCCGCGGCCGCAGCGTCGTGCCCGTACCGCCGTCCGACGGTTCCGCCGTCCTCAACGACCGGGCCGAGCGGCGGCTGCTGCGGACCGCGAGCGCCATGGGCGGCAAGGCGGCCAAGCGGGGGGTTCTCGACCCCTGGGTGCTGCAGAGCGGGGACCGCGTCCCCTACTTCGCCGAACTCGCCTCCGTACGGGACCGGGTCATCGGGCGGATCGGTGAACAGGCCGGGCTCACCGAGGAACAGGAGAAGCTCCAGGACGCCCGCGCGGAGTCCGAGGTCACCAAGTGCACTGCGGACACCACGCTGATCGACCACCGCCTGCGCGAGGCCGAGGAGCAGATCGCCACCGCCAAGGAGCAACTCGACATCCTCGCCCGGCGCACCACCCGCTGGAACCGCTTCCGCGACGCCATCCGCGCCCGGCTGGAGGCCCGGTGGATGGAGCAGACCTTCCCCGCCGTACCGTCACCCCGCCGCGCCGACGGCGGTGACGGTGACGGTGACGGGGACGGCGACGGCCGGCAGGCGCAGACGCCCGCGGCCGTCCCCGCCCAGGCGCGGCAGACCCGTTCCGAGGAGGAGCCGGACATCCTCCAGCCGGTGCCCCGTACCGGTGAGGCGCCCCGGCCCGCCGACGGTGACGGTGAGGGCGGTCCGGCACCGGCCCGCACCTCGTTCACCGGGGCGCGGACCGTCGTCGGGGACGTCCCCGCCGACGCGTGGGAGGGACTGGCCAAACGGCCCGGGCTGCCCGGCTGGATGACGTGGGCGACGCTCCTGGCGATCGTTCTGGTGGAGGCGCCCATCTACTGGGCGGCCTTCCAGCCGTTCCACGGGGTGGGCAGCGTCGATGCCGACACCCAGACCATCACACTGGCGGCGGCCGCGGCGTTCGTCATGGTCCTGCTGCCCCACCTCGCCGGACGCATGCTGCGCTGGCGTGCCACGACCGGAGCCGTCCGCGCCTCGTGGCTGCCGTCCCTCACCCTGCTCGGGGTGTGGGTGGCGCTGACCGTCCTCTTCGGCGTCCTGCGTGCCAAGTTCGTGACACAGAGCGAGGGCGAGACCGACCTGCCCCCGGAGGCCGAGGGGTTCGCCGGCGCGGACACGGGACCGACCGCCACCCTGCTCGACCGCCTGGATCTGGCGCCCCAGACGGTCACCGCGATGTTCTGCGCCCTTCTGCTGCTGTCCGGCGGGATCGGCTTCCTCCTCGGGCTCTTCCGCGAACACCCCTTCCTCGACGCCTACCGGACGGCGCTGGAACGCCGCGCCGCACTCCTGCGTCGCCGCGAGGAGAGCGTCGCGGCGACGGAACGGGCACGGGCCACGCAGAACACGGCCGAGGCACGCAGGGAGGACCGACGGCAGGCGACGGAGCAGCGGATCCGCGCCGTGCACGCGCTGTACGACGCGGCGGCGGCGGCCTATCTGAACGGCCTGGTCAGCGGATCCGGCGACCCGGCGGTGACGGAGGCGGCCATGAAGCTGGCCGACACCTGGCCGCTGTTGCCGACCGCCGGACGGCACTGACCGCTGGACGGCACAAACCGTCGGCCGCCTCGGGGGCCGTCTCCCGGACCCGCCCGCCCGGGCGGGTCCGGGAGACGGCCCTTGGCCATCGTCGGGACCATCGCCGGGTCCGGGTCCGGGTCCGTGGCCGGGGCGGCGGAGGGCAGTGGTGCGGCTGAGGCCCTGGGCTGCCTGCCGGTACTACGGCCGGGCAGCCGGCCGGCGGAGGCCCTGCCGGACTCCGCGGGCCGGACTCCGCCGTCAGAACTCCGGCTCCGAGATCACCGCCCGCAGCGGGCCCAGCAGCCGGTTGGCCTCCGCGAGGCCACTGGGGGAGTCCAGCCGGTAGTACTCCTCCGGCCGGGACGCGAAAAGCGGCTCGGGGCACCGGTCGCCGAAGAACTGCAGGGCCCGCCGCGGCATGCAGCGCTTGGACGTCCAGCACAACCCCTGCGCGTCCAGGCTGTTCGCACGGATCAGCCGGACCCAGTACCGGGTCTGCGCGTACTCCATGCTGGTCACCAGCCAGTCGTCCTGCCACACCGCCGCCAGGCCCTCCGCGCTGGTGAGGTCGACCAGCGTCACGTCCGAGACCGTACGGACCGCCGAGAGCAGGTACCGGGACGCCTGCGCCCACGGCACCTGCCGGACGGCCGCCCGGTCGTCGAACTCGACCGACCTCAGCAGCACCTCCGCGAGCGCGGTCACCGGATCGAGCGCGGCGTACAGGTACGGGTACGGGTCCTTCTCCGTGGAGTCGAACCGGCTGCCCTTGAAGTGCTCGTGCGCCGTGCGAGGGTTGTACTGCCCCACGCCGTACCGGGCCTCGTGGCAGCGCCAGAGCAGGGTCCCTGCCGGGAGTTCGGTGGTCACCGGCTCCATGGCCACGCCCTCGGGCGGAATCTGGCCGACCATCAGCCGCCCTCCACCAGTTCGGCGGCGGCCTCGACCAGGTCCTCGTCCGGCAGGGTGCCGAGCAGCTCCGCCGGGACCCCGCGCAGCCATGTGTTGCCGCCCAGCCACCAGTCGGCGGCGCCCCAGGGGTCCCGGTCGGCCCGCAGCAGCTCGTTGATCCGCCGGACGACGGGCAGCGGCTCAGCCGTGCCCGGCAGGAACTGGAACCGCGGGTAACGCGGGCCGCTCCCCGGGTCGTTGAGCCGGATCACCCCGGGTGGCTCCGGCCCGCCGTCCGGCACACGGGCCAGGAGGCCCGCGTGTTCCTGCGGAGACAGGGCCGGCGCGGCGAGCAGGCGAGCGCGGGCGGAGCGTCGCAACTCCTGCGGTCCGGGCGGTGCTTCACCCAGGATGCCGATGAGGTCCGCCACGAGCGCGGCGGACGGAACGCTCGGGGCCTCGGTGGCGTACCGCCGGCCGTCGAGATGTTCCGCGACGGGATGGCCGGGCGGGAGCACCGCCAGCGCGCGCACCAGCCGGCGCAGCGCGCGGGCCGTGCCCGGCACCCGGCCGGCGACGGCCTCGTCGTACAGAAGGCGCAGCGCGGCGACGACCTTCTGCCGGGATTCCTCGTCGAGTTCGCCCGGCAGCAGGCGGGCGTTCTCCTTCAGTGACAGGAGCAGGTCGGTCGGGTTCACCGGGTTCCCTCCTGGGCGGTCTCGGGCGGTGCGGCCGGGGCGGGATTGCCCTGGTGGACGAAGGCGGCCCAGGTTTCGGGCCGTTCGCGGAAGTCCTGGCGGAGCCGGTAGCCGGAGACGTCCGCCAGTCCGGCCACCGAGGGACGCAGGTCCGGCGGGGTGATCATCCAGCGCTGTGCGGCTCGCAGGGCGTCCGGTGGCGCGAGCCCCGCGGCGAGCCGGTCGTGCAGGACCAGCATGAGGAGCTCGGAGCTGCCGTCGGGCACCCGCCAACGGGAACCGATGGCGTCGGCCGCGAGCCGGTGGACCAGGACCGAGGTGACCGTCAGGGCCTCGTCGTGGTCGCGGGTGGTGAGGTCCGTCTCGCACGCGCTGCACACCACCAGCGGGCCCGGCGTCTGCGGCGAGGCGCCGCCGGAAGGGGTGTCCAGCAGCGTGCTGAGGGTGAGGTCGGCGCTGACGGCACCGTCCGCCGCGGCCGCCGGGGGCGGTGCCAGCCGCAGCGCGGACGTGGTCGGGTCCGGGCCTGCCAGCCCGTGGCAGGCGAGGTGCACCAGCGATGCGGGAGTACCGTCCCGCGCGCCGAGCAGCCCCAGGACCGTCTCCGGGGTGGGGGTGGTGCCGTACGACTCGGTGAAGTGCTCGGCATCCGGGTAGTACCGCTCCTGGAGGACCTCGACCTCCTCCTCCGCCCACACCAGGTCGTGCCCGTGGAAGACCAGGGCGGGCCGTTCGGCCGGGCGCATGCGCCGCCGTGCCGACGCGCGGAGGAACTCCCGCCCCGAGGCGGCGTGCGAGACGACCGCGACCTCGCACAGCCGCACCGCGTCCGGGCCGCCGGCCCCGGAGGGCGGCCGCAGCACGGCCGCCTGCCACGGCACCACCCCCAGCTCACCGCAGGGCACCAACACCAGCCGTACGGCGGCCGAGCGTGCACCCTCCGCGCGGGCCGAGCGTGCACCCTCTGCGCCGGCCGAGTGTGCGCCCTGCCCGTCGGCGGAGGGCGCACTCTCCGCGCCGGCCGAGTGTGCGCCCTGCCCGTCGGCGGAGCGTGCGCGCTCCGTCTCCGCCGGGTGACGGGCGAGTCCGGATTCGTGCAGGGCCCGTTCCCACAGGCCGAGGCGGTCCAGAACCGGGCCCACCACGCCACCGGCCCAGTCGCACAGCGCGGCGAGGGCCGCCGACCACGCCCGGTCCGCCCGGTCGTGTTCCTGGTGCGACACCTCGCCGTCGGCCGACTCCAGCCGCTGCCGGGCCGCTCCGGCCGCCAGGAAGTCCGTGACCGGGGTCCGGCCGGCCCCGGACAGTCCGGGCGACCGGACCACGCCGACCGGTCCGTCCGGGGTGACGAGGAGCAGCGCGCCGTCCTCGGCACCGGAGCCCGGCAGCAGATGGACCAGGGCGTCGACCCCGGACCGCGCCAGACCGGCGCGCAGTGCGGCCACCGTCTCGGCCGACGGTTCGTCGGCCGGCCGCTCCCGGCCGCGCAGCAGGGCCAGCGACTCGCGCCGCAGGTCGCCGGGGAGCGAGGGCCCGCCGGGCGATCCGGACAGCAGTTCGTCGAGTGGTGAGCGGGACTCTGCGTCGGCGGCCGGGACCTGGCCCACCGGTGCGGTGGCGCGCCAGCGTTCCGCGAGTTCCCGCGCGCCGAGCGCGGCCAGTCGGTCGGCGACGCCCAAGGACACCGCGGCGGCCCGGAGCACCAGCGAACGGCCGGCCTCCAGACAGCCGACCGCTTCCTCAGGGTCCCCGATCCGCAGAGCCCACAGGGCAGCCGTGCGCCCCCGGTCGGCCCCCTGCCGGGCCATCCGCAGTCCGTGGCGCACCCCGGCCTGCAGCAGCACGTCGTCCGCCGTGGCCCGCAGCGCGTCCCGCGCCGCACCCACGGCGGCGCGCAGGTCCTCGGTGGCCTCGGGAGTGCCGGGCCGCGTGCCCGCCCGGTCGGCCAGGGTCTTCGCCAGCGATCCGTGGACGGAAGCGTTGCCGGGGGCGTCCGGTGGCAGCGCCGACCGGGCCAGCCGCAGCTCCGCCACGGCCTCGTCCAGGGCGGCCGGGTCGCCCGTGAGCTCGTACAGCGTCCCCAGGGCGATGGCGAGCGCGCTCCGCACACGTGACTCGAAGTCGAAGGTCACTCCGGGGCCTTCGAGAGCGGACCGGGTGCGCTCGATGCCCGCGGCGAGGCGGCTCGGGTCCTTCTCCACCGCCGCGGTGAGCGCCAGCAGCGGGGCCGAGGAGGCGTCCAGCAGTTTCCGGAGTGCGGGGATGTCCACCGACTGCTCCATGACCTGCTCGAAGTGGTGCACGGCCGTGCGGACGTCCGCCGTCGCCCGGCTGAGCAGCGCCATCGCCAGAGATGCCGAGCCCAGCAGGAACGAGTGCATCACCGTCACCCACTCCTCGGCCCCGGCGAGCGCGTCGTCCAGATCCTGAAGCTCGAGCAGCACTGACTCGACGGCGTCCAGGTCACCGCTGTCCGACGCCCGGGACAGGGCGATCTGAAGCCGCAGGAAATGGCCGCACGCGCGGAGCGTGATCGCCAGCCGGCCGCCCGACGGACCGCCGGCCCGGTCGAGATCGCGCAGAATGGCGTCGGCCAGCTCCTCGTCCTGGAGGCTGCCCCCGGTCATCGAGGCTCCGGCGAGCATGCCGGCCGTGACGCCCGGCAGCCAGTCGGTGAGCTGGTCCGCGTCGAACTCGCCGGCCGCGAACGCCTCGTGCACGAGTTCCAGCCCGGCGTTCATGCCCGTCATGTCGCCGGTGCGGGTGGCCTGCGCCAAGTGGAGCATGGCCGCGATCATCCGGGCGGACAGCGAGGAGTCGTCCGGCCCGGCGTCCCCGCGGCCCGTCAGGGCGACGAGGAGCTTGGGCAACTCGGCGGGGGCCAGCGTCCCGGGGTCCTGCGCCTCGGTCAGGGCAAGGATCTCCCACAGGGCGTCCATGCCGCCGTTCGGGTTCGGAGTCTGTTCCTCCGCGTCCGCCGGAGAGTCGGCCGGCAGCACCGACAGCAGGGTGGGCAGCACGGAGTCCAGCAGGCGGGGCAGGAAGGAACCCTCGTGTCGACCGGACCGTACCAGCGCTTCGGCCGAGGCGAACACGCCGTGCATGTCGTCGCGCTGCATCGCCTCCAGGGCGGTACCGAGCAGGAGGAAGTGTTCCCGCTGCTCGGGGCTCAGGTTCCCCGAGTCGTTCGCCAGCACCAGTCGGAGCAGCAGCTGGGAGTCCTCCGGAAGGCCGGAGCCGCCGTACCGCTCGGGCCTGCCGGCCTCCATGGCCATGCGTACGTCGTCGAGCCGCAGACCGTCCGCGGCGTCGACCCCCGCCTCCCGCGCCTGCGCTTCCAACCGCACCAGCCGCGACCCCAGCAGGGCGACGAGATCGCGGCGCGCGGTGCCGCGGCACTCCGTGTCGAGCAGCGCCGACTCGCAGGCCTCCTGCAGCAGCTCGCGGGCCCGGAGCCGGTCCTCGGGCCGCTGTCCGAGGACGTACCGCGTGGCGACCAGCGCCCCGAGCCGTGCCCTGAGCCGGGCCCGGAGCACCTCATGGCCGGCCGCCCGCACCGACTCGTCGGCGAGCAGGGACAGTTCGTCGATCAGGGCGTCCAACTCCGGGCCGCTGGGGCCGCTGTGCTCCCCGGCGCGGAAGGGGACGACGCAGTCCCCGGTGCCGGCCAGGGCGGCCTCGGCCCGTGCGCCGGGCGGCGAGTCGTCCGAGTGGTGCGGGGCGTGTGTGTCGTGCGCGGCGTCGTCCATCCGGTGTTCCCTCCCGTACTCATCATGCCCGTTCGTCAATTCCGGTACGGCCGGTTGGCGAGGGCCGTCGCCGCACGACCGGAGATCGACCGCTTACCGCCCGGCAGCCGACCACTCTCCGTCCGAACCGGGCGTTTCCCGGTCGTGGCCCGTCGACGCGGGGCTTCTCATGGTGTCCTGGCAGGGGTTTCGGGCCAACGGGCGCCCGACAGGCGCGTGGTGGGCTCGAGGAGACACACATGACGGACGCTGACACGGGCACGGGCACGGGCACGGGCACGGGCACCGGCACGGGCACCGGCACCGGCACGGGCACGGGCACGGGCACGGGCACGGGCACGGGCACGGGCATCGACACCGGCACGGACACGGGCACCGCCCCGGCCGGTCGGGCTGCGGCCGGTTCGGCTCCGGCCGGTTCGGCGCCGGGAGCCCGTGAGCCCGTCGCCTACCGGGAGACGACGCAGGCCGAGTACGCGGCGACGTACACGGACGCCTTGGACGTCGTGCCCGTCAACCAGGAGACGCTGGTGCTCAGCGGACGGTGCCCGCGGTGCGGATGCGCGTGCACCTACCTCCACGTCCGGCGCGCGTTCCGCGGACCGTCGCACCGCGCGGACGGCATCCCGGTCATCTGCACCTGCGAGACCGCGCATCCTGGCCGCCCGGAAGGGGAGACCGGCTGCGGCGCCTACTGGAACGTACGGCTGGAGCGCGTGTGACGGCCGGCCGGCGCGTCGTGCCCGGGCCCCCGGCGACGGCTGCCGACCGCGAGGCGGCCCGCCGGACCGTGGATCTGCTGGCCGCCGAACTGCCCCGCGTCCGGGAGGCCGCGTACGCCTGGCGGCACGGACTGGCCGGCCTCTTCGTCGGGCTGCTCGGCTTCGGCCTGATCAAGGGACGGACCGACGTCAGCAAACTCGCCGCCCCCTACGGCGTGTTGGTCGGCGGGACGCTCCTGCTCTCCCTGGTGTGCGGCACGGCCGGTGCCCTCCTGCTGCTGCGTGCGGCCCACGGTGCGCCCGGCATGGTCTCCCTCGCGTCGGACACCGCACCGGCCGCCGCACGGCTCCGGGCGGGCGAACACGTGGAGACGCTGCGCGCCGTGCGGGCGCTGCGGCTGGGCGTGCTCCTCACCCTGGGCTGCGGTGCGGCGCTGGTGGGTGCGGTCGCGCTCACCTGGTACGGCCCGGTCCAGGAGGGGCCGCGGCTGCTCGTGAGGACCTCCTCGGCCGCCTTCTGCGGGCAGTCCCTGCGCGTCACCGACGGCCGGCTGGTACTCAGGACCGACTCGGGTGAGGTGAGGGTGAGTCTCGCGGACATCGTCTCCCTGGGCGCCGTCGACGCCTGCCCGGCGGCCGGGGCGAGCCCGTGAGGGTCCCGAGGAGTGCGCGGACTTCACCGCCGGACCGGCCACGTCACATCGATGGCAACGGACGCTGCCCGCATCCGGTGCTCCCTCAGCCCACCTCCACGGCCGTCGGCCGGCTCGGACCGTCCGAGTCGTGAGCCCGGGGCCGCCCCCTCGAAGGCTCACGTGCCCGTGTCCACCGCTACTGCTCATCGACGGCGAGGTCGGCCGCCACGGGCACGGCTGCCCGCGCCGGCCCCCGCCGGGTGGCCATGGCCCTCAGCGTCTCGAAGGCGGTCGCCGTGGGGCTGGCCGGTTCGGCTTGATAGACCACAAGTTGCTGATGCGGAGCCCCGTTGACCGTGAAAGCCGCGAACTTGATGTGCAGGTCTCCGACCTGGGGGTGCTTGAGATGCTTGCCTTCCTGGGACTTGCTCTTGACCTCGTGCATCTGCCAGATGCCGGCGAACTCCTCGCTCTGGGCGGACAGTTCAGCCACGACCTCGGCGATGCGGGCCGACTGCGGGTCGTGGCCGAAGGCGGCCCTGATTTCGGCGACACAGGAGTGTGCGGCTCGCTCCCATTCCTGGTAGAACTCGCGTCCTGCCGGGTCGACGAACACCATGCGGGCCAGGTTGTCGAACTCGTCGAACCCGCTGTGGAGGGCCGTGGCGAGGGAGTTGCCCGCCATGATGTCGAGCGCCGGACCGACGACGAAAGCCGGAGTGTGGTCCCATCCGTCCATCAGCTGCAGCAATTGTCGGCTGACGTCCGTCTCACCCCAGTCGCGCGGGCGCTGCGAGGCGGTGAGGCACAGGCGGTTGAGGTGGGCGGTGGCCTCCGCGTCCAGTTTCAGTGCCTGCGCCACGGCGTCGAGGACCTGCGGGGACGGGCTGTTCTCGCGCCCCTGCTCGAGTCTGATGTAGTAGTCGGAGCTGACTCCGGCGAGCAGCGCGACCTCCTCTCTGCGAAGTCCCGGCACCCGGCGTCGCCCGTGTTCCGGCAGGCCGACGTCGTGCGGCTTCAAGGCGTCTCGGCGGGCTCTGAGGAAATCACCCAAAGGTGTTCCATTGTCCATGCGGCAAGGCTAAGTGGTTGCGACTGACGAGAGCCATCGGTCGCCCGGAATCGCACCGGGTGTTCACGGTTGCACGCAGGGCGATTGTCCGGGGCGACGGAGGGGCGCCGGTGACTGGGACGTGACGCTTGCGCAGCGCCCGTCACGACTTCCCGCGGTCCGTCACGGGCTTCTCCTCCCCGGGGAGGCCCGGTGTTCCTGGGTGCGATGCACCCACCGTCGGCAGGACTTCGCCCGGCGTTCTC
Organism: Streptomyces sp. NPDC017890; assembly: GCF_044328675.1. Taxonomy (NCBI): domain Bacteria; kingdom Bacillati; phylum Actinomycetota; class Actinomycetes; order Kitasatosporales; family Streptomycetaceae; genus Streptomyces; species Streptomyces sp. NPDC017890. The sequence continues at coordinate 138,532 of NZ_JBIRHU010000016.1, forward strand.
CGCCTAACCTCGACTCCATGGACAACGACGCGCGCCCTGACCCGGTCGGAGGGCTCGGTCAGTTCCTCCGCTCCCGCAGAGAACGCCTCGGTCCTGCCGCGGCGGGACTGTCCCTGGCGGGCCGGCGAAGGGTGCCCGGCCTGCGGCGTGACGAGGTCGCGACGCTCGCAGGTGTCAGCCTGAGCCACTACAGCCGACTTGAGCAGGGCCGCGAACTCAGCCCTTCGCTCCGGGTGCTGGAGGCCCTTGCCCGCGCACTGCAGCTCGGGGACGAGGACAAAGGGGAACTCTTCCGGCTGGCCCGGCCGACAGCACGCCGCACGAAGCCCCCGGTCCGGGTCGAGCGGGTCCACCCGCACCTGCGGCAGCTGATCGAAAGCTGGACCGGGACGCCGGCCTTCATCATCGGGCACGCCCAGGACCTGCTGGCCACCAACGCACTGGCCGACGCCCTCCACAGTGACTTCGCGCAGCACGACAACGTGTTGCGCATGCTCTTCCTCGACCCCGCGGCGAAGTCCTTCTACCGAAACGCGCAGCGGGCCCGGCATCGTGCGGTCGCCGACCTCCAGCAGACCGCGGCGGGCACTCCACAGGACCCCCGCGTCCTCGAGCTCGTCGGCGAACTGTCCGTGCGCAGCGGCGAGTTCCGCTGCCTGTGGGCCCGCGAGCGCACCCGGGTCCCGTCCTGCGACGTCCAGCACGTGCACCACTCCGTCGTGGGAGGCCTGGAGTTGCGGCACGAAGCCCTCACCATCCGCAGCGCCCCGGGGCAGCAGCTCATCATCCTGCAGGCCGAGCCGGGCTCCCCCTCCGCCGACGGGCTGGCCCTGCTGGGCTCCCTCGGCGCACCGGTAGTCCCGCCCCACCGGCCGAATCCCGCGCACGGCTCCTGAACCAGGAGACCGCCGGAACAGCGCCTCCACCGGTACACGCAGGTACGCCTGGACCGTCATGGGGGATCGAGGCTGGGTGTGACACTCCTAGGAATGGCACAGCCACCATAGCGTCGTAGCCGACGGGAACACTCGAAAACGTCCACAGGAAATCCCCGAAAGGGGAAGAGACGAAAGAGGTTCTCCCATGGCTACGTGGTTTGTCACCGGCGCCTCGCGTGGAATCGGTGCGGAAATCTCCCGTGCCGCTCTGGCGGGAGGTGACAATGTCGTGGTCGCCGTACGGAATCCGGAGCGTCTGCCGGACGATCTGAAGAACTCGGACAAGGTTTTCGCCGTCGCCCTGGACGTCACGGACAACGACAGCATCCCGCTGGCGGTCGAGGCCGCCGTGGACCGGTTCGGCGGCATCGACGTCCTGGTCAACAACGCCGGCCGCGGCCTGCTAGGCGCGCTGGAGGAGGTCACCGACACGGAGGCCCGGTCGCTGTTCGACCTCAACGTCTTCGGCCTGATCAACGTCACCCGCGCCGTGCTGCCCGTCATGCGCAAGCAGGGCGCGGGCCGACTGGTGCACATCGGTTCCCGCTCCGGTTTCGAGGGCGAGCCCGGCGTCAGCCTCTACAGCGCGTCGAAGTTCGCCGTCGCCGGCATCAGCGAGGCACTCTCCGCCGAGATGGCCCCGTTCGGTATCCAGTCGATGGTCGTCGAGCCGGGTGTCTTCCGCACCGACTTCCTCGACGCCAGCTCCCTGTCGGTCGCCGCGAACCGCATCGCCGACTACGACGGCACACCCGCCCACGTGACGCTGGACTGGGTCGACCGGGCCAACCACGCCCAGCTCGGTGACCCCGTCAAGGGCGCCGCGCTCATCGTCGAGGCCGCCTCCGCGGAGAGGCCGCCCACGCACCTCTACCTCGGGCGCGACACCCTCGAGCGGCTCGACGTCAAGTACCGGCAGGTACAGGAGGATCTCGCCCCGTGGCGCGAGAAGTCCGCTGCCACCGGCCACGACGACGCCGCCTGACATTCCGCCGGGCGTCCTCGCCTTCGGGCGCCCGCGGCCCTCTCCAGCAGCCCGGCGGGGCAGGACGATCCGGCCCGCCGGGCACCGCGCCACCCCTGCTCTCCCCACCTCCGGGGCCTTCCGGTCAAGAGAGATTGAGGTTCTGTGATGTCCGCTGCCCTGATCACCGGTACTCCCCTCGACGGTCGTGTCGCCGTCGTCTCCGGCGCCTCCAGCGGCATGGGTGCCGTCACCGCTCAGCGCCTCGCTGAACTCGGTGCCACCGTGGCCGTACTGGCCCGGCGCAAGGAGCGTCTCGACAGCCTCGTCAAGGACATCGAGGCCGCCGGCGGCACCGCGCTCGCCCTGGCCGTCGACGTCACCGACCGCGCCGCCGTGCAGACCGCCGCCGACCAGGTCGCCGCCCGCTTCGGCAAAGCCGACCTCGTGTTCAACAACGCCGGCGTCCAGCTCGTCTCCGGCATCGAGGAACTCAAGACCGACGAATGGCAGCGCCAGATCGACCTCAACATCACCGGCCTGATGAACGTCATCGCCGCGTTCCTCCCGCACCTGACGGACTCCGCCGCCCAGGGCAAGCCCGCCGACCTGATCAACACCTCGTCCATCGCGGCCACCCGAATCCTGGAGAAGTTCTCCGTCTACTCCGGCACCAAGGCGTACATCAGCCACCTCACCCGGCTGCTCCGCGTCGAACTCGGGCGCAAAATGGTCCGCGTGGCCACCATCGAGCCCGGCATGGTCGAGACGGAACTCCCCGAGCACGTCACCGACCCCGACGCCTCCAAGCTGATGGCCGACCTCATCCACGACATCGACTGCCTGCGGTCCGCCGACATCGCGGAGACCGTCGCCTTCATGGCCGCCGTCCCGCGCCACGTCAACCTCACCGAGATCACCGTCCTGCCCACCGCCCAGGCCGTCTGAAGCCCCTCAGCCGGCGCGATGGCACCACCGGGACGCGTGGGAGTCTCCCCGGCCGCGGGAGGAACGGCCGGGGAGTGAAGGAGGGGAAGGCGAATGCCCGGGCGGTGGGAAGGCTCAGGCAGCCGGGGTGTTCAGCACGTACTCGCGCGAGGCGTGCACCTCGCCGCGCAGGGCGGACAGGTCGACGTCGAGGACCTGCCCGTCCCACTTGCGGGGCTCGCCGTTGATGAGGACGGCGCTGATGTTGCGGGCGTCGGAGCCCAGCACGATCGTGCCGAACGGGTCGTTGAGCGGCATGTTGTTGAGGTCCTCGGCCTGGATGACCAGCAGGTCGGCCTTCTTGCCCGGGGTGAGTGAGCCGGTGACCCCGGCCAGGCCGTTGGTACGGGCGCCCTGGAGGGTGGCGAAGTCGAGGACGTCGTGGGTGGTGATGCGGGAGGGCTGTCGGCCGGTGCCGTGAACGGCGTTGACCGCGCGCATCCGCTGAATGGCGTGCAGGGCCCGCATCTGCGTGAACATGTCGCTGGCCAGGGCGACTTCGACGTCGATGCTCAGTCCGGGGCGGATGCCGACGGACAGGGCCTCGTCGACGGCGGGGATCGCGGTCTCCAGGCCGATCTGCGCGTCGGAGGTGGGGGCGAGGGCGACGGTGGTGCCGGTGTCCCCCATGACCCTCCATGCCTCGGAGGTCAGCCCGGTGGCGTGGATGAGGGTGACGTCGGCGTTGAGGATGCCGGCCTTGGCCCAGCGCAGGACCGCCTCGGAGGAGGCCGTGCCGAAGACCGCGTCCACGCTCACTCCGATGCCGAGGTCCTCGGCGACGCGGGCGAGTCCGGGACCGTAGGCGAGCGCCGGCCCGGCGATCTCGTCGGTGGCGAGCGTGGCCAGGCGCAGGGTCAGCAGCTGTTCGGTACTGCTGAAGTACTGCTCCTTGAGGCGGGTCAGGTCATCGGGCCACTGCTTGTCCCAGTCGCCGAAGTGCGGACCCATGGAGGCGTGCACGCCGCGGATGCCGGTGTCGCGGAGAGCCGCGATGGCGGCGTCGGAGTGCTCGCGGGTGCGGGAGTTGTGGGAGAAGTCGAGCATGGTCGTGATGCCGCTGTCGATCGCGGTGAGGGCGGCCAGCTTGGTGCCGATGTACATGTCCTGGGGCCGGTAGACCGTGGCGTAGCCGGCCAGGGTGGACATGACGTAGGCGCCGAGGTCGTCGACGTCCGGCATGATCCGGCGCAGCTGGGCCTCCCAGGCATGCCGGTGGGTGTCGACGAAGCCGGGGGCGAGGATCGTGCCGGTGGCGTCGGCGACCACGGCGTCTGCCGCTTCGAGGTCGCGGCCGACGGCGGTGATGGTGTCGCCCTCGACGAGGAGGTCGCCGCCGTCGATGACGCCGAGGCCGGGGTCCATGGTGACGACGGTCGCACCGGTGAACAGGATGCGCCGCCGGTCGGCGGGCCGGCGCCGGAGCACTTGGAGGACGGCGGCGCCGGCGGCGTCGTCGAAGTTCATGAGAGGTCTTCCTTCCGTACGGGGGAGAGGACGAGGGGACACGGGCCGTCCGCCGGAGAGGGCGGTAAGGACTGGGACGGTCAGCCCAGCTTCATGACGTAGCCCGCGTGGTGCAGTTCGTCGCCCTGGAACTCTCCGTAGGCCCAGAAGCCGAGGTCGTCCAGGTAGTCGATGTGGTCGCCGTCGATCCAGTACCGGCCCTGGTAGGCGTGCGGACGTCCGCCCCGGGTCTCGTCGTAGCGGCCGTCGGCGGTGAGTTCCTGGTGCAGGAAGCCGTTCGTGTCGATCCAGGTTCCGACGCGCGGGCTGCCGGTCAGGTCTTCGGCCGCCGGGATGCCCGCCTCCGGGGCGGTGGCCCGGCCGGGGACGCCGCCGCCGGCCCACAGGACCGGCCGGCCGGCCGCGACGAGTGCGCGCACCTGCTCCGGCCGGGTGATGAGAGTGGCCACCGCGCTCGGAACGTCGGCGGCGAGTTCGTCGGGCAGCACCAGGAAGTCGGCGGTGTTGCCCGGTGACAGCGTCGCGACGTACTCGGAGCGGTGGCCGCGGCCGCCGGCCAGCGCGACGGTGTCCACGACGGCGGGGGTGATGGTCAGGCCGGTGCAGTCGACCACGACGGCGTTGTCGTCCCCCGCCGCGGTGATGATGGCGGGGCCGACCCCGACGACGAGGGAGCCGACGAAGAGGAGGTCGGCGCCGGTCGTGGTCGCGATCAGCGGGTCCATCGTCAGGATGCGGGCGTTGGTGAACAGAACGGGACGCCCCTCGTCGTTCGAGAGGATCGCGTCGAGGGCCTCGGGGTTCCAGCTCACGGTGTCGGTGATGCTCAATGCGTGCTCCTCGGTAGCGTCGCCTCATCGGCGTCCCCGCCGCGCGAGATGCGCGCCGGTGCGGGTCCGAGGCGAGTGTCCGGCAGCCACGACGGCTGCCGGCTTCCTGACCACCAGGTTGGTCGCACCGTGGAGTCGGAACCAGACCGTGGTGACCCCAGGTGTCGGACACCCAGGATCCCGGGTGTACCGCGGCACGAACCGGTGGAGACCACCACGCCTCCCGGGGTCGCCGTGAGCTACCGGCGGCCGGTCGTCGAGGCCGGTGACACCCGGGCCCTCGCCCAGGACGTTGTACGGCTCGCGGCATGACGTCGGTCTGCGGCAGCTCCTTTTTTTCGTGCGGGTGAGGCCCGGCGTTTAATCGGTGGTGCCGCGACCTGGGGCGGGGCTAGGCTTCCGCTCAGCCGTTCTCGAGGGGGCGGTGTTGGTTCGTCGAGAAGAAGCAGGAGGTGAGGACGTTGATGACTGTCACGGTGACGGGCACGGCCCGCATTCAGGAGTTCATCGTTCCCACCCCTGTGGTCTCCGGCTGACACCCACTCGACTTCCGCGCGGAGCGCGCCGCCGGGGCCACCCTTCGAAGGGCCCCCCTTGTTCAACGCTTCACTCAACACATCCTCCCTTTCCCATGCCCAGCAGGTCCTCGCCGCCTACGGCTGGGACGCGGGCTGGGAGGGCGAGTTCGCCCCGTACGCCGGGCAGGGTCTCCTGCCCGGCCGGGTCGTCCGCGTCGACCGCGGTCAGTGCGACGTCGTCACCGCCGACGGGATCCTGCGGGCCGACACCGCCTTCGTCACCCCGCACGACCCCCTGCGCGTCGTCTGCACCGGCGACTGGGCCGCCGTCGAACCGGACGGCAACCCGCGCTACGTACGGACCTGTCTGCCGCGCCGTACGGCCTTCGTGCGCTCCACCTCCTCCAAGCGCTCCGAGGGGCAGATCCTCGCGGCCAACGTCGACCACGCGATCGTCGCCGTGTCGCTCGCGGCCGAGCTCGACCTCGCCCGGATCGAACGGTTCCTCGCGCTCGCCTGGGAGTCCGGGGCGCAGCCCCTGGTCGTGCTCACCAAGGCCGACCTCGTTCCCGACCCGGTGTCCCTGGCGTACCTCGTCCAGGACGTGGAGACCGCCGCGCCCGGCGTGCCGGTGCTGTCCGTCAGCGCCGAGCACGGCGAAGGGCTCGACGTGCTCGGCGCCGTCGTCAGCGGTGGTACGGCCGTGCTGCTCGGGCAGTCCGGCGCGGGCAAGTCCACCCTCGCCAACGCACTGCTCGGCGAGGACGTCATGGACGTACAGGCCACCCGGGACGTCGACGGCAAGGGCCGGCACACCACCACCACCCGCAACCTCCTCGTGATGCCCGGCGGGGGAGTACTGATCGACACCCCCGGGCTGCGGGGCGTCGGGCTCTGGGACGCGAGCACCGGGGTCGGGCAGGTGTTCGCCGAGATCGAGGAGCTGGCCCGCGGCTGCCGGTTCCACGACTGCGCCCACGAGAGCGAGCCGGGCTGCGCGGTCGTCGCCGCCATCGACACCGGTGAGCTGCCCGTGCGACGGCTGGAGAGCTACCGCAAGCTCATGCGGGAGAACCAGCGCATCGTCGCCAAGACCGACGCCCGGGTGCGCGCCGAGATCCGCAAGGAGTGGAAGCGCCGGGGAGCCATCGGCAAGGCGGCGATGGAGGCCAAGCGGGGCCGCGTGCGGTAGCCGCCGCCCCGCCGACGCCATGTCCGAATTCCGCCAGCCCGGCCCTCCGGTCCGGCGGAGACTGGAGAGCGTGATGGGGAACGGGACGAAGACCGCAGAGCACCTGACGGACGAGGACAGCAGGTACGAGGCCGTCCGCAGCCGGGACGCCCGGTTCGACGGCGCGTTCTTCTTCGCCGTCGAGACGACCGGCATCTACTGCCGGCCCAGCTGCCCGGCGGTCACGCCGAAGCGGCACAACGTGCGGTTCTACGCGACGGCCGCCGCCGCGCAGGGCTCGGGGTTCCGGGCCTGCCGGCGGTGCCGTCCGGACGCCGTGCCGGGCTCGGCGGACTGGAACGTCCGCGCCGACGTCGTCGGCCGGGCCATGCGGCTGATCGGCGACGGCGTCGTCGACCGCGAGGGTGTCGCCGGACTCGCCGGCCGGCTCGGCTACAGCGCCCGCCAGGTGCAGCGGCAGCTCACCGCCGAGCTCGGCGCCGGGCCCGTGGCCCTGGCCCGCGCCCAGCGGGCGCACACCGCGCGGGTCCTGCTGCAGACCACCGGCCTGCCGGTCACCGAGATCGCGTTCGCGTCGGGGTTCGCCAGCGTGCGGCAGTTCAACGACACGATCCGGGCCGTCTACGCGGCCACCCCGAGCGCGCTGCGCGCCACCGCCCCGGCACGCGACCGGGCGGCCGCCCGGCGCGCGGCCGCCCCCTCCGCCGGCATCCCGCTGCGGCTCGCCCACCGGGGCCCCTACCAGCCCGGTCCCGTCTTCGACCTGCTCCAGCGGGAGGCCGTCGCGGGAGTGGAGGAGATGAGCGGCCCGCCGGGCCGCCGCGTCTACCGGCGCACCCTGCGCCTGCCCCACGGCACCGGGATCGTCGCCGTCGACGAGCGGCCGGGCGGACCACGCGCGGGCAGCGGCGGCTGGCTCGACGCCCGCCTCCACCTCACCGACCTCCGCGACCTGACCACCTCCGTGCAGCGGCTGCGGCGGCTGTTCGACCTCGACGCCGACCCGTACGCCGTCGACGAGCGGCTCGGCGCCGACCCCCGGCTCGGCCCGCTGGTCGCCGCCCGCCCCGGGCTGCGCTCACCGGGCACCGCCGACCCCGACGAACTCGCCGTCCGGGCCCTGGTCGGGCGGGCGGAGGCCGAGCGGCTGGTGCGGCGGTACGGCAAGACGCTGGACGCGCCGTGCGGCACCCTCACTCACCTCTTCCCCGAACCGGCCGTCCTCGCCGGTGCCGAGCCGGACGGCACCCCGGGCGCGCTCGCCGCCGCCCTCGCCGACGGCACCGTACGCCTGGACCCGGGCGCCGACCGGGACGACGCCGAGCGCGCGCTGCTCGCCGTGCCGGGCCTGGACGCCCGTACGGCCGCCGTCGTCCGCACCCGCGCCCTCGGTGACCCGGACGTCGCCCCGCCCGGCCCGGCCGTGCCCGACACCTGGCGCCCCTGGCGCTCGTACGCCCTGAACCACCTGCGCGCAGCAGGAGAGTGGGAGCAGCACCGATGACGACGACCATCACGACCACGACGTACTGGACCGAGACCGACAGCCCCGTCGGCCGGCTGGCTGATCCTGCGCCCCTTGCCACCGGGTGATCGGCGCCGACGGGCTCCCTGACGGGGTACGCGGGCGGTCTGGAGCGCAGGACGCGGCTGTTCACCGTGGAGGGCGCCGCGCTAGCCCGCCAGCACCGCGCCCAGCCACGCTCCGGTGATCAGCAGGCAGGCGAAGAGTTCCGTCAGCACACGGGAGCCGCCCGAGCGCATCACCGTGCGCAGCGCCGCCACCGCTTCGCCGTGCCGGCCGAGCCGCAGCCGTTCGGCGAGGTACACGCCGCCCACGAAGCCGGGGATCGCGCCGAGAACAGGGACCAGGACGAAGCCGAGGAAGGCGCCCGCGCCCGCGTACGCCGTGATCCGGCGGGTGGTGTCGTCCCGGCGCGGCCGCCGCGCCGGCAGTGTCCAGCGGACCGCCAGGGAAAGGAGCAGGACCACCGTCGCGCCGACGAGCACGGCCCACGCGAGAGGCCGCGGATCCTCCAGCGCCCACCACAGGACCCCGGCCCACACCAGCCACGCCCCCGGCATGCCCGGGAGCAGCACGCCGCACAGCCCGAGCAGAATGACCAGGCCGGACAGCAGGAGGTCCCACGCTCCCATCTGTCCAGGGTGCCGGAGACGGGCGCCGAGCGCAGATGTCCGGCGGCTCGGGCAGGGCGGCGGGCCCGTTCAGTGCTTCCGGGCCACCCAGTCCCGTTCGTACGCGTGCCAGCCCAGCTGGAGCCGGGTCGTCACCCCGGTCAGCTCCATCAGGCGCTTGACGCGGCGCTGTACGGTCCGCAGGCCCAGGTCGAGCTGTTTGGCGACGCTCGCGTCGGTCAGGCCGGCCAGCAGCAGGGAGAGGATCTCCAGGTCGGTCTCGTCGGGCCCGTCCGGGCCGTGCTCGCTGACGCCGGACGCGCCGAGTCGCAGCGGCAGCGCGTCCCGCCACACCGACTCGAACAGGCCGGACAGCAGCTCCAGCAGTCCACTGGCGTGCACGACCAGCGCGGCCGGTTCCGAGGAGCGCGCGGTGAGCGGTACCAGGGCGAGGGCCCGGTCGGCGACCACCAGCTTGGTCGGCACCCTGTCCACCACCCGTACCTGCTCGTCGCGGCCCAGCGCGGCGGTCAGCTCCGTGATGCCGGTCGGCTTGTCCAGTACCGACCGCTCGACCACCACCCGGTAGCGGACCCCGCGTCCGGTGGCCTGCTCCTCCGCGTCGTTCTCCATGCCGGTGACGGCGACCGGGGTGCCGGTGACCAGCGCGCACACCTCCTCGCTCGCCGCCAGCTGGAGCTGGAAGAAGCGCTGGGCGACCGCCGCGGCGCCGGTCACCACCTCCACCAGATCGTGCACGGCGGGCTCGGCCGCCGCCGCCCGGTACTCCTCGGCCAGCAGCGCCGCCGCCAGCTCCGCCTTCTCCAGTTCGTGCCGCTGCTGGGTGAGCAGTGCCCCCAGCGCCACTCCCGGCGGCGCGGCGACCCAGCGGCCGGGCCGGGCCGAGGACTGGGCCGCGAGCCCGTTCTGCTCCAGCCGGCGCAGCGCCCGCTCGGTGTCCTGCTCGCCGAGCGCCAGCCGGCGGGCGAGATCGGGCACGTCGGCGGCGCCCACGGACACCAGCGCCCGGTACGCCGACTCGTGCGTGTCCTTGAGCCCCAGCACTCCCAGCATCAGGCGTCGTCCCTCCCCGAGAAAAAACTCACCACGTACCCGCGCGACCGGCCGTGGCGGAAAACGGCCACGGCGGGAACCCGCCTTCGGACATCATCGCCGTAGCGCCGGTCACTCTGCCAATGTGGCGTGGCCGAGCGGTTCTCCCGTGGGGGGTGGGACCGCTCGGCCACCCTGCCTCGCAACACTGTTCGAGGGGTCCCTCCGACACGCCGTACGGCGCGCGCGGGTGCGCCGGATTTTCCGGATGCCCCGTTTTCATACGGCTCCGTCGGTGGACAATCAGGAGCATGAGTCAGCAGGGGGGAAGGCCCACCGGTCATGACGACGACTGGTGGGGGCAGCTGTACGACGACTCCACTGACGACACCGGCCCCACGGCCGCACCCGATTCCCTCGACGACCGTTTCGCCTCGGCAGCGGGGACGGTGGCCGGCCGGCCGGACCGGGACACCCGGGAGGGGACGCCACCGCCGAAACCGCCGCAACCGCCTCCGGCCGAAGAACCGCCCCCCTGGTGGGCGGCGGCGCCCACCGGCATCCCCGGCCCCCCAACCGCAGGCTCACAGGCTCCGGCCGCACAGCCGGCAGCCGAGCGGCAGCCCGGTCCCGTACAGCCGGCCGTCGAGCGGCAGCCCGGCTCCGCACAGTCCGCAGCCGAGCGGCAACCCCCCACGCGGCCGCCCGCACCGCCGTCGCCTCCGCGACCGGCCGGGCAACGACAGGGGCCGCACGACCGCACCACGTCGGGGACCGGCCCCGCCGATCTCACCGAACCCCCCGCCACACCACTTCCGGCCGCCGGACCGGCCCCCGACGGACCACCGCGCCCACTCAGGATCATCCCCGGCCTGCCCCCGCTCCCGCCACCGTTCCTCCCCGCGCGGCCCTTGGAGCCCCTGCCCACGCGGGCCCCGGACGGCACCGGCGAGGCCTCGCCCTCCGCGCCCGCCTACGTCGGTTCCGGGCCGCCCACCTACGACGCCGAGCCGACCGCGCTGCCGCCCGCCGACCCGGACGGGCTCGACGGGCTGGTGGCGGACACCGTGCTGGAGGGCGCCCGATACGGGACCTGCGCGCTACGGGCCGTGTCCGTACGGGGGGACTCCGCGCGCTACCGGGGCGACCCGCGACGCGACGCGCTGCTCGTGGCCCGCTTCGGCACGGGGGAGCAGGCGCTGATCCTGGTCGCGATGGCGACCGGCGCCCGCGCGACCGCCGGAGCGCACCGCGCCGCCGCCGAGGTGTGCCAGTGGATCGGCCGGGCCGTGGGCCGCAGCCGGGCCCGGCTCGCCGAGGACCTGCGGGCCGCCCGGCGCGGCGACCTCAAGTCCGGCCTGCACCGCCTCACCGACCGCAGCCTCGGCAGACTCCGGGCCGGCGCCGCCGAACAGGGCCTGGCCCCGGACGAGTACGCGGCCACCCTGCGCTGTCTGCTGCTGCCCGCCGATCCCGAGTGCCGTACGCGGGTCTTCTTCGGTGTAGGCGCGGGCGGACTGCTCCGGCTGCGGGACGGCGCCTGGCGGGACATGGAGCCGAGTGCCGGCGACGTCACCGGTGAGCCCGTCGTCGGGTTCGGCTCGATACCGAGCGGAAGGCCGAGCGGAAGGCCGAGCGGAAGGCCGACCGGAGAGCCGGGCGACGCACCGGGTGGGAAGCGCGGGGACGACCGGCTCACCATGGACCTCGGCATCACCACACCACCCGGTCCGTACGACGAAGCGTTCGTCGAGCCGGCGCGCGAGCCGTTCCGCTTCCGCGCTTCCGTAGCCCGCCCGGGTGATGTGCTCCTGATGTGCACCGCGGGCCTCGCCGAGCCGCTGCTGAACGAGCCGGAGCTGGGCGAACTCCTCGCGCGGCGATGGGCCGGAGGCACCCCGCCCGGCCTCGCGGAGTTCCTCGCCGACAGCGGCGTCCGGGTCAAGGGCTACGCCGACGACCGTACGGCGGCCGCCGTCTGGGAGGCGTGACAGCGCTTGCTGTGCCATAGCTGGAGCCATGGCCAAACAGAACGTCGCGGAACAGTTCGTCGACATCCTCACCCGCGCCGGAGTCGAACGCCTCTACGGAGTCGTCGGCGACAGCCTCAACCCGGTCGTGGACGCCGTGCGCCGCCACTCCGGCATCGAGTGGGTGCACGTGCGGCACGAGGAGACCGCCGCCTTCGCCGCCGGGGCGGAGGCCCAGATCACCGGGAAGCTGACCGCGTGCGCCGGCTCCTGCGGACCCGGCAACCTGCACCTCATCAACGGCCTCTACGACGCTCATCGCTCCATGGCCCCCGTTCTCGCCCTCGCCTCGCAGATCCCCTCCAGCGAGATCGGGCTCGGCTTCTTCCAGGAGACCCACCCCGACCAGCTCTTCCGCGAGTGCAGCCACTACAGCGAGCTGATCTCCAGCCCGAAGCAGATGCCCCGGCTGCTCCAGAGCGCCATCCAGCACGCCGTCGGCCAGGGCGGCGTCAGCGTCGTCTCCCTGCCCGGCGACATCGCCGACGAGCCCGCGCCGGAGAAGGCCGCCGAGACCGCGCTCGTCACCTCCCGGCCGACGGTGAGGCCCGGTGACGAGGAGATCGACCGGCTGGTGCGGCTGATCGACGACGCCGACAAGGTCACCCTGTTCTGCGGCGCCGGCACGGCGGGCGCACACGCCGAGGTGATGGAGTTCGCCGGGAGGATCAAGTCCCCGGTGGGGCACGCCCTGCGGGGCAAGGAGTGGATCCAGTACGACAACCCGTACGACGTCGGGATGAGCGGCCTGCTGGGGTACGGCGCCGCCTACGAGGCCACCCACGAGTGCGACCTGCTGATTCTGCTCGGCACGGACTTCCCGTACAACGCCTTCCTGCCCGACGACGTGAAGATCGCCCAGATCGACGTCCGGCCCGAGCACCTGGGCCGCCGCTCCAAGCTGGACCTCGCGGTGTGGGGCGACGCGAAGGAGACCCTGCGCTGCCTGATCCCGCGGGTGAAGGAGAAGAAGAGCCGCCGCTTCCTCGACCGGATGCTGAAGAAGCACGCGGACGCCCTGGAGGGCGTCGTCAAGGCCTACACCCGCAAGGTCGACAAGCACGTGCCGATCCACCCCGAGTACGTCGCCGCCGTGCTCGACGAGATGGCCGACGACGACGCGGTGTTCACCGTCGACACCGGCATGTGCAACGTCTGGGCCGCCCGCTACATCTCGCCCAACGGGCGGCGCCGCATCATCGGCTCCTTCTCGCACGGATCGATGGCGAACGCGCTGCCGATGGCGATCGGCGCCCAGTTCACCGACCGGCGCCGACAGGTCGTCTCCATGTCCGGCGACGGCGGGTTCACCATGCTGATGGGCGACTTCCTCACCCTCGTCCAGCACGACCTGCCGGTGAAGGTCGTCCTCTTCAACAACTCCTCACTCGGCATGGTCGAGCTGGAGATGCTGGTCGCGGGCCTTCCCTCGCACGGCGTCTCCAACGCCAACCCCGACTTCGCCGCCGTCGCCGAGGCATGCGGGGCCTTCGGGGCGCGGGTGGAGAAGCCCAAGGAGCTGGCCGGGGCGCTGAAGGCCGCGTTCAAGCACAAGGGGCCCGCCCTCGTCGACATCGTCACCGACCCCAACGCCCTGTCCATCCCGCCGAAGATCAGCGCCGACATGGTCACCGGCTTCGCGCTGTCCGCCTCGAAGATCGTCCTGGACGGCGGCGTCGGACGCATGGTCCAGATGGCCCGCTCGAACCTGCGCAACGTGCCGCGGCCGTAGGGTCCGACGGGACATTCCCGTCGTCCACCCGGCGGGAACCGGCCAGTTCGACCGCTCCGGTGGCCGAACAACCGGTCGTTGAGCATGCGACATGACTGCCTGGGGTCCGGCCGGGCAAGGATTCCCCCGTGAACGTGTTCGAGGGGCTTCGAGCGGAAGGGAACGGACATCGGCACGCGGACGGGGGACAGGAAGAGGCGGGCGGTGCCACAGCTCAGGTGCAGACTCGCTCAGAGGGACCTGCGGGCCGTGCCCGAGGCACGCCGGGCGCTGCGCGACATGCTGCGGCACTGGGGCAGGCCCGGACGGTCGGAGATCGCGGAGCTGCTCACCAGCGAACTGGTCACCAACGCGCTGGTCCACACGGACGACGACGCGGTTCTGACGGCAACGGTCGGACCGGACGGACTGCGGGTCGAGGTACGGGACTTCGTCGGCGGGCTGCCCAGGCCGCGGGCTCCCGAACCGGAGGAGCGCACGAACGGCAGGGGACTGGTCCTGGTGCAGTCCCTCGCGGACGCGTGGGGTGTACGGCCGCACGGGGTGGGCAAGTCGGTCTGGTTCCGGCTGGACGCCGAGGCCGCGTGAGGGGGCGCCGGGGTCCCGGCGCCCCCTCGGCCTTCGGCTAGCCGAACTGCTGCTCCAGATCCTTGAGTTTGCGCTCCAGGGAGTCCAGGCGCGGCAGGGCCTGGGTGTCGTCCTCCGCGGTGAGGTCGACGGTGACCTGGTCAGCTCCGCGACGTACGGGCTGCAGGGAGGGACGCCCGCCCGCGGGCAGCGGCTCCGGGGTGGATATGGCAGGCTCCGCGGTGGCGCGTTCTGCGCCCCGTTCGCCCTGCTGCACCTCGACCTCGACCGGCCGGCCACCGCGGCCGGGGAGGCCCCGGGGGCCGTGGCCCCGGCTGATCGCCTTCAGCTGCGCCCGCTCCAGACGCTCATGCTCGCGCCGCCGCAGCTTCTTCTCCTCCTTCTGACGCCTGTCGTCGCGGACCTCCTCGACCGCCTCGTCGAGGCTGCGCACGCCCTCCAGGAGCATCAGCGACCAGGCGCGGTACGTCTCCCGGGGAGCCCGCAGCCAGCGGACCATGCGGATCTGCGGCAGCGGACGCGGCACCAGGCCCTGTTCGCGCAGGGCGGCCCGGCGGGTCTGCTTCAGGGCCCGGTCGAACAGCACCGCCGCCGACAGGGACATGCCCGCGAAGAAGTGCGGGGCACCCGCGTGACCGATGCCGCGGGGCGCGTGCACCCAGTTGAACCAGGCCGCCGCGAACGCGAAGGTCCACACGAGTATGCGGGAGCCGAGCGCCGCGTCACCGTGGCTGGCCTCGCGCACCGCGAGGACGGAGCAGAACATCGCCGCTCCGTCGAGTCCGAACGGGACCAGGTACTGCCAGCCGCCGCTCAGGCCGAGGTTCTGCTCGCCGAAGCCGACCAGACCGTGGAAGGAGAGCGCGGCGGCGACCGCGGCGCAGCAGAAGAGCAGGACGTAGGAGACGCTGCCGTAGAGGGCCTCCTTGCGCCTGCGGCGCTCCTCCATGCGCTCCCACGAGTCGTCCGTGCCCGCGTCCTTCCCCGAGGAGCGCTTGCCGCGCGCGAGCACCGCCACCGCCGCCAGCATGCCCAGGAGCAGCACGGCGCCCGGAAGCAGCCAGTTCAGCGATATGTCGGTCAATCTCATGGGGGTCCCTCGCATTGGGATAGGGCCTGACGCCCGCCATGGTGGCCCAAACCCCAGGAGCCTCAAGGGGTTTCGGGGCAAGAGGACGCCAAGAGGGCGCGAGGGGGTGCCCGGAGCGATGTTCAGCTCGAACTTTCGTATGACGAGCGGGTTCTGGGTTCGAATGCGAGCTTGGCCGGTGACCTCAGGAGGCGACGCGCGTGAGCGCGTCCGGAACGCTCAGACCGCCGTGGCGAGCAGCTTGGTGACGCGGTCCGCGTCGCAGGTGCGCGGGCAGGTGGCGCAGGTGTCCTCGGGGCGCAGCGTGTAGAACATGCAGCAGCTCGCCCGGTCCCGGGTGTGCAGCGGCTCGCCGTCCGGCCCCTTCAGTTCCCGGAACGCGGCATCGCCGACGTACGGCTTGGTCGCGCCCGGCAGCAGCAGCTCCAGCTCGTGCCGCGCCCGCTCCTGCTCACCGAGCAGATGGGCGACGTACCACAGGCCCTCGACGACCTCGTCGGTCGCCATGCCCCACAGGGCGCGACCGCGCCGCCGCATCCGCGGTCCGAAACCCGCCAGCACCGGCTCCAGATGCTCGGCGACAGCGGCCCGCACCTCGGTCCGCAGCGCCTCCTCGTCGGCGACCACGCGGGCACCGGGCAGGGCGGCGGCCGGATCGCCGGGCAGGCAGGCGAAACCGGCGGGGCGCACGGCCATGCGGCCGAGGGGGAGGCCGGCGGCGGAACGGTCGTAGGCGACGTGGGTGGCGGGGTAGCGGGGCACTCGGCGGTGCAGGAACCAGGGCACGGTGATCAGCAGGCAGGCCGGCCACGCGTACCGGTGCAGTCCGAAGCTCGCGACCACGTCCGGCCGGGCCCGCTGCCCGTAGTCCCGCAGCACCTGGGCGTCGTCCCAGGCGAGGAAGGCCTCCAGCTCCGACTCGCCCGCCGCGAGAGAGGCGGCGCCGACCCATCCGCCGCCGCGCGGGACCTCGTGGGCCGCGTCCAGCTCGGTGACGCCCAGTCCCGGGAGGACCTCGGACAGGCGCGCGTAGGCGTCCGTGAGGGCCGAGCGGGTGACAGGCATGCGGGACCACCGATCCACGTCGGAGAACGGGCGAGCTTCAGGTAAGCCTTACCTTACCGAAGTTCCCCGGGATTTGAACTGACGGCCCGTGCCCTTATGGTGCTTGACGGACAGGTGACAACCCGCCGTTAATGACCCCAAGTACCGACACGTCCCACAGGAGGACCCGTGAAGCCGAGCACGCAGGGTGCGGCCGGGACGGGCACGGGGCGGGTCCGTACCGCCGATGCCGCCGACCCCGCCCGGTCGGTGCGGGTCCCGGCGCGGCCCGGCGCCGCGGACACGGACCGGGCACGGGGAGCCGGGGAGACGGTCGGTGCCGCGCGCGGCGAACACACGCACAGCGAACCACCCTCGCCCCGCCCGCGCGCCCTCGTCCAGCGCTCCTCCGTGCGCGGGCAGGTCCTCGACGCCCTGCGCACCGCGCTGGTCTCCGGCGAGCTGCGCCCCGGCGAGGTCTACTCGGCGCCCGCGCTCGGCGAGCGGTTCGGTGTCTCCGCCACGCCCGTACGGGAGGCCATGCAGCAGCTCGCCCTGGAGGGCGCCGTCGAGGTCGTCCCCAACCGCGGCTTCCGCGTCGTCGAGCGCGGCGACCGGGAACTGGCCGAGCTCGCCGAGGTCCGGGCCCTGATCGAGGTCCCGGTATGGCTCCGCCTGGCCCGAACGGTGCCCGCCGAACGCTGGGCGGAGCTGCGCCCCCTCGCCGAGGCCACCGTCAGGGCCGCGTCGTCCGGCTGCCCGGCGACGTACGCCGAGGCCGACCGCGCCTTCCACCGCGCGGTGCTCGCGCTGGCAGGCAACGACCAGCTCGTCAGGATCGCCGGTGACCTGCACCGCCGCGCCCAGTGGCCGCCGGCCGGCGCCCCCGCGGTACGGGGACGGGCCGACCTGATCGCCGACGCCCACGAACACACGGCGTTGCTGGACGCGCTGATCGCCGGCGACCTGGCCGTGGTGCGGGCCCTGGTGGGGGAGCACTTCACCGTGACGCCCTGAGCACGACGCCCTGAGCACGCCGCCCTGAGCCCCTGAGCGCGACGCCAAGGGTGCGGCGCCCGTGGGTGCGGTGCGGCGCCGCGCGTGCGTGCCCCTGCCGGTTAGCGGACCTCCTCCCGTTCGGCGCGGCTCGCCGGCACCTTCCTCTCCGCCGTCCCGGCCCCGACCCCGCCCTTGCGGCGTGCCGGACGAGATCCGCCGCCGCGGTCGTACATCTCGATGGCCAGCGGGGAGGCGGTGAACACCGAGGAGTACGTGCCGACCCCCACGCCGATCAGCAGGGCGAGGGCGAAGTCGGTGAGCGAGTCGTCGGCGAGGAGGGCGAGCGAGGCGAGGATGAGCACCGCGCCCATGCCGGTGTTGACCGTGCGCGGCAGGGTCTGCAGGACCGCCTGGTTCGTGAGCCGGGCGAACGGTTTCTTCCGGTCCTTGCCGGCGAGCAGCTCCCGGATGCGGTCGAAGAGGACCACCGAGTCGTTGACCGAGTAGCCGATCACGGTCAGCAGCGCGGCCAGGAACACCCCGTCGATCGGCTTGCCCAGCCAGGCGAACACCCCGACCAGGATGACCACGTCGTGGGCGAGCGCGCCGACCGCCGCCGTGCCGAACAGCAACCGGAAACGGACGGCGAGGTACAGCAGCTGGGCGGCCAGGGCCAGGCCCAGGGCGATCAGGGCGTCCTTCCGCAGCTCCGCGCCGAGACTGGGGCCGATCAGCTCGTCGCGGACCTTCTCCGTCTCGCCGCCCAGCTCGCCGACGGTCTTCGTGACGGTCTCCGCCTCGGCGTTGGTCAGCTTCTCGGTGCGCACCGTGAGGTCGCCGTCGCCGGAGGACTGGACCACCGCGCGGGGGAAGCCCGCGTCGGCGAGGGCGTCCCGCGCCCGGTCGGCGTCGACCTGGGTGGCCGTGGAGTACTCGATGAGCCGTCCGCCGGTGAACTCGATGCCGAAGTCGAGGCCGCGGACCAGGATGCCGGAGCCGGCCACCACGAGGACGACCGCGGAGGCGGCCAGCCAGCGGCGCGGCCGGCGCAGCAGGAACGGGTCGCGGCGCAGCAGGGCGTCGCGGACCGGGCCGGTGGTCGAGATGCCGGTGATGTGCGGGCGGCGGAAGACCGCCGGGCGGCTCGCGGCGAACTCGGCGAGCACCCGGGTGATCACCAGGGCGCTGACCATGGAGGCCAGGACGCCGATGCCCAGGGTGACGCCGAAGCCCTTCACCGGCCCCGAGGCCAGGAAGAACAGCAGGGCGGCCGCGATCAGCGTGGTGATGTTGGAGTCGGCGATCGCGCTGAAGGCACTGCGGAAACCGGCGGTCAGCGACGAGCGGGTGCTCGGACGGGTACGGGCGGCCTGTTCCTCGCGAGCGCGTTCGAAGACGAGGACGTTGGCGTCCACCGCCATGCCGATGGCCAGGACGAAGCCGGCCAGGCCGGGCAGGGTCAGGGTGGCGCCGATCGCGGCCAGGGCGGCGTAGGAGATCAGGCCGTAGCAGAGCAGGGCCACGGTCGCGAGGGCGCCCATGAGCCGGTAGACGACGATGATGAACAGCCCGGTCAGCGCGGTGCCGATGACGGCGGCCCAGGCGCCGGCCGAGATGGCCTCGTCGCCCAGGGTCGCGCCGATGGTGCGCTGCTCGATGGTCTCGACCGGTACGGGCAGGGCGCCGCCCTTGACGAGCAGGGCCAGCTCGCGGGCCTCGGCGTCGTCGAAGGAGCCGGTGATCTGGGTGGAGCCACCGGCGATGCCCGCCCCGCAGGCCACCGACGGGTCGACCTGCGGCGAGGAGATGATCTTGTTGTCGAGCACGATGGCGACCCGGCGCTGCGGGTCGCCGGCCGGGTGGCAGGCGGCTTCGCCGGTCACCTCGGCCCAGCGGTCGCTGCCCGCGTCCTCGAAGTCGACGGTGACGTGCCATCCCGCTCCGCCCTGCTGGTCGAAGCGGGCGTCGGCGCCCTTGACGTCCTGCCCGGTCAGCGTGGCCGCCTTGAGCCGGAGGGACTGTCCGGACTCGTCCGGCAGGACGCGCTCGCCGTCCGCGCCGGAGGAGGTCTCGGTGTTGTCGGGCCTCGTGTCGTCAGGCTTGGCGTCGTCGGCCTCGGCGTCCTTCGCGGCGTCCGCTCCTTCGGCCCCGGCCGGGCCGAGCACCGAGTGGACGGTGAGCTGCGCGGTGCGGCCCAGCACGTCGGCCGCCTTCTTCGGGTCCTGTACGCCAGGCAGCTCGACGACGACGCGGTTCTCACCGGAGCGGACGATGGTCGGCTCGGCGACGCCGAGCGCGTCGATACGGCCGCGCAGCACCTCCACGGTGCGGTCGGTGGCCTCCCGGTCGGCCTCGGTGGTCTCGGTGGACTTGGTCTCCAGCACGATCTGGGTGCCGCCGCGCAGGTCGAGCCCGAGACGGATCGGCATGGTCAGGGCGATGGCCACGGCTCCGGCCATCACCAGGAGGGCGACGAGCGCACGCCCCCTCAGGGAGCGGGGACGGGAGGGGGGACGGGAACGTTTCAACACGGGCCTCCGGCGGGCACGCCGCGGCAGCGGCCCAGCGCGGCCGCGGCGAAAGAAGGTGAAGGAAGGTGGACGTAGAAGTACGGGTGTCTCAGGTGCCGGAGGAGACAGGAGGGGCCCGCACGCGGTCGTGGCTCGTACGGCCGGGGGAGACGGGCACGGCGCCGGACGGTGCCGTGGTCCGCGCGCGAGCGGCGGGGGCGCCGCCCGTGAAACGTGTCGTGACGGCGAGACGGTCCGGGGGCGCCGGACGCTCACCGAGGTGGTCGTGCCGGGACCTGGCCTGGGCGGCGCAGGCGGTGGCACAGCCGTCGTCGGCGTGGTAGCCGGTGTCCGGGTGCGGGACGGTCGTCGCCGCGGGCACCGGGACGAGACCCGGGGCGGCGCCCCGAGCGTCCGCCGAGGGCGCGGCCGGGACCAGGATCAGCAGGACGGCCAGCAGCGCGGTGAGCGTCGCCGCGAGCCGGCGACCGGGGGCGGGGAGGGGTGTGAGGGCGGGGGCGGTGCGACGTGCGGGGCGCATGCACCGTCCCCTTTCGTGGTGGGTGATGCGTGGTGGGTGCTGCTGGTCGGTGCTGCTGGGCTGGTGGGTGGTGCGTGACGGTTGATCAGCAGTCTGACGGCCGGGGAGGTGGAGCGGAAGCCCGGGGCTCCGGCCGGGGAGTGGGCGGCCAGAGCCACGGGCGGTTCGGAGGGACCGTCGGAGCTTGTCGCGGCTCGTCGCGGGTCGTCCGGACTCGTCAGGGTTCGATGAGCCCGGCCCGGATGGCGTAGCGGGTCAGTTCCAGGCGGTCGCGCAGGCCGAGTTTCTGCAGGAGGTTCGCCCGGTGCCGTTGCACGGTCTTGATGCTGATGAAGAGGATCTCGGCGATCTCCTTCGAGGAGTGGCCCTCGGCGACGAGCTTGAGGACTTCCTCCTCACGGGGCGTGAGGATGTGGTCGGCGCTCTCCTCGCCGTGCCGCACCCGGTCCAGGAAGTTGCGGATCAGCGCGGTGACCGCACCCGGGTACAGGAAGGGCTCGTCGCGCATCGCGGCCCGGCAGGCGGCGACCAGATCGCGGTCGGCGACGGACTTCAGCACGTACCCGCAGGCCCCCGACTTCAGCGCCTGGAACAGGTACTGCTCGTTGTCGTGCATCGTCAGCATCAGGATGCGCAGCCCCGGTTTCAGCGCGGCCAGCTCGCGAGCGGCCTGGAGGCCGGTCAGACGGGGCATCGCGATGTCCAGGACCGCCAGGTCGACGGCGTGGGTCCGCGCCATGTCGATGGCCTCCGCGCCGTCACCGGCCTCGGCGACCACCTCGAGATCCGGCTCCCGGTCAAGGATGAGCCGTACCCCGCGGCGCACCAGCGCGTGGTCGTCGGCGAGCAGGATGCGGATCCTGGCCGGATCGGACGCGGGCACCTCGGTCGGGCCGGACGCGGTCGGCTCGGGCAGGGACGGGTCGGGCATGGTCAGGGCTGCTTCCTGGGTACGGGTGCGGTGAGCCGGATGCGGGTGCCGGCGCCGGGCGCCGAGGTGATGTCGAGGGTGGCCCCGATGAGCAGGGCCCGTTCCCGCATACCGCGGATGCCGGCGCCCTCGCACGCCGCCTCGATTCCGCGGCCGTCGTCGGCGATGGTGAGCGTCACCGCGCCGTCGGCGGGGCCGAGGCCCACCTCCAGCCGCCCGGCGTCCGCGTGGCGGGCCGCGTTGGTCAGGCTCTCCTGCGCGACACGGTAGAGGACCAGCTCGGTCTCGGGGTCCAGGACGGGCAGGTCGGCCTCGAACCGGCGCACCACCCGCAGGCCCGTGTGGGTGGCGAAGTCGTGCGTGAGCGAGGACAGCGCGCTGATCAGACCGAGATCGTCCAGGACGCCGGGCCGCAGCCGGCGCACCAGGCGGCGGACCTCGTCCAGGCTCTCCCGGGTGATCTCCTGCGCCTGGTGCAGCTCGTCGCGCAGCGGCTGGTCGGCGTCGTCCGCGGCACGTCCCAGGACCAGCAGGATCGCGGTCATGCTCTGCCCGACCTCGTCGTGCAACTCCTGGGCGATACGGCGCCGCTCCTCCTCCTGGGCGAGCAGGACGCGGGCGGTGCTCGTGGCCCGCTCGTGCTCCAGCCGGTCGAGCATGTCGTTGAAGGTGCGGATCAGTTCGGGGACCTCACCGCCGCCGGACACCGGCAGCCGCTGGCCGGGGCGCAGCAGGTCGACGGTGGTCATCAGCTTCGTGAGCCGGTCCAGGGGCGCGAGGCCCCAGCGCAGCAGGGCCCCGTTGGCGACCAGCATGACGCCCAGGCCGCCCACCAGGATGACCGCCTCGGTCAGCAGGACCGGCACGGAGACGGTCACCGGAGCCCACAGCAGCAGTGCCGTGGCGAAGCCCAGCACCACCGCGTTGAGCCCGAAGATCCGCCAGAACAGGGACACCGGGGGGTACGCCTCCTTCTGCGACGCGTCGACTGGTACGCCTCTACTGTCGGTCATCGCACCCTCGGCGGGAGCCGCGGCCGGGGTCGCGACAGAGCAAAAGACCAGCCTGCCCCGCCCGCACCCGCCGGGTCGATGGGTGCCGGCCCCCATTTCCGGGCCACGGCACACCCATACGACCGCGCACCGGGCGCGCCGCCAGTGGATGCTCCGTCCCCGGGTAAATGGGGCCCGCGCCCGATGGGTTTCCCCCGACGGCCCGGCCATGGTTGAGCTGACCGGGTCCGTTCGGCCCGGCGTTCGCCATACCCGCAGGCCCCCTTCGGAGAAGCAGGCCCTGTTGAGAAGAGGACTCGCCGTGTCGCTCGACACCTCCCGCATCGAACCGCGCCCCGAGCGGCTGACCGCTCACGAGGCACGCCAGCGCCTCGAACACGCCCGCAACACCCGGATGACCCAGCTGCAGGCCCTCGGGGAGAGCGGTCAGGCGGACGACCAGCTGATGTCCGCGCAGAAGGCCGCCATCGAGCGGGTGCTCAAGGAGATCGAGGAGGCGTTCGCCCGTATCGACGACGGCATGTACGGCACCTGCCTGGGCTGCGGCAAGCCCGTCCCGGGGGAGCGCCTGGAAATCCTCCCCTACACGCGGTACTGCGTCGCCTGCCAGCGCCGCGCCGCCGCCTGACCACCGTCCGTCCAGTCTTCGTCTCCCGCCCTGCCCAAGGGGTGAAGTGGGTGAAGTGGTGAACAACCAGATCATCGGCGACCGCGACGCACTTCTGTCGCCATCGTCGCCTCTGTCGCCCGAGGATCTCGCCGCACTCCGGGACAACCTCCACGAGCAGCGGCTGTTCCGCGAGGAGCAGCTGCGGCAGATCGCGACCGTCCCGTCCCGTGCCGACGAGCTGACCCAGCGGCGGTCCGCCGCGCAGACCGAGGTACGGGTCAAGCTCGTGGCCTCCGCGCGCATGGTCCTCGCCGACGTGGAAGCGGCCCTCGCGCGCATGGCCGAGGGCCGATACGGCCGCTGTCATCTGTGCCGGCGTCCCATCGACCGCGAGCGCCTGATGATCGTGCCGCAGGCCCGTTACTGCGCTCGCTGCCAGCAGGTGCGGGAGGCCGGACGATGACCGTGGTCCGCCGGCCCCTGGCCGGCCTCGCCCGGCACCGGCCGTGGCCGCTGTGCCGGCAGTGCAGTGGCGTCGCCCTCGACATGGGCAGCGCCCGCACCCGCGCCTGGGTCGCCGGGCGCGGCATGATCCTCGACGTGCCGACGGTGACCTTCCCCGGCGCCGGTGCGGTCCACCCCATCCAGCGCGGCTCCATCGTCGACACCCAGGGCACGGCGCGGATGCTCGACCGGCTGCTCGGTCACCGCCTGCCCCGCTCCGCCCGTCCCCTGGTCGTGGTGACCGCGCCGGTGCTGGACGGGTTCGCCTACCGGGCCGAGGCCCGCACGGCCGTGGAGGTGCTGCGCCCGCGCTGTGTGCTGACCGTCCCCAGCGCGCGCGCCGTGGCCCTCGCGGCGGGCGCGGACCTGTCCCGGCCGTTGCTCGTGATGGACATCGGCGCGCATCTCACCGAGGTGGTGCTGCTGGTGGACGGTGCCGTCTTCGACGCGCGCCGCACCGCGCTGGGCACGGGGGACATCGACGACACCGTCCCGGCCGTGCGGATCGGCGAGGCGGTGGCCGACATGACGGCCTCGATGCTGCGGCAGGACAGTACGTCCCTCACCGTCGACGCGCTGAGCAGGGGACCGCTGCTCGCGGGCGGGGGTGCCCTGCGGCCCGAGATCACCTGCCACCTCGCCGGCAGGCTGCACGTTCCGCTGCGCGCCGTGCCGGCCCCGCACACGGCCGCCGTCCGCGGCGCCGCCAAGCTCCTGGAAGCCGCGCACTCCCACCCGTCGACCACGGGCACGGATCCACCGGACGAACACCCGCACTGACCCGGCGCCGGCGCCCTCTCCGCCGGACCGGCGTGGGCGGTGCCGCTCCCGCCGTCCCGCCCCTGGAAGGAGGCACACCCGTGGCTGGTGAGATACCTCCCGCACAGCCACCGCCCGCAGCTCCCGACCCCGGACGACAACCGCGCCCCCTGCTGTGGCGGTGGCGGCGCAATCCCCTGCGGCGCCGCACCGACCGGCTGCAGGCGTGGGCCGCCCTCGGGATCCTGCTCGCCGTGCTGGTCGCGGCCCCGGCGGCGATGTTCGCGGTGGGGGACACCGCCCACCGCCACTACCGGGGCACCGCCGAGCACGAGGCCCAGACCCGGGACCACCGCCCCGCGGTCCTCGTTCACGACGCCCCGCGCCACCCGGAGCCCGGTTCGGACGAGGCGAAGAAGACCCGGTACCCCGTCAAGGTGCGGTTCACCGGACCGGACGGGCGGACGCGGACCGGGAAGACCGACGTCGAGCCGGGGCTGCCCGCGGACAGCACCGTCCTCGTCTGGGTCGACAGGGCGGAGAAGATCACCGGTCCGCCGCTGACCGCGCAGCAGATCCACAGCCGCACGATGGGCTGGGCGCTCCTCGCCTTCCTGGGCGTCGCCCTCACCGGTCTCGCCGCCCACGGGGTTACCGGGCTCCTGCTGCGACGCCGCAACCTCGCCGGGTGGGACGCCGCCTGGGCCGCCACGGCCCCGCGCTGGACCAGGCTCCCGTGACGGCGGCCGGGCCGCGCGCCGTCACCCTGCCTCATGGGTCCGCCGGGCCGGGTGCCGTCACCCGTCGCCGGCGCGCACCGCCGGGCCGCGCGCCGTCACCCTGCCTCATGGGTCCGCCGGGCCGCGTGCCGCCGCGTCCTCCCTTGCGCGCCCCCGCACTGGACCAGGCTCCCGTGACGCCCGCCGAGCCGGGTGCCGTGGCCGTGCCCGTCGCCGAGCCGGGTGCAGTGACCCGTTGCCGTGCCCGTCGCCGAGCCGGATGCTGCCGCCCCCGCCGCCCCGCGCAGCGCCGGGGCGCGTGCCGTCACGCCGTCGCCGCGCCCGCCGCCGGTGGTGCCAGTTGCCGTGCCAGCCACGTCGGTACGCCGCCGAGCAGCCGGAACAGCCGCCGCGCCTCCTCCCGCAGCCGCGACGCCTCCGGTTCGCTCTCGGCGTCCGCGAGCGACACCAGCGCCGGGGCCGTACCGACGAGGTACCCCAGCTCCTCGCGGATCCGCAGCGACTCGGCGAAACCGTGCCGTGCGTCGGCCAACTCCCCTTCCCGCAGGGCGAGTCCGGCCAGATGTCGCCAGGTGAAGGACTGGAGCAGCGGGTCGGCGTGCGCGGTCGCCCCCGCATGCGCCCGCCGGTACGCCGCGCGGGCGGCCTGCGGCGAACGGGTCAGGTTCTCCGCGAGCAGCCCGCGCCGGAAGTCCAGCAGCGCCCGCCCCCCGGCCCCCGGCGCGATCAGCGCCGCCGCCCGGCCCAGCGCGGCCCGCGCCTCGTCGGCACGATCACGTACCCCGTGCACCGTGGCGGCGTACGCGAGCTGCCCGCGTTCACAGGCGGCGGCCCCGCGCTCGTCGTCGCTGTCGGCCAGCGCCTCGGCGGTGCGCAGCGCGTCCTCGGCCTGGGCCCAGCCCTGCTCGGTGTACAGGCACCGCTCCACCAGCAGCGCGGTCCGCTGCAAGGCGGTGGCCGCGGTGACCGGCTCCAGCAGGGCGGCCGCGTCGGCCCAGCAGGCGCGCGAGCGCAACCGCCATACCGCGGTCTGGAGCGGATCGTCACCTTCGGTCGTTCCCCAACCAGAACCAGCCATGGCGGAATGCGCCACGTCGCCCTCCCTAGGCACGCCATCGAGCTCTCGAGTGGTGGCCGCATCTCAGCACGGATCCGGCGGCCCGGCCAAGAGGGTGGGTGAAACTTTTCACAAAGTCGTGGGACTTCCCGGTCCCGAGGTTTGGGACCGTTTCGGCCCTTCGCGCGCCCCGCGTCTCAGCTCATCCGCAGTGCCAGGAAGAAATCCAGCTTGTCCTCGAGGCGCGACAGGTCACGCCCCGTCAACTGCTCGATCCGCCCGACCCGGTAGCGCAACGTGTTGACGTGCAGGTGGAGCCGGGTCGCACAGCGCGTCCAGGAGCCGTCGCAGTCGAGGAACGACTCCAGCGTCGGGATCAGCTCGGCGCGGTGGCGGCGGTCGTAGTCCCGCAGCGGGTCCAGCAGCCGGGCGGTGAAGGCCCGGCGGACGTCGTCGGGGACGAAGGGGAGCAGGAGGACGTGCGAGGCCAGTTCCTGGTGGCCGGCCGCGCACACCCGGCCGGGGCGCGCCGCGGCGACCCGCCGTGCGTGCCGTGCCTCCTCCAGCGCGCCGCGCAGTCCCTCCGCCGAGTGCACGGCCGCGCTGACCCCGATCGTGACCCGCCCGTCGCCGTCCAGTCCGGCCGACAGCGGTTCCCGTATGGACGCCAGCAGCGTGTCCGCGAGGATGCCGGTCTCGGAGCCGTCGTGCTCGCTGGAGACCGCCGGCAGCGGTACGAGGGCGACGGCCTCGTCGCCGGTGTGCGCCACCGCGATGCGGTCGGAGTGCTCCGGGCCCGTGGCGAGCGGGTCGACGAGGACCTCCTCCAGCAGGGTCTGGGCGACCGGGCCGGTCTCCGTCGCGCCGTCGGCGCCGTCCTCCCATTCGACGCGGGCCACGACGACCTGCCAGTGCGGGGCCGCGCCGAGGCCCGGCAGCAGCACCGGTGCCGCGACCCGCAGCCGGGCCGCGATCTCGGCGGGCGCGGCGCCCGTCTGCACCAGTTCCAGGACCTCCTGCGCGAGCCGCCGCCGCACCGTGCGCGCCGCGTCCCGCCGGTCCCGTTCGACCGCGATCAGCTGAGTGACGCCGTACAGCAGGTCGAGCCGCTCCTCGGCCCAGTCCCCGGCGTCCGCCTCCACGACCAGCAGCCAGTCGGACAGCACCGTCTCGCGCACGTCCCGGGGGGCCTGCGGCAGACGCCCCGCGCCGGCCGCCGGGCGGTGCCCGGAGCCGTGCACCGGGAAGAGGCTGTACGTCGTCGCGCCGAGGGTCACCCGGTGCGGCGCGCGCCGGCCCGCGCGGGTGGCCGCGAGATGCTCCGCCGCCAGTTGCGCGCACACCTCCGAGGACAGGGCCAAGCCCGCGTCCTTCGGGCCGGCGACCGGCCGCCCGGTCGGGGACAGCACCCACGCCCGCAGGTCCAGGTCGGAGCCGAGCAGGTCCAGGACGACGTCGGGGCCGCCACCCGCCGGGCCGGAGGTCATCATCCGGCGGTGCCGGTCCACCACGGCCGCGAGGTCGCCGGCCCGCTCGCCGGAGACCTGGCGGACGACGTGTTCGGTGATGGTCGCGAAGGCCACCGACTCGTTCACCGCGAACAGCGGCAGCCGGTGCCGCGCGCACGCCGCCACCATGTCCTCGGGCACGCGCCCCAGCTCCGCCTCGCCCGCGGCGAGGGCGGCCACCCCGGCCTGGACCAGGATCCGGACGAACGGGTCGGAGTCGGCGGCGTCCCGGCGCCAGGCCAGACCGGTGAGCACCAGCTCCCCGCCGGAGAGATAGCGGCTGGGATCCCGCAGGTCGGTGGTCATCACGCCCCGCACGGAGCGGTCCAGCTCGTCCTCGCCGCCGAGCAGCTTGAGGCCCAGCGCGTCGGTGTCCAGCAGTGCGCGCAGCCGCATTCTCGTCGCCGCCGTTCTTTGTCTCGAAGTGTTCCAGGTCACGCGGCTGTGTCGCCCGTTTCCGGAGGAAAACGAGGAGGTGACTGAGGACCTCCTTTCATACGAATCTACAAGATGCCCGCGCTGGCCAGCCAACTCCTTCATGGTTTCTGCGACTGACCCCGGTGGAGCACCGGGCGGTGTACTGAGCCCACTCCACGTGAACAGCACTTGAACGAGCCGGGACCGCCGCACACGGATTGGCTCAATCTGTACGACTCACCAGACGAAGACGAAGAAGAGAGCCGGTCATGGACTTCCTTCGCCCCGCCAGCTGGGAGGAGGCGCTCGCCGCGAAGGCCGAGCACCCCACCGCTGTGCCGATCGCGGGTGGCACCGACGTGATGGTCGAGATCAACTTCGACCACCGTCGGCCCGAGTACCTCATGGACCTGAACCGCATCGGCGACCTGACCGAGTGGGAGGTCGGCGAGGATTCCGTCCGGCTCGGCGCCTCCGTGCCGTACACGCGGATCATGGAGGGTCTGCGCACCGAACTCCCCGGTCTCGCCCTCGCCTCGCACACGGTCGCCTCACCGCAGATCCGTAACCGCGGCGGCGTGGGCGGGAACCTCGGCACCGCCTCCCCGGCCGGCGACGCCCACCCGGCGCTGCTCGCCGCCGGCGCCGAGGTCGAGGTGGAGTCGGTGCGCGGCGCTCGCCGCATCCCGATCGACGAGTTCTACACCGGCGTGAAGCGCAACGCGCTCGCGCCCGACGAACTGATCCGCGCCGTGCACGTCAAGAAGGCCGACGGTCCCCAGCAGTTCTCCAAGGTCGGCACCCGCAACGCCATGGTCATCGCCGTGTGCGCCTTCGGTCTCGCCCTGCACCCCGAGACCCGTACCGTCCGAACCGGCATCGGCTCGGCCGCGCCCACGCCCGTCCGGGCCGAGGCCGCCGAGGAGTTCCTGAACGCGGCGCTCGAAGAGGGCGGCTTCTGGGACAACGGGAAGATCATCACCCCGTCGGCCGCCAAGCAGTTCGCGGACCTGTGCTCCGCCGCCTGCAACCCGATCGACGACGTCCGGGGCACCGCTAGCTACCGCCGCCACGCGGTCGGCGTCATGGCCCGCCGGACGCTGACCTGGACCTGGGAGTCGTACCGCGGCGCCCGCCACACCACGGAGGAAGCGGCGTAATGCGCGTCAACTTCACTGTCAACGGACGTCCGCAGGAAGCCGACGACGTGTGGGAGGGCGAGTCCCTGCTGTACGTGCTGCGCGAGCGGATGGGCCTGCCCGGTTCCAAGAACGCCTGTGAGCAGGGCGAGTGCGGTTCCTGCACGGTCCGCCTGGACGGCGTTCCGGTGTGCTCCTGTCTGGTCGCGGCCGGCCAGGCGCAGGGTCGCGAGGTCGTCACCGTCGAGGGCCTGGCCGACTTCGCCAAGGAGCGCGCCGAGGGCTGCGCGACCGGCGCCTGCGGCAGCACCGGCGGCGTCGAGGGGAGAGGCACCACCCTCGACCGGGCCAAGCGGTGGCAGGCAGAGGGCACCGACTCGCAGACCGGCGAAGGCACCGAACTGGCCCCCATCCAGCAGGCGTTCATCGACGCCGGCGCCGTCCAGTGCGGCTTCTGCACGCCCGGTCTGCTGGTCGCCGCCGACGAGATGCTGGAGCGCAACCCGAACCCGACCGACGCGGACATCCGCGAGGCGCTGTCGGGCAACCTGTGCCGCTGCACGGGCTACGAGAAGATCATGGACGCGGTCCGCCTGGCCGCGGCCCGTCAGTCCGAGGGGGTCTGAACATGGCTGCCACCGGCGCACCCACGAAAATCACCCAGGGGTCCCAGACCAAGGGCGGCATCGGCGAGTCCACGCTCCGCCCGGACGGCACCCTCAAGGTCACCGGCGAGTTCGCGTACTCGTCCGACATGTGGCACGAGGACATGCTCTGGGGCCAGATCCTGCGCTCCACCGTCGCGCACGCCGAGATCGTCTCCATCGACACCGGCGAGGCCCTCGCCATGGCGGGCGTCTACGCCGTCATGACGTACGACGACCTGCCGACCGAGGTCCGCAACTACGGCCTGGAGATCCAGGACACCCCGGTCCTCGCGCACGGGAAGGTACGCCACCACGGCGAACCGGTCGCGATCGTCGCAGCCGACCACCCGGAGACCGCGCGCCGTGCCGCCGCGAAGATCAAGGTGGAGTACCGGGAGCTGCCCGTCATCACCGACGAGGCCTCCGCGACCGCCCCCGACGCGATCCTCGTCCACGACAACCGCGACGACCACCACGTCGGCCACGTCCCGCACCCCAACATCGTGCACCGCCAGCCGATCGTCCGCGGCGACGCCGACGCGGCCGCCCGGCGGGCCGACGTGATCGTCAGGGGCGAGTACTACTTCGGCATGCAGGACCAGGCCTTCCTCGGCCCCGAGTCCGGTCTCGCGGTGCCGTCCGAGGACGGCGGCGTCGAGCTGTACGTCGCCACGCAGTGGCTGCACTCGGACCTGAAGCAGATCGCCCCGGTCCTCGGCCTGCCCGAGGACAAGGTCCGCATGACGCTCTCCGGCGTCGGTGGTGCCTTCGGCGGGCGCGAGGACATCTCGATGCAGATCCACGCCTGCCTGCTGGCCCTGCGCACCGGCAAGCCGGTCAAGATCGTCTACAACCGCTTCGAGTCCTTCTTCGGCCACGTCCACCGCCACCCGGCGAAGCTCCACTACGAGCACGGCGCCACCAAGGACGGCAGGCTCACGCACCTGAAGTGCCGGATCGTCCTGGACGGCGGCGCCTACGCCTCCGCCTCCCCGGCGGTCGTCGGCAACGCCGCCTCCCTGGCGGTCGGCCCGTACGTGGTCGACGACGTGGACATCGAGGCCATCGCCCTCTACTCCAACAACCCGCCCTGCGGCGCGATGCGCGGCTTCGGCGCGGTCCAGGCGTGCTTCGCCTACGAGGCGCAGATGGACAAGGTGGCCAAGGAACTCGGCATGGACCCGGTGGAGTTCCGCCGGATCAACGCCATGGAGCAGGGCACCATCATGCCCACCGGCCAGCCGGTCGACTCCCCGGCGCCCGTCGCCGAGCTGCTGCGCCGCGTCAAGGCGATGCCGATGCCGCCGGAACGCCAGTGGGAGTCCAGCGAGGGCTCGGACGTACGCCAGCTGCCCGGCGGCCTGTCCAACACCACGCACGGCGAGGGAGTCGTCCGCGGTGTCGGCTACGCGGTCGGCATCAAGAACGTCGGCTTCTCCGAGGGCTTCGACGACTACTCCACGGCCAGGGTCCGCGTGGAGGTCGTCGGCGGCGAGCCGGTGGCCACCGTGCACACCGCCATGGCGGAGGTCGGCCAGGGCGGCGTCACCGTCCACGCGCAGATCGCCCGCACCGAACTGGGCGTCACGCAGGTGACCATCCACCCGGCGGACACCCAGGTCGGCTCGGCCGGCTCCACCTCCGCCTCCCGGCAGACGTACGTCACCGGCGGCGCCGTGAAGAACGCCTGCGAGCTGGTCCGCGAGAAGGTCCTGGAGATCGGCCGGCGCAAGTTCGGCTCCTACCACCCGGCCTGGGCCACCGCCGAACTCCTCCTGGAGGGCGGCAAGGTCGTCACCGACGGCGGCGAGGTCCTCGCCGGCCTGGCCGACGTGCTGGAGGGAGAGGCCGTCGAGGTGGAGGAGGAGTGGCGGCACCGGCCGACCGAGCCCTTCGACCTGCGCACCGGCCAGGGCAACGGCCACGTCCAGTACTCCTTCGCCGCGCACCGCGCCGTCGTCGAGGTCGACACCGAGCTGGGCCTGGTCAAGGTGATCGAGCTGGCCTGCGCGCAGGACGTCGGCAAGGCGCTCAACCCGCTCTCCGTCATCGGCCAGATCCAGGGCGGCACCGTCCAGGGCATGGGCATCGCCGTGATGGAGGAGATCGTCGTCGACCCCAGGACCGCGAAGGTCAGGAATCCGTCCTTCACGGACTACCTGCTCCCCACCATCCTCGACACGCCGACCATCCCGGTCGACGTGCTCGAACTCGCCGACGACCACGCCCCGTACGGGCTGCGCGGCATCGGCGAGGCACCCACCCTGTCGTCGACCCCGGCGGTCCTCGCGGCCGTCCGCAACGCGACCGGGCTGGCGCTCGACCGCACGCCGGTACGGCCGGAGCACCTGACCGGCACGGTGTGAGTGACCCTCCGGGCGGCGCACGGAACGTCACACACTCCGCGCCGCCCGGAGCACAACCCAAGCCCCGCTCCGCTCGCGGTGCTTGACGTCCCACAACGCACGCAGCACCACGCAGGTGCCACGCCGCACACAGCACCACGCAGGTACTACCACGCAGGTGCCACGACGCACACCGCACCACGCAGGCACCATCACGCACGCGTTCGTCTCGGGCCGTCCCCCGGGTCGTACACATCCCAAATCCCGCGACCGCCCCGGCGGTCGACCCGGGTGCACCTTTGAACCTTGGGAGACGGCCCCATGACCCAGCAGTCAGTGGAGCCCAAGACCACCGCCGAGGACGCGGGCGCGGGTTCCCGCGTCCCGGCCGGCCGGTCTTGGCTCGACCGGTACTTTCACATCACCCACCGAGGATCCACCGTCGCGCGTGAGGTGCGCGGCGGCACCACCACCTTCATGGCGATGGCTTACATCGTCCTGCTCAACCCCGTCATCCTGTCCGGCAAGGACGCCGCCGGGGACACCCTGGGGCAGAAGGCCCTGATCACCGCGACGGCGCTCGCCGCGGCGGTCACCACGCTCCTCATGGGCTTCGTCGGCAAGGTGCCTCTCGCCCTGGCCGCCGGACTCTCGGTGTCCGGGGTGATCGCCGGGCAGGTCGTCCCGCAGATGACCTGGCCGCAGGCCATGGGCATGTGTGTGATGTACGGCGTGGTGATCATGCTGCTCGTGGTCACCGGGCTCCGCGAGATGATCATGAACGCGATCCCGCTCGCCCTCAAGCACGCCATCACCATGGGCATCGGCCTGTTCATCGCCATCATCGGCCTGGTCAAGGGCGGCTTCGTCCACGCGGGCAAGGCGACCCCGCTCACCCTCGGCCCCACCGGTGAACTCGCCGGCTGGCCCGTCCTGCTCTTCGCGGGCACCCTGCTCCTGATCTTCATGCTCCAGGCGCGCGACATGCCCGGCGCGATCCTGATCGGCATCGTCACCGGCACGATCGTCGCCGCCGTGCTGAACGCCACCGGGGTCATCGACCCCGAGCAGTGGGCCAACGGCGCCCCCGAGCTGCACGGCAGCGCGGTCTCCATGCCGGACTTCTCGCTCTTCGGCGACCTGGAGTTCGGCGGCTGGGGCGAGGTCGGCGCGATGACGGTCGGCATGATCGTCTTCACGCTGGTACTGGCCGGGTTCTTCGACGCGATGGCCACCATCATCGGCGTCGGCACCGAGGCGAAGCTCGCCGACGACAAGGGCCGGATGCCGGGCCTGTCGAAGGCGCTGTTCGTCGACGGCGCCGGCGGGGCGATCGGCGGTGTGGCGGGAGGCTCCGGCCAGACCGTCTTCGTCGAGTCCGCGACCGGCGTCGGGGAAGGGGCCCGCACCGGACTCGCCTCGGTCGTCACCGGCCTGTTCTTCGCGGCCTGCCTCTTCTTCACGCCGATCACCGCGATCGTGCCGCAGGAGGTCGCCTCCGCCGCCCTGGTCGTCATCGGCGCGATGATGATGATGAACGCCCGGCACGTCGACTGGGCCGACCGGGCCACCGCGATCCCGGTCTTCCTGACCGTCGTCCTGATGCCGTTCACGTACTCCATCACGGCGGGCGTGGCCGCCGGCGTCATCTCCTACGTCGCCATCAAGGCCGCCCAGGGCAAGGCCCGGGAGATCGGCGCGTTCATGTGGGCCCTGACGGTGATCTTCATCGTCTACTTCGCCCTCAACCCGATCGAGAGCTGGCTGGGCGTGCACTAGCCGCCGCCCCGGGAACCCGTCACCCACCCATCGTCAAAGGAGACCGACAGATGCTGGACATCGCCGAAGAGCTGAACCGGTGGGTCGAGCAGGGACGCGACTTCGCCGTGGCCACCGTGGTGGCCGTGAGCGGCAGCGCCCCCCGCCGGCCCGGCGCCGCCCTCGCGGTGGACGCCGACGGCACGGCGATCGGCTCGGTCTCCGGAGGCTGTGTGGAGGGTGCCGTGTACGAGCTGTGCCGGCAGGCGCTGGGGGACGGCGAAACCGTCCTCGAACGCTTCGGCTACAGCGACGAGGACGCCTTCGCCGTGGGTCTGACCTGCGGCGGGGTCATCGACATCCTCGTCACGCCGGTACGGGCGGACGACCCCGCCCGTCCGGCGCTGGCCGCCGCGCTCGCCGCCGCCGCGCGAGGTGAGGCGGCGGCGGTGGCACGAATCGTCAGCGGTCCGGCCGAGCTGACGGGCCGCGCGCTCGTCGTCCGCCCGGACGGCACCCGCGCCGGAGGTTTCGGCGCCCACCCCGAACTGGACCGCACGGTGGCCGCCGAGGCGGGCGCCTTCCTGGACGCCGGCCGCACCGGCACCCTGGAGATCGGAGAGCAAGGCTCACGTTGCGGAGCACCGCTCACACTGCTGATCGAGTCCTCGGTCCCGGCGCCTCGCATGATCGTCTTCGGCGCGATCGACTTCGCCTCGGCGCTGGTCCGCACCGGTAAGTTCCTCGGCTACCACGTGACGGTGTGCGACGCGCGCCCCGTCTTCGCGACGAAGGTCCGCTTCCCCGACGCGGACGAGATCGTCGTCGAGTGGCCCCACGAGTACCTCGCACGCACCGAGGTCGACGCGCGCACGGTGCTGTGCGTCCTGACCCACGACGCCAAGTTCGACGTACCGCTGCTCCAACTGGCGCTGCGCCTGCCGGTCGCCTACGTCGGCGCGATGGGCTCCCGCCGCACCCACCTCGACCGCGAGGCACGCCTGCGCGAGGTCGGCGTGAGCGACCTGGAGCTGACCCGGCTCAGGTCCCCCATCGGCCTCGACCTCGGCGCCCGCACCCCCGAGGAGACGGCGCTGTCCATCGCCGCCGAGATCGTCGCGGCCCGCCGCGGCGGCACGGGCGCCTCCCTGACCGGCGCCCACACCCCGATCCACCACGACGGCCCGACGGCACCGGCGGGGCGCATCGGGTCGGTGGCCTGATCAGTGCCGATCGCCGGCACCGTCGGCTTTTCAGTGTCGCAAGAGTCTGAAGCTGAGGGGCGTGTTTCCGTAGCGTGGCTGAAGCCGGGAGGGGTTCACTCGCGAGGCCTTCGTGCTGTCCCTGCCCACCACTCGCTGTGGGACGTGCGCCCACGGCGCGGTTCGGTCCTCCTCTCAAGCCGGCCAGGCATCAGCGACCACGAACGAGACGACCGTGCCGCCGAGGCGACTGGGGCCGGAGTGCCAGGACTCCGCGAGGGAGTCGACGAGGTGGAGCCCTCGGCCGTGGGTGTCGTGCGCGTCCGGGTGTCGCAGTCGTACGCCTGCCGGGAGGCCGGGGCTGTGGACCTCGACGCGGAGTGAGGTCCCGTCGCGGAACCACTCGACGTGTACCAGCCACGGATCTTCCGACGTGCCGTGGCAGATGGCGTTCGTGACCAGTTCGGAGATCAGCAGGACACAGTCGTCGATCGAGCAGACCGGGTTGTACGGGGCGATGAACTTCCGGAACCAGCGCCGGAGGCGGGGGACGGACTCGGGTTCCGGATGCAAGGTCATCGCTCCGAGCCTCGGCGAGTCCTCGCAGGGATATCGGTCAATCGTGTAAGCCACGTGCGCTCACTCCTTGCCGCCGCCGTCTTCATCGTCAGTTGTCTCTAGTTGCAGTCCCAGGACTGCAAGCCGTCAAGGGTGATCCTGGCCTCACAGTCCCAGGACTGTCAACAGTCCTGGGACTGTGTTTGACTGGCTGCTGTCGAGAGGAGGGTTGTATGGCGCCCAAGTGGCGGGAGCTCGCGGACCGGCTGGCCGAACAGATCCGCAAGGGCCAGTACGCGTCCGGTGACCGGTTGCCGCAGATCAGAGACCTGGTGGAAGCGGGCGAAGGTTCGAAGTCCACGGTCCATGCGGCATACAAGGCGTTGGAAGCCGAAGGGCTGGTCACGTCCTCGCGGGGGCACGGCACGGTTGTCCGTGAGCGGGCTCCGCTCAAACGGCTCGGCGTTGCGCGATACGACAAGGCCAAGTGGCGGGACGGCGATGAAGTGGCATTCGTCGCTGACCGCGTGGCGTCCGGACGGGCGTACAAGCGGAATGAGCAGACTCAGACCGTCAGTCGGGTGGCGGCGTCGGCTGCCGTCGCTGAGGCGCTCGGTCTGCCGGAGGGTGCAGAGGTCTACGCGCGTGCCCGCGTGGTGAGGGAGGGCTCGCAGCCGACGCATACGCTGACCAGCTACTACCGTCGCGAGCACGTGGAAGGAACCCGCATCGTCGACCCGACGCCAGGGCCCGCCGGTCCGGGCGGAGGCTTTCGTGTCCTGTACGACGCCGGATACGAGATCGACCACATGCGGGAGACGCTGTTCGCGCGTGTTCCCACGGCCGAGGAAGCCCGGCTCCTCCAGCTCGCGCCGGGTGACTGGGTGATGGAGTAGCACCGCACGACGTACACGGCCGACGGCACCGCGGTGGAGTTCGCGATCGGTGTGCACGCGGCGACGCGCTTCTCATGGACGTACGACTTCGAGGTTCCCGACTCGGCGAAACCGGGGGACGAGCGCAAGTGATCTCAGCACAGGCATGGGCCGATGCTCAACGACTGTGGGACTTCCAGCGAATGGGCCATGAACCGCGCCCCTGCTCCGTGGGGATCGGGCTGGGCAGTCATGATCTCGGCGTCGCGGAGACGACCGCCGATCTGTACCACCGGGGCATGATGCCGCTGGTCGTCTTCACCGGGGCGACCAGCCGTACCACTCGCGACCG
This sequence comes from Streptomyces sp. NPDC017890, assembly GCF_044328675.1. NCBI lineage: Bacteria > Bacillati > Actinomycetota > Actinomycetes > Kitasatosporales > Streptomycetaceae > Streptomyces > Streptomyces sp. NPDC017890. Next base: position 175,566 of record NZ_JBIRHU010000016.1, read on the forward strand.
TATGCCGCGCGGAGAGGCTGAGCACTACCGTGAGCGGGCGGTGGAGTTGGGGGTTCCGGCCACTGCGATCCTCGTTGAGCCGCGGGCGCGGAACACGGGGGAGAACATCACTCTCTCCCGTGCGCTGCTCGAAGAGCATGGGACCGACACGTCCTCCGTACTCCTCGTCAGCAAGCCGTACGAGGAACGTCGCGCCTACGCCACGGCCCGGAAGCTGTGGCCGGGGGTGGAATTCGTCAGCGCGTCGGCCTCCATGACCCTTCCCGCATACGTCGACTGGATCCAGGACGCACGGCTGGTCGTCGACATGCTCGTCGGCTCGCTGCAGCGCTTGCTGATCTATCCCGCGCAAGGCTTCATGGTCACGCAAGACGTGCCGGACGGAGTCATCCGCGCGTACGAACGGCTTGTGGCGAGTGGCTTCACGAGCCGCCTCGCGCCGCGGACGAGCGCAAGAAGCTGACCTGGGGACGGCAGGCAGTGCCGAACGCGCTCTGAGGTGGCCGGCAACGGAGGCGTCAGTCCTCCGAGACGTCCGGCTGAGGCGGGCCTGGACCCTGGCGCCAGGCCCGCCACCGTCACCGTCCCGCCTCCCCCGCGTACACGGGGGCCCGACAAGTGGGATGCGCGCTGACCAGCGAAGGACCGCACCCCTACCTGGTCAGTGCCACCTCCGCGACCACCGGCCGGTGGTCCGAGGCCACGGCCTCCTCCGGGACCGAGGCGCCGCGCACCCGCACGCCCTCGCCCACGGCCACGTAGTCGATCCGCTTGACGGGTGCCGCGGCCGGATACGTGCCGCCGGTGCCCGTGCCGGCGTCGCGCAGATCCCGCCAGAGCGGGGCCAGTTCGGGTGCCGAAGGCTCGGCGTTGAAGTCGCCCAGCAGTACCTGCCGCGCACCCGGCAGGGCCGCCCGCTCCCGCGCCATGATCCGCCGGGTGTCGGCGACCTGCGCGACCCGCACCGCCGGGTCGGACCGGTAGTCGAGGTGCGTCACGAACACCTGCACCGGCACTCCGCGCACTTTGAGCGTCACCTCGCCGAACCCGGGCGCGGGTGCCGGTACCGGATTCTCGTCCTGGGTGGACAGGCGGGTGATCTCGTGGTTCGTCGCGGAGCGGACCGGGTAGCGGGACAGCACCGCCACGCCGTACTCGCGCCGCGGGCCGCCGGCCTCCGCGGGGTCGAGGCTGTAGATGGGGGCGAACGACACCCGCATGCCGAGCCGGCGCCCCAACTCCTCGGCCGTGTCCAGCCCCTGACTGCGTGCGCCCCAGTGCACGTCGACCTCCTGGAGGCCGATCACGTCCGCGTCGAGGGCGCGCAGTGCGGCTGCCTGCCGGTCGAGGTCGAAGACGCCGTCCGATCCGGTGCCGGCGTGGATGTTGTAGGTGGCGATGCGCAGCGGGACGGCGGTTCCCTGGTCGGCGGAGGCGGCCGGTGTCGCCACCGCCAGGCTCAACAGGGCACCGGTCACGGACAGTTGGATGAACGTGCGCACTCTGGCAGACATGGCGGCACGGTACGCGGGAAACGCCCGCGGCGGGGTGTGCCACGCGATCCTGTCCGCGGCCCGTCGCCGGAGCGCCACCGGTGGTTCACGGACGCCGCAGCAGCTGGTTGACCGCGCGGCCGAAGACGTACCGCCCCGCACGGCCCAGCGCGCCGTCGAAGGCGGACGGGAGGAGGCGGACCCTAAGTTCCTCGCGCCACACGACGCGGGTACGGCCGCCGGGTCCGGGGCGGACCTCGATCTCGGCGAAGCCCCCGACCAGCCGGCCGCGTTTCTCCAGCCGGCACAGGCCGGGTCTGTCGTCGTGCGGTGGCTGCCAGACGGTCACCTCCATGGTGTCGTCGAAGGCGAGCGGGCCGACGCCCGTACGGGCCACGATCACCGTGCCCGGGCGAGTGGGTCCGGGTGTGGTGACGGTGACCCGGGTCAGTGGCACGGCGTCGCCGTGCCGCTGCCATGCGGTGAGCCGGCGCCAGGCCTCGTCCAGCGGGAGCGGGGCGGTGCGTTCGAGCGAGAAGGTGGCCACGGAGCGATCGTAGGGAACCGGTCGCGTGACCGGGCGCAGGGACTAGCGGTAGACCTTGCCCGGTTCGGCCTTTCCGGGGGCCAGGAGCTGGGGGACCGTCACGAAGACGTAGCCGCGCTTCTTGAGCGCGTCGATGATCCCGGGCACGGCGGGCACGGTGCCGTCGTAGATGTCGTGCAGCAGGATGATGCCGTCCCGGGACGACTGTTTCAGGACGCGCTCGGTGATCAGGTCGGAGTCGTTCGTCGTGTAGTCCTTGGCGGTCACGCTCCACAGCACCTCCGCCAGCCCCAGCTCGCGGCAGATCTCGTGCACCGTGTCGTCGGTGCGGCCCTGCGGCGGGCGCATCAGGGTGGGGCGCTGCCCGGTCAGGCGCTCTATCTCCTTGTTGGGGCGCTCCAGTTCCTCGCGTATCTCGTCCGGTTCGGCGTCCGTGAGGATCTGGTGCGTCCAGGTGTGGTTGGCCACCTCGTGGCCCTCGTCGGCCATGCGTCTGACCAGCTCGGGATAGGTGTCGATGTGTCGTTTGCCGAGCAGGAAGAAGGTCGCCGGGACCTTCTTCTCCTTGAGTATGTCGAGCAGCCGGGCGGAGTGCTCGCTCGGTCCGGCGTCGAAGGTCAGCGCGATGCACTTGACGCGACCGCAGTCGACGGTGCCGAACCCGGCCCGCGCCTGGGCGCCCGCCGCGCCCCGGACGGAGCTGGGGGAGGTCGTCTCGAGTTGCGTGCAGCCGCTCAGTGCGAGTGTCAGTGAGGCGGCGGCCGCGAGTGTCGCGATCGCGCGCAACCTGGTCCCCGTTTTTGTCATCTTCCCGGTCAGCGAAGGCATGCGAGGACTATACACAGCGAGTATATACTCAGTTTATAGAGGCTCTTCGAATGCGAGTTCGAGGTAGAGGGGGCGTTCACCGGGTTACTCAGCCGACACGCAAGTGAGGCTGAGAGTGAGGAGGACCCCGTGAGCGAGATCCCCGTGAGCGAGATCCCCGTGAGTGAGAGTCCCGCGGGCGCCGGCCCCCGGAGCGGTCGCGGCTGGCGCCGGGCCCTGGTGACCGGCGGAGCCGGATTCGTGGGTTCCCACCTGTGCGGCCGCCTGCTGGACGACGGCGCCGACGTGGTGTGCCTGGACAACCTGGCCACCGGCTCCCGAGGCAACGTGGCGGAACTGGAACGGCACCGCGGCTTCCGGTTCGTCCACGCCGACGCCACCGACCCGGCGGCCCTGCGCGGCCTGCCTGGCCGGTTCGACCTCGTCCTGCACTTCGCCTGCCCGGCCTCGCCCGCCGACTACCTCCGGCTGCCCCTGGAGACCCTCGACGTCGGCAGTACCGGCACCCGCAACGCCCTGGAGCGGGCCCGCGCCGACGGTGCCCGCTTCCTGCTCGCCTCCACCTCCGAGGTCTACGGCGACCCGCTGGAGCACCCGCAGAGCGAGACGTACTGGGGCAACGTCAACCCGGTCGGCCCGCGCAGCGTCTACGACGAGTCCAAGCGCTTCGCCGAGGCCCTGGTCACCGCCCACCGCCAGGTGCACGGCACCGACGCCGCCATCGTCCGCATCTTCAACACCTACGGCCCCCGCATGCGCACCGGCGACGGCCGTGCCGTGCCCACCTTCATCGCGCAGGCCCTGGACGGCATGCCCCTCACCGTCGCCGGCGACGGCGGCCAGACCCGCTCCCTGTGCTACGTCGACGACACCGTCGACGGCGTCCTGGCCCTCGCCGCGTCCGGCGAGACCGGACCGATGAACATCGGCGGCGCCGACGAGATCACCATGCTGGAACTGGCCCGCCGCGTCGTCGAGCTCACCGGCTCCGGTTCCCGGATCCGCTTCGTGGAACGCCCCGTCGACGATCCCGGCCGGCGCAAGCCCGACACCACCCTGGCCCGGGAACGGCTCGACTGGCGGCCGCGGGTCGGCTGGAGCGAGGGGCTGGAGCGGACCATCGGCTGGTTCGCGCACGCCGTCGCGGCCTGACCCGTATCCCGGCCGCTCACAGAAAGCCGTCGGCCGCTCACACGAAGCCGGTCGCAGGCAGTCGCTCAAAGAGTGTCGCTCAAAGACCGTTGCTCACGGACAGTCGCTCAGGGACCGTCGCTCAAAGACCGTTGCTCACGGACAGTCGCTCACAGGCAGTGACATATCCGGTCATATCCGGAAGTGAGTTGTCTCCAAGTGTTTGAGTCAGCTGCGGTGCGGCACCCGCGAGCCCAGAGAGACACCAGTAGTCGCCCGGGACGGAGCACCTTCCATGCGCATCCTCGGTATCAACGCCCTGTTCCACGACCCGGCCGCCGCACTCGTCGTCGACGGCCGGACCGTCGCGGCCGCCGAGGAAGAGCGCTTCAGCCGCCGCAAGCACGGCAAGCGCCCTTTGCCCTTCTCGGCGTGGGAGGTACCGGAGCTGTCGGCGCGATGGTGCCTGGAACACGCCGGGGTGCGGCCCGAGGAACTGGACGCCGTCGCGTACTCCTTCGACCCCGCGCTCGCCCGGCCCGCCCGTGCCATGGGCCTGGACGACCCCTGGGACCCGCTGCGGCTGGAGTACGCCCGCCGCGCCCCCGAGTTCCTCGCCGAGGCGCTGCCCGGACTCGACCCCGAGCAGGTCGTCTTCGTCCCGCACCACGTGGCGCACGCCGCCTCCGCCGGACCGGCCTCACCGCACCCCGACAACGACGTCCTCGTCCTGGACGGACGCGGCGAGTCCGCCTCCCACCTGGCCGGCCGCTACCGCGACGGCAAGCTCGACACGCTCGCCACGCAGGCGCTCCCGCACTCGCTCGGTCTGGTCTACGAGGAACTGACCGAACACCTGGGCTTCCTGCGCAGCAGCGACGAGTACAAGGTGATGGCCCTCGCCTCCTACGGCACCCCCCGCCATCTCGACCGCCTGCGCGAGCACATCCACGCCACCGGCGACGGCGGCTTCCGCGCCCACGGCGTCGACTGGGCGGCCCTCGCCCCGGCCCGCGCCAAGGGCGAGCACTGGACGAAGGACCACGCCGACCTCGCCGCGAGCACCCAGGCCGTACTGGAGGAACTGCTCCTCGAACTCGTCCACTGGCTGCACCGCGAGGCCCAGGGAGAAGCGCTGACGATGGCGGGCGGCGTCGCGCTGAACTGCGTCGCCAACTCGAAGATCGCCGCCCGGGGACCGTACCGGCACGTGTGGGTGCAGCCCGCCGCCGGCGACGCGGGCACGGCGCTCGGCGGCGCCCTGCACGTGGCCGCCGCCCGGGAGGGTGCCGCCCCCGAGCCCATGCCCGGCGCCGCCCTCGGCCGGGGCTGGAGCGACGACGAGATCCGCGCCTGGCTGGAGACGGCCGCGATCCCCTACGAGGAGCCGGACGACATCGCCGAGACGGTCGCCGACGAACTGGCCCGGGACGGCGTCGTCGCGTGGTTCCAGGGCCGCAGCGAGTTCGGGCCGCGCGCCCTGGGCCACCGCTCCCTGATGGCCCACCCGGGCCGTGCGGAGAACCTGGAGCGGCTCAACCACGTCAAGGGCCGCGAGGAGTTCCGTCCCGTCGCGCCGATGGTGCTGGCCGACCGCGCCCCCGACATCTTCACCGGGCCGGTCCCCAGCCCGTACATGCTCTTCGTGCACGACGTCGCCCCCGCCTGGCGCGACCGCATCCCCGCCGTCGTCCACGTCGACGGCACCGCCCGCATCCAGACCGTCGAGGAGCGTCGCGAGCCGCTCGTGGCCCGCATGCTGACCGCCTTCGAACGGCGCACCGGGCTGCCCGTCGTGGTCAACACCAGCCTCAACACCGCCGGACGGCCCATGGTCGACGACCCGCGCGACGCGCTGGAGTGCTTCGGCTCCGCACCCGTGGACCTGCTGGCCATCGGCCCGTTCGCGGTGCGCCGGGGGAAGGCGTTCGCATGAGTGGCGCACCCGCGACCGGCGGCCCCATGACGGGCTACGCCGTGGTCGTCCCCACCCTCGTCCGCGACACGCTGGCCGACTGCCTCGCAGCGCTGGTCGCCGCGATCGGGCCCCGCCCCGACGAGATCGTCCTCGTCGACGACCGGCCCGACCCCGACGCCGACCCCGACGCGCTGGAGCATCCGCTCAGCGTCCTCGGCGACCTGCGCGAGCGCACGGTGGTGCTGCGCAGCGGGGGCCGGGGGCCCGCCGCCGCCCGCAACACCGGCCTCCGCGCGGTCACCTCACCCTGGACCGCCTTCCTCGACGACGACGTGCAGGTCGGACCGCACTGGTGCGACCAACTGGTCCAGGACCTCGCCGAGGCGGCCCCCGACACCGGAGCCGTGCAGGGCGTCATCGCCGTCCCGCTGCCCGGCGAGCGCCGCCCCACCGACTGGGAGCGCGGCACCGCCGGCCTCGCGCGGGCCCAGTGGATCACCGCCGACATGGCCTACCGCACCGACGTGCTCAAGGAGGTCGACGGCTTCGACGAACGCTTCACCCGCGCCTTCCGTGAGGACGCCGACCTCGCGCTGCGCGTCCTCGACGCCGGCTGGCGCATCCGGCGGGGCCGCCGCACCACCCGCCACCCCGTACGCCCCGCCTCCCGCTGGGTGTCTCTGAAACAGCAGCGCGGCAACGCCGACGACGCCCTGATGCGACGGCTGCACGGCCCCGGCTGGTGGGCGAAGGCGGTCGCTCCCAAGGGCCGCATCCGGCGCCACGCGGCGATCACCGCCACCGGCACGGCCGCCCTCGTCCTCGCCGCCGCCGGCCGCCCCCGCACCGCCGCCCTCGCCGGGCTCGGCTGGGCCGCAGGCACCGCCGAGTTCGCGTGGGCCCGCATCGTCCCCGGGCCGCACACCCGCCACGAGGTCACGACCATGCTGGTCACCAGCGCGCTCATCCCACCCGCCGCGACCTGGCACCGGCTGAGCGGAATGTGGCGGCACCGCGCCGCCCCCGCCTGGCGGGAGGTGGCAGCATGAGCCCCGTCAAGGCCGTGCTCTTCGACCGCGACGGCACCCTCGTCCACGACGTCCCCTACAACGGCGACCCCGGGCGGGTCCGGCCCGTCGAGGGTGCCCGTGAGGCGGTGGCGCTGCTGCGCGCACACGGCATCCGCGTCGGCGTCGTCACCAACCAGTCCGGTGTAGCCCGCGGTCTCATCAGCGACACCGACGTCCGCCGCGTCAACCGGCGGATCGACGACCTCATCGGCCCCTTCGACGTCTGGGCGATCTGCCCGCACGGTCCCGACGACGGCTGCCACTGCCGCAAGCCGCAGCCCGGCCTGGTCCTCTGGGCGGCCGGACGCGTCTGCGCCACCCCCGCCGACTGCGTCGTCATCGGCGACATCGGCGCGGACACGGAGGCCGCCGAACGCGCGGGCGCTCACGGCATCCTCGTCCCCAACGCCCGGACCCGCCCGGAGGAGACGGCCACCGCGGCCCACGTCGCCCCGGACCTCCTGACCGCCGTACGGGCGGTACTCGCCGGCCCGCCGAGGGGCCGGGTCCTCGCGGACGAACGACCCATCGAGGCGGCGTTCGGGACGGGCACCGACGGAACGCGTCAGGAGGAGGCGTCCGCCCCGGACGCGGACCGTGCCGCGACGGCCGCCGACGCGGACGGGCCCGTGCCCGCGTCCGGGGTGGCGGCATCTCGTGCTCCGGTGGACACGTGCGGGAGGCCGGGCGCGGGCGTGGACGGTGCGGAGACGGCCGCCGGTGCCGGTGCTGGTGCCGACGCCGGCGAAGCCGCGCCCGCGCCCACGGCGGCCCGGTCCCGTGCCGCCGTGGAGACCCGCGGGAGGCCGCGATGAAGGCGCTCGTCACCCGGCTCGACAGCTTCGGCGACGTGCTGCTCGCCGGGCCCGCCGTACGGGCCGTCGCCGCCCGGGCCGGCCACGTCACGCTGCTGTGCGGGTCGCGCGGCGCGCCCGCCGCCCGCCTGCTGCCCGGCGTGGACGAGGTGATGGTGTGGGACGCGCCGTGGGGCGGGTTCCAGCCGCCCGACGTCAGCCGGGCGGACATCGACGCGCTCGTGGACCGGATCGACGCCGACACCGCGCTGATCCTCACCTCCTTCCACCAGTCCCCGCTGCCCACCGCCCTCGTCCTGCGCCTCGCCGGCGTCCGGCACATCGCCGCGGACAGCGTCGACTACCCCGGCTCCCTCCTCGACCTGCGCCACCGGCGCGCCCCGCACGCCCACGAGGCCGAGGCCGCGCTGGACCTGGCCGAGGCGGCCGGGTTCCCCCGCCCCGACGACGGACGCCTGCGCGTGCGCACGCCGCCCCGCACCGACGCGCTGACCGGCCCCGGCCCCTACGTCGTGCTCCACCCCGGCGCCAGCGTCCCCGCCCGCGCCTGGAGCCCCGAACGCGGCGCCGAGGCCGTGCGCGAACTCGCCGCCGCGGGGCACCGCGTGCTGGTCACCGGCGGCCCCGACGAACGCGACCTCACCGCGTACGTGGCGGGCGAGCACGGCACCGACCTCGGCGGCCGCACCGAGGCCCCGGAACTGGCAGGCGTCCTCGCGGGCGCCGCCGTCGTCGTCACCGGCAACACCGCGCCCGCCCACCTCGCCGCCGCCGTCGGCACCCCGGTCGTGTCCCTGTTCGCACCCGTCGTACCGGCCGAGCGCTGGCGGCCGTACGGCGTCCCGTACGTCCTGCTCGGTGACCAGGACGCGCCCTGCGCCGACAGCAGGGCCCGGGACTGCCCCGTCCCCGGCCACCCCTGCCTGAACACCGTCACCGCCACCGACGTGGCAGCCGCCGTCGAGAAACTCCTGGGGGAGGCATGAGGATCCTCATCTGGCACGTGCACGGGTCGTGGACCACGGCCTTCGTGCAGGGCCCGCACACCTACCTCGTCCCCGTCACCCCGGACCGCGGGCCCGACGGTCTCGGCCGCGCCCGCACCTGGGACTGGCCGGACTCCGTCGTGGAAGTACCCCCGGAGCGGCTGCCGGACGAACACATCGACCTCGTGATCATCCAGCGCCCGCACGAGATCGCCCTGGTCGACCAGTGGCTCGGCCGCCGCCCCCCGCTGGTCTACCTGGAGCACAACGCCCCCGACGGCGACGTGCCCGACACCCGCCACCCCGCGGCGGACCTCCCCGACGTCACCACCCTCGTCCACGTCACCCACTTCAACCGGCTGATGTGGGACGCGGGTCCGGCCGACACCACGGTCATCGAACACGGCATCGTCGACCCCGGCCACCGCTGGACCGGCGAACTGGACCGCGCCGCCGTCGTCGTCAACGAGCCCGTCCGGCGCGGTCGTACGACCGGAACCGACCTGCTCCCCGCCTTCTCCCGCGCCGCCCCGCTCGACGTGTTCGGCATGCGCACCGACGGACTCGCCGAGCACATCGGCGTCGACCCCGAACGCTGCCGCACACAGGACGTCCCCCAGAGCGACCTGCACACCGAACTGGCCCGCCGCCGCGTCTACGTCCACCCCGTCCGCTGGACCTCCCTCGGCCTGTCCCTCCTGGAGGCCATGCACCTGGGCATGCCCGTGGTCGCCCTCGCCACCACCGAGGTGACCGAGGCCGTGCCCCCGGGCGCCGGAGTGGTCTCCAACCGCATCGACGTACTGACCGACGCCGTACGCGACTTCCTCGCCGACCCGTTGCACGCGCGGACGGTCGGCGACGGGGCCCGTGCGGCGGCCCTGTCCCGCTACGGGCTGTCCCGCTTCCTGGACGACTGGGAGCGGCTGCTGAAGGAGGTGACCCGATGAGGATCGCCATGGTGTCCGAGCACGCGAGCCCGCTCGCCGCGCTCGGCGGCGTCGACGCCGGTGGACAGAACGTCTACGTGGCCCGCCTCACCGAGGAGTTGGCCAAGCGCGGCCACGACGTCACGGTCTACACCCGCCGGGACGCCACCGCCCTGCCCGACCGGGTGCCGCTGCCCGGCGGCGCGGTCGTCGAACATGTGCCGGCCGGACCACCCGCGGCCGTGCCCAAGGACGAACTGTTCCCGCACATGCCCGCCTTCGGCGCCCACCTGGCCCGCGCCTGGGCGCGGGAGACGCCCGACGTGGTGCACGCCCACTTCTGGATGTCCGGCATGGCCTCCCGGATCGGCGTACGGCCGCACGGCGTCCCCCTCGTGCAGACCTTCCACGCCCTGGGCACCGTCAAGCGGCGCCACCAGGGCATGCGGGACACCAGCCCGTACGAGCGCATCGGCATCGAACGGCAGCTCGGCCGCGCCTGCGAAAGGGTCCTGGCCACCTGCACGGACGAGGTCGTCGAACTCGGGGACATGGGGGTACCGCCCCGACAGGTGTCCGTCGTCCCCTGCGGCGTGGACGCCGAGCACTTCCACCCCACCGCCGACACCGGCCGCACCCCCGCCCGCACGGAGCGGCACCGGCTGCTCGCCTGCGGCCGGCTCGTGCCTCGCAAGGGCTACGACCAGGCCATCCGCGCCCTGGCCCGCATCCCCGGAACCGAACTCCTCATCGCGGGCGGCCCACCCGCCGGCGGACTCGACGCCGACCCCGAGGCACAGCGCCTGACCGCGCTCGCGCGCCGCACCGGCGTCGCCGACCGGGTCCGGCTGCTCGGCGCGGTCGACCCCGAGGACATGCCCGCCCTGCTCCGCAGCGCCGACCTGGTGCTGTGCACCCCGGTCTACGAGCCCTTCGGCATCGTGCCGCTGGAGGCGATGGCCTGCGGCGTACCGGTTCTCGCCACCGACGTCGGCGGCCACCGCGACTCCGTGGCCGACGGGACCACGGGCCGCCTGGTCGCCCCGGGGGACCCGGAGGCCATCGCGGACGCCGCCCGTGAACTCCTCGCCGACGAACGGCTGTGCCGCCAGTACGGCAGGAACGGCCGCGAACGCGTCCTGCGGCACTACACCTGGGCGCGCGTCGCCGACGGCGCGGAGCAGGTGTACCGGCTGACCCTCGCCGACCACGCACTGTCGAAGGAGGTGGCGTGATGACCGTGCACCCGCCCGTCGTCGGGCACTGCGACGAACTCCAGGAGGCGCTGGGGGCGTTCCGGGCCTCCGCGCACATCACCGAACGCTGGGGTTCGCGGCTCGCCGCCGTCCTCTGCGGCGGCGGCCGGCTGCTGGCCGCCGGCAACGGCGGCAGCGCCGCCCAGGCGCAGCACCTGACCGCCGAACTCGTCGGCCGCTACCGCGACGACCGCCCGCCGTTCTCCGCCATCGCCCTGCACGCCGACACCTCCTCCACGACGGCCATCGCCAACGACTACGGCGTCGACGAGGTGTTCGCCCGCCAGGTCCGAGCCCACGGCCGCGAGGGCGACGTCCTGATGCTGCTGTCCACCAGCGGCGCCAGCGCCAACCTGCTCTCCGCGGCCGACGCCGCCCGCGCGGCCGGCGTACGGGTGTGGGCGCTCACCGGCTGCGAGCCCAACCCGCTCATGGCGGGCAGTGACGAGTCGCTGTGCGTGCGGGCCCCTTCGACAGCCACCGTGCAGGAGATCCACCTGGTCGCCGTGCACATGATCTGCGCCGCCTTCGACGCCGCCTTGGAACGCGGCGTACGGGGCGCACCGGGAGCACCCGGCAAGGGAACGCGGAGGTGACGAGACGCATGACGGACAGGACCCCCCTGGTCGTGGTCGGCGACGCTCTGCTGGACCGCGACCTGACCGGCTCCGCCGACCGGCTGGCGCCCGACGCGCCCGTTCCGGTCGTGTCGGAGTGCGCCGAGCGTGTACGTCCGGGCGGCGCCGCGCTCGCCGCGTACCTCGCCGCCCGCGACGGCCGCGAGGTCACGCTGATCACGGGCGCGGGCGACGACCCGGCGAGCACGGCCCTGCGCGAACTCCTCGCCCCCTGGCTGACCCTGATCCCCCTGCCCCTGACCGGCAGTCTGCCCGAGAAGACCCGCGTCCTGGCGCAGGACCGGCCCGTCGTCCGCCTCGACCGCGGCGGCGGCCGGGCCCGCGAGGCCACGGACGAGGCCCGCGCCGCGCTGCGCTCGGCCCGGGCCGTCCTGGTCTCCGACTACGGCCGTGGCACGGCGGACGCCCTGCGGGACGTACTGGCCGCCCGCCCGCCACTGGTCTGGGACCCGCACCCGCGCGGAGGCCCGCCGGTTCCCGGCACCCGGCTGGTGACACCGGCCGAGAAGGAGGCGCACGGCTTCGCACCGCGCGACGGCCACCCGGGCGGGGGCCTGCGCGCCGCCGCCCTCGACGCCGCCGCCCTGGTACGCGACTGGCGGGTGGCCGCGGTGACGGTGACCCTCGGATCGCGCGGCGCCCTCCTCTCCTACGGCGAACACCCCCTGCTCGTCCCCGCGCCCACCGCCCACCACGGCGACTCCTGCGGCGCGGGCGACCGGTTCGCCGCCACCGCCGCCGGGCTGCTCGCCGACGGGGCGCTGGTGGGGGAGGCCGTCGAGGGCGCCGTGGCCGCCGCGACGGCGTTCGTCGCGGCCGGCGGAGCGGGCGCCCTGCCCGCCGCGGACTCCGGCCCGCCGTCGTCCTCGCCGCCCGACACCGACGATCCGCACTCCCTGGCCGCCCGCGTCCGCGCCCAGCACGGCACGGTGGTCGCCGCGGGCGGCTGCTTCGACCTGCTGCACGCCGGCCACGTCGGCCTCCTCCAGGCCGCCCGGCGGCTCGGCGACTGCCTGGTCGTCTGCGTCAACTCCGACGCCTCCGTCCAGCGCCGCAAGGGCGACGGCCGCCCCGTCAACCCCCTCGCCGACCGCGTCCGCGTCCTGCGCGCCCTCGCCTGCGTCGACGCGGTCGCCGTCTTCGACGAGGACACCCCCGAACGCCTCCTCGGCGACCTGCGCCCCGACGTCTGGGTCAAGGGCGGCGACTACGCGGGCGCGGACCTCCCCGAGGCCGGCCTCCTCCAGGAGTGGGGCGGCCAGGCCGTCCTCCTGCCCTACCTGGACGGCCGCTCCTCCACTGCCCTGATGGCCCGCGCCGCGGAGGGAGTGCGATGACGCACGGCACCCCGGCCACCGAGCGCGGCCGAGCCCCGGCCCCACCGTCCGCCGCCCGTCCGCCGGCGGGCGGCACCGCACCCCCCGCGTCGGCCGGCGGCCCGGTGACGGGCGACCCGGTGCATCCGCCGTCCGCCGCGATGGCGCACCCGCCCGATGCCGGTGCGGCGTACGCCGTCTCGGGCGCGGGGCGGCACGAGGGTGGTGGGCGGGCGCGTCCCCGACTGCTCGTTCTGCGTGCCCTCGGGCTCGGTGACCTGCTGGCCGGGGTGCCCGCGCTGCGCGCGCTGCGTCGCGCGTACCCCGGGCACGAGCTGGTGCTGGCGGCCCCCGCCGAGCTGGCGCCCGTCGTCGCGGCGACCGGCGTCGTGGACCGGCTGCTGCCCGCCGCCGAACCCGGCCGTGCCGTCCCGCGCACCCTCGACTGGACCGGGCCGCCCCCCGACGTCGCCGTCGACCTGCACGGCAACGGGCCGCCCAGCCACCGCCTGCTGATGGACCTGCGCCCGCTGAGGCTGCTGGCGTTCGCGCACCCCGAGACCCCGGAGATCGACGGCCCGCCCTGGTACGCCGAGGAGCACGAGCGCGACCGGTGGTGCCGGCTGCTGCGGGCGTACGGCATCGACGCCGACCCGGCCGACCTGCGGTTGCCGCGTCCTGACGTACCGTCCCGCGCCCCCGGCGCCGTCGTCCTGCACCCCGGCGCCGGCGCCCCGTCCCGCTGCTGGCCCGTGGACCGGTACGCGGCCGTCGCCGAGGCGCTGCGCGCGCGGGGACGCCGGGTCGTCGTCACCGGGGGAGCGGACGAGGCCGACCTGGTGGCCCGGCTGGCCAAGCTCGCCCACCTGCCCGACACGGACGTGTTCGGCGGCGGCCTGCCCCACGACCGGCTCTCCGCGCTGGTGGCCGAAGCCCGCGCCGTCGTCAGTGGCGACACCGGCATCGCCCACCTCGCCGTCGCCCACGCCACGCCCTCCGTCACCCTGTTCGGCCCGGTCCCGCCCAGCCGCTGGGGCCCGCCGGACCATCCCCGGCACCGCACCCTGTGGCACCCGGGCCCGGACGGCGGCCACGGCGACCCGCACGGCGACGAGACCGATCCCGCGCTGCTGCGGATCACCACCGGCGACGTCCTTGCCGACCTCGACGCTCTGGAAGCCCTGGAAGAGGCCCCATGAACCACGCCACGAACCGCGGCCCGTCGACCACCCGCGAACGGTCCCACCCTGACCCCACCAGGCCTGCCCCCGTCGGCGTCGTCATCGCCACCCGCAACCGCTCCGCGAGCCTCGCCGTCACCGTGCGGCACCTGCTCGCCCTGCCCGAGCGTCCCGAGGTCCTCGTCGTCGACAACGCCTCCACCGACGACACCCGCGCCATGCTGGCCCGCGACTTCCCGCAGGTCCGCGTGGTCTCCCTGCCGTTCAACCGCGGCGCCCTCGCCCGAACCCACGGCGTCCGCGCCCTCGACACCCCGTACGTGGCGTTCAGCGACGACGACTCCTGGTGGGCGCCCGGCGCCCTCACCGCCGCCGCCCGGCACTTCGACGAGCACCCCCGGCTCGGCCTGCTCTCCGCCCGCACCCTCGTCGGCCCCGCCCACACCGCGGACCCCCTCAACGACCTGCTCGCCGCCTCCCCCCTCGGCGCGGCCACCGACCTGCCCGGCACCCAGGTGCTCGGCTTCCTCGGCTGCGCGGCCGTCACCCGCCGCACTTCCTACCTGGACGCGGGCGGCTACCACCCGCTGCTCTTCTTCGGCGCCGAGGAGACCCTCCTCGCCTACGACCTCGCCGCCCGCGGCTGGGGCGTCACGCACTGCCCCGACGTGGTCGCCCACCATCACCCGGACCCCGGCCCCCGCACGGACCGCCCGGCCGTCGTACGCCGCAACGAACTCCTCACCGCCTGGCTGCGCCGCCCCCTCCCGCACGCGCTCGCCCGCACCCGCGCCCTCGCCGCCGACGCCCGACACGACCCGCACGCCCGGCGCGCCCTGCGCGAGACGCTCACCCGCCTGCCCGCCGCCCTGAGGGCCCGCAGGCCGCTGCCCCCGCACGTGGAGCGCGCCGCCCGGCTCCTGGACCCGGCGAGCGGAGCGACGTCATGACCGACCCCCGGACCACCGTCGTCGTCATCACCCACAACCGGCGCCCCGAACTCCTGCGCACCTTGGACCGCCTCGCCGAACTCCCCGAAAAACCCGCGGTGATCGTCACCGACAACGCCTCCACCGACGGCACCGCCTCCGCCGTCGCCCGCCACCACCCGCAGGTACGGCTCCTGCGCCCCGGCCGCAACCTCGGCGCCGTCGGCCGCAACCTGGCGGTCCGCCAGGTCCGCACGCCCTACGTCGCCTTCTGCGACGACGACTCCTGGTGGGCACCGGGCTCCTTGGCCGGGGCCGCCGACCTGCTCGACCGCTACCCGGCGGTCGGCTCGGTCACCGCCCGCATCCTCGTCGAACCCGACGGCACCGAGGACCCGATCGTCAAGGAACTGCGCGACTCGCCCGTGCCCCGCCCCGACTGGCTCCCCGGGCCGGCCCTCGGGTCCTTCCTGGCCGCCGCGACCGTACTGCGCACCGATGCCTTCCGGGCCGCGGGCGGCTTCCACCCCAGGCTGTGGCTGGGCGGCGAGGAGGAGCTGCTCGCCGCCGACCTGGCGGCGAACGGCTGGTGGCTGACGTACGCCGACGGCCTGACGATCCATCACCAACCCTCCACCGTGCGGGATCCGACGCTGCGCCGGGCGCACGGTATCCGCAACACCCTGTGGTTCACGTGGCTGCGCCGCCCGGCCGGCCCGGCCCTGCGCCGCACCCTCCACCTGGCCCGCACGGTCCCGCGCGACGCCGCGTCCCTGCGCGCCTTCGCCGAGGCGACGGCCGCCCTGCCCTGGGTGCTGCGCGAACGCCGGGTGCTGCCGCCGGAGGTCGAGGCCCGCCTGCGCTCACTGGAACCCGCCCAGCGCGACTCGACCGCCCGCAGTTACACGGGCTGACGCCCCCGCCCACCACCGCACTGGCCGACTCCGCGCCGAGGGGACGCGGGGTCGGCCGCAGGAACGGCAGGACGAGCGGCGACAGGGCGGGGCCGGCTGCACGGGGGGCCGCCGCCCAGCCCTCCGTCCAGGCCTCGCGGCGCGGGGACTAACCGACCGGCCGCACCCCCAGCGCCGCCACCAGCCCGTCCGCCGCGTCCGCGACCGCCTCCGCCGACCGGAACCCGGCACCGATCCGTCCGGCCTCCTCCCGCCCACCGGTCAGGCACCAGTCCCACCACCGGTCCAGTGCGGCCTCCGCCAGGTGTTCGGCGGCCACCAGCGCCGGCCAGCCGCAGGCCCGCGCCTGCGCCGTCACCTTCGCGCCGCCCGCGACCGGGTCCACCGCCAGCGCGGGCGTCCCGGCCCGCAGTGCCAGGACCAGCCCGTGCAGCCGGTCGGTGACGACCAGGTCCAGCCGGGCCAGTACGGCCTCCAGCTGGGCCGGCGTGCCGCACAGCCGCCAGTCGTGTGCGTCGAGCCGCGTCTCCAGTTCCAGCCGGGCGCAGTCCTTTCCGGCCAGCCAGCGCGTCAGCCCCGCGGCGACCTCCTCGTGCCGCCGCTGCCCCCCGTACTCGTGCTGTCCGTGGGTGAGGACCACTCCGACGACCGGCCGGGCGGGCAGCGCGGGCGCGCGGGCCGCGAGATCCAGGGTCGGTACGGCGCCGGCGGTGTCCCGGGCCAGTACCTGGTGGAAGCCGGTGACGGCCGGGGAGCCGGGGTCGACGACGGAGACGCCGACGGCGATCCGCACGCAGTGCGCGAACCGCCGGTGCACCTCCTCGACCTGCGGCCCGTGGACCGGCCCGCACACGAAGACCAGCCGGGAGTACGCGGCCGGGTCCACGTCCGCGAAGTGCCGCCCGTCCGCCCGGAACCCCGGGCTCCACACGACGTCGTACGCGAGTCCCGCGTCCCGCAGCACCTCCTCCACCCGCCGCAGCGCCAGCACGTCCCCGGCGGTCGCCTCCCCGTGCAGGAAGCTGAACCAGCCGGTCACCAGGATCCTGTCTCGTCCGTGCACAGTGCGCACGGGTGCCCCGGCGCCGGCACGGCAATCCAGCACGGGCAGCCGGTGCCGAGCGGTGCCGACGATCCGCCGGTCCGGGGCCGCACGGCTGCGGGACGTGCGCGCACCCGCGAAGGGACCGGGTACGGCTCGCACCGCGCCGATGCCTCGCCGATGACTGAACGGGCGGCGCCCCGCACTCGCGGCCAGTACCTGTCCGCGACCCCCGCTACCGTCGCACCATGACGACCAAGGCACCCACGACGGCCCCCGTCCTCGGCACCCGCGCCCTGAACCGCGCCACCCTGGCCCGGCAGTTGCTGCTGCGCCGCGCGTCGATGACCGCCGAGGCCGCCGTCGCGCACCTCGTCGGACTCCAGGCCCAGAACGTGAAGCCCCCGTACTACGCGCTCGCCGCCCGCCTCGACGGCTTCACGCCCGACGACCTCTCCGGGCCGATGGCCGACCGCAGGGTCGCCCGCCTCGTCACCATGCGCTCCACCATCCACACCCACACCGCCGACGACTGCCTCACCCTGCGGCCACTGGTGCAGGCCGCCCGGGACCGCGAGCTGGGGAACTTCCGCAAGGGCCTCGTGGGTGTCGACCTGGACCGGCTCGCCGTCCTCGCCCGCGAGCTGGTCGAGGACGAGCCGCGCACCATGGGGCAACTGCGCGAGGCACTCCTCACCGAGTGGCCCGACGCCGACCCGCAGTCGCTGGCCGTCGCCGCCCGCTGCCGGCTCCCGCTCGTGCAGGTGACGCCGCGCGGACTGTGGGGGAGGAGCGGACAGGTCACCCTCACCACCGCCGAGCACTGGCTCGGGCGCCCCGCGCGGCCCGCTCCGGCACCGGACGACACCGTGCTGCGCTACCTCGCCGCGTTCGGTCCCGCCTCCGTCAAGGACATGCAGACCTGGGCGGGCCTGACCCGGCTCAGGGACGCCTTCGAGCGGCTCCGCCCCCGGCTCGTCACCTTCCGCGACCCGAGCGGCACCGAGCTCTTCGATCTGCCCGAGGCGCCCCGCCCCGACCCTGACACCCCCGCCCCGCCGCGCTTCCTGCCCGAGTTCGACAACCTGCTCCTCTCCCACGCCGACCGCACCCGGTTCGTCCCGCCCGAACACAAGGGGCGTACGTGGAGGAAGAACGTGGCCTACCGCGTCCTCCTCGTCGACGGCTTCGTGGCCGGACTGTGGAAACCGGCCGACGACGCCCTCGTCGTCGAGCCCTTCGGGCACCTCACCGGGGCGCGGCGGGACGAGGTCGTGGCCGAGGGGGAGCGGATGCTGGCGACGATGCACCCGCGGGCCGCGTACGGCGTCCGTTTCGCAACGGTACGCGGCTGACGGTGGAGAGGGGGCGTTGCGGGCCGCTCGTGGAGGCTCGCAACGCCCCCCGGTCTTGCACCTGAGGGGTACTCAGGAGGTCTCGGGGGACCGCCGGGCCGACGCTACGAGGTGACCTGGAGCAGGTCCGGCCGGCCTGGCGCGGTTGAGCCCGGACATGAGTCTCCTCAAGGGGTTGCCGGTGGGGGGTTCGCACGGGCGTGGGGGGCACGGGGGCCTCGGGACAGGCCCCCGTATGCCCGGGCGAGCGGCACGTGCTCACGCTAGGACCGGCGGCAGGGACCGCCCAATGAGGGAAGGCCCTAAGGGAGCCGGGCAGGGAAAACCCTCGGTTCACCGTCGGTAAACCCTGCCCTTGTCAGTCGGCTCGCCGGCCCGCCGACAGTCTGACGATGTCGACCCGGGATCGGATCCCGAGCTTGCGGTAGACCCGGGTCAGGGTCGCCTCGACCGTCTTGACACTGACGAACAGACGGGCGGCGATCTCCCGGTTGGTCGCGCCCTCCATGACGAGCGCGGCGACCTGACGCTCCATCGGGGCGAGGCCCGCCAGGCCGCCGGGCACGGCGGCCGGCGCGGGGGGCGGTCCGGCCGCCTGCGCCGCGACGGCCGCCTCCACCTGCCGCAGCCACGGCAGCGCCCGGCAGCGCCGGAACAGCCGGGCCGCCTCGTCGTACGACCCCGTGCCCGGCGTCCGTCCCGGCCGGCCGGCGTGCAGCGCCGCCAGCGCGAAGGCGGCCCGCGCCTCCTCCAGGCCGTAGCCCAGCCCGGCGAGCCGCTCCCGGGCCGACGTCAACCGGGCGACGGCGGCCCGGTGTTCACCCCGCGCCGCCCGCACCTGCGCCTCGGCCCGGTCCAGCACGGCGAGCACGCTCTCCCGCCCGAGCCGCAGCGCGTGCCCGCGCGTGCCGTCGATGACGTCCTGCGCCTCGGCCGGCTCCCCGGAGCGCACCAGCGCCTCGGCCAGATCGCCCTGCCACCGGCCGCGCGCCGGGTCGGTGATGCCCGCGCCGGCCTCCAGTTCCCGCACCCGGCGCAGTGCCCGGACGGCCGCCCGCGCGTCGCCCGCCACCAGGCTCGCGTGGCCGAGCGCGGCGAGCGCCCGCGACAGGTACACGGCGTCGCCGTCCTCCTCGGCCCGCCGCACGGCCTCCCGGGCCAGCGTCAGCGCCCGCTCCACGTCACCGCCGGCCGCCTCCGCCATCGCGGCCTGCATCGCGCCCGCGCCCTCGCCGATGCCCGCGTCCCGGGCCAGCGCCAGACTCTCCCGGGCCAGTTCCAGGGCCCGGCCGCAGTGCCCGGAGTGGAGCTCGGTCTCGGCGAGGAAGCGCAGGTAGTGGACCTCGCTCTCGGCCATGCCGCGCCGCCGCACCTCGCGCAGCAGCGCGGTGACGGTGGTCCGCGCCTCGGCCAGCCGGTCGCTCATCAGCAGCCACCGGAACCGGGACGAACCGGCCCCGTTGTGATGGCACGCCACCCGCGGGTCCTGCGGCTCCTCCAGCGCCCGCCGGATGGTCGCCGGAGCGTCCGGATGCCCCATCAGCGTCTCCGCCTGCGCCTGGAACGCGAGCGCGAGCAGCTCGGTGCGCCGGTCCCCGGCCCGTGCCGCCAGCCGGGCCGCGTGCGCGGCCTCCTCCCGGCCCTGCGCGAAGTCGCCCTGCACCACCAGGCCGCGCCAGGCCAGCTGGTAGTGGACCAGGGCGAGCAGCCGCGGGTCGTCGCCCGCGTCGGCCAGGGCCTGCGGGAAGACGGCGTCGACCTCGCCGATGGCCTGCCCGGCCGCCTCGATCACCACCATCCAGGCGCGTACCCGCTCGCCGGGCACGGTGGCCCGCGTCAGCACCTCGCGGGCGATGTCCCGGGCGAGGTCGGGCTCACCCGCGGTGATGGCGTCCTCGGCGGCCGTCAGCCGGCGCTCGTCCGGCCCCGGTGTGCCGTCCGCGGGGGTGTGCCGGGCGGCGAGCAGCCCCAGCGACGCTGCCACGGACGGCGCCCCGCGGTCCCGGGCCAGCGCGGCGGCCTCGCCCAGCCGGGCCGCCGTCTCCGGGTCGGTGCCGGTGGTCGCCAGGGCCAGGTGCCGGGCGCGCTCGATGGGGTCACAGGCCGCCGTGGACAGCGCGGCGTGCGCGGCCCGCCGCTCCGGCGCCGGCGCCTCGGCGTACAGCGCGGCCGAGATCAGCGGATGCGCGAACCGTACGGCCGGACCTTCCGGGTCGGTCGCCAGCAGCCCCAGCGCCGCCGCCTGGGCGGTCTCCGCCTCGGCGTTGTCCCGGCCGGCGGCGTGCAGCAGGGCGGGGGTGGGGCGGGCGCCGGCGCTGGCCACCAGAAGGGTGCGGCGGGCGTCGTCCGACAGCATCTCCAGGCGGGTCAGGACAAGGGCGCGCAGGGAGGTCGGCACGGGCAGCGGCTCGCCCGGCCGGGGCGGGGTGGGGCTCTCGGCGAGGGCCCGGCCCAGCTCCAGCGCGAACAGCGGATTGCCGCCGCTGGTGCGGTGGATGTCGCGGACCGTGGAGCGGGGCAGGCCCGAGTGGCCGCGTTCGTCGAGCAGCGTCGACACCTGGGCCCGGGTCAGCGGGCCGAGGCGGACCGCACGGGTGTCCGGCGGGAACGCGCGCAGCTGCCGGCCGTACGCGGCGCCCTCCGCCTCCGGGCCCTCGGTCCGCACCGCGCACAGCAGCCGTACCGGGGTGTCGCCCAGGCGGCGGGCGGCGAAGCCGAGGAGTTCGGCGCTGGCCGGGTCGAGCCACTGCAGGTCGTCGGCGACGACGAGGACGGGCCCCTCGGCGGCGAGTGCGCGCAGCGTGGACAGCACGGCCAGGCGCAGCGCCAGCCCGTCGCGCTGGAGCGTGGACTCGCCGCGGCCGGTGAGCGCCGACTCCAGCGCGGTGCGCTGGGCGCCGGGCAGCGCGTCCGACACCTCGTCCAGGACCAGACCCAGAAGGTCGGCGAGGGCGAGGAACGGAAGATGGGATTCGGACTCGGTGGCCGAACAGCGCAACACGGTGTGTGCCGTACGCGCGTATTCCGCGGCCAGGGCCCGCAGAACGGTCGATTTTCCAATTCCGGCGGGTCCGTGCAGCAGCACACTGCCGCCCCGGGAGAGCTGCTCACGCGCCGCGCCGAACGCCTCCTCCCGCCCGATGACCAGGTCGGAACGGCATCCGGCAGACTCCGCGAAGTCCCGTCGCACGGCGACCGCCCCCTCCGTATGTCGTGTCCCGGCCAATATTAGGCAACGGCCGTCGAATTACGGCGAGACGAGGAGGTGAGTCACGGCGAGACGAGGAGGTGAGGCGAATGACGACCGGCGGCACGAATGCGGAAAGCCCTCACATCGCGCCGCGACTTCACCCGCGTGAGGGCTACGGCAGCCAGCCCGCCCGGCGTGCCGCGACGACCGCCTCCCCGCGGGTGCGCGCACCGAGCTTGCGCATGGCCGAACGCAGGTAGCTCTTGACCGTTTCCGGCCGCACGCCGAGCCGTTCCGCGGCCGCCGCGTTCGTCGCCCCCTCGGCGACGCAGGCCAGTACGTCCACCTCACGGGGAGCCGGCCGGACCTCCCGCGCCGCTTTGCCGCCCGCGGCCAGCAACCCGCACGCGCGCAGCAGTTCCTCCCGCAGCGCGGGGTCCGCAATCCTGGGCGCCAGTGCCCGCAGCGCCGCGTGGGCCTCCCGTACCTGCTCCCAGGCCGCGGAGCCCGCCGGCTCGTGCGCCGGACCGCACTCCGGCCGCGGCCGGGCCGCCGCCAGCAGTTCGCCCGCCGCGTCCCGCAGCACGAGCGCCTGCTCCACGTCCCGCGCCGCTTCCACCGCCACGCTCAGCGTGCGGTCGCCCAGGGGCTGGGCCGTGCGCAGGGCGCCGTACAGCACGCCACGCACCCGGCGCCGTACGACCACCGGCACCGCCAGCACCGAGCGCAGGCCCTCGGCGGCGACCTGGAGGTCGTACTCGTGGCTGATCCGCCGGGAGACGGAGTAGTCCGTGACGGCGCACGGCCGCGACAGCTCCACCGCCTTGCCGCCCAGGCCGTTGCCCGAGGTCACCGCGAGGGAGCTCAGCGCGGTCGTGGCGGTGCCGCTGAGCTCGCTGATGCGCACCCGCCGCCGGCCGGTCTCCATCAGCCCGCCGAAAGCGACCGGCAGCCCGGTCGTGCGCCGCAACCGCGTCAGCGCACCGCGGATCTCCACCGTGCCGGCAGCGTCCATCGCCACTCGTTCCGCCCTCCCCCGCGCCCGTCCCGGGACGCACACCCCCGTTCGGGGGTAGTGAGACCTGCATCACGGATTACACGATGGCAGAGAGCCGCCCGGCAAGGTCCGGCACAGAGGAGGACACATGACGACGGCCACGGAGCTGTTCCGCAGCGCACGGGACTTCCTGCTGGAACACCGCGACGACTACACCGCCGCCCACGAGGGGTTCCGGTGGCCCCGGCCCGAACACTTCAACTGGGCCCTGGACTGGTTCGACGCCATCGCCGACGGCAACACGCGCACCGCGCTGCACATCGTCGAGGAGGACGGAACCGAGGCCCGGGTCTCCTTCGCCGAGATGTCGTCCCGCTCCGACCGGGTGGCGAACCGGCTGCGCGAGTGGGGCGTCGGCCCCGGCGACCGCATCCTCGTCATGCTCGGCAACCAGGCCGAACTGTGGGAGACGGCGCTCGCGGCGATGAAGCTGCGCGCCGTCGTCATCCCCGCCACCCCGCTGCTCGGCCCCGCCGACCTGCGCGACCGTGTCGACCGCGGCCGGGTGCGCCATGTCATCGCGCGCGCCGAGGACACCGCCAAGTTCACCGACGTACCCGGCGCCTACACACGCATCGCGGTCGGCGGTACGGCGGAGCCCGGCTGGCAGCCGTACGAGGACGTGTACACGGCCTCCGACACCTTCGCCCCCGACGGCCCGACCGCCGCCGACGACCCGCTGATGCTGTACTTCACCTCGGGCACCACCGCCCGCCCCAAGCTGGTCGAGCACACCCACGTGTCGTACCCCGTAGGGCACCTGGCCACCATGTACTGGATCGGCCTGAAGCCCGGCGACGTCCACCTGAACATCTCCTCGCCCGGCTGGGCCAAGCACGCCTGGTCGAACCTGTTCGCGCCGTGGAACGCCGAGGCGACCGTCTTCCTGTACAACTACACCCGGTTCGACGCGGCCCTGCTGATGGCCGAGATGGACAGGGCCCGGGTGACCACCTTCTGTGCCCCGCCGACCGTGTGGCGCATGCTCATCCAGGCCGACCTGACGCAGCTCGCCACCCCGCCCCGCGAGGTCGTCGCGGCCGGTGAGCCGCTGAACCCCGAGGTGATCGAACAGGTCCGCCGCGTGTGGGGCGTGACCGTCCGGGACGGCTTCGGCCAGACCGAGACCGCCGTCCAGGTCTCCAACAGCCCCGGCCAGGTCCTCAAGACCGGCTCCATGGGCCGCCCCAGCCCCGGCTACCGCGTCGAACTCCTCGACCCGGCCACCGGCGCGCCCGGCGCCACCGAGGGCGAGATCGCCCTGGACCTGTCCGAACGCCCCGTCGGCCTGATGACCGGCTACCACGGCGACCCCGACCGCACGGCGGAGGTGATGGCCGACGGCTACTACCGCACCGGCGACATCGGCGCACGCGACGAGGACGGCTACCTCACCTACGTGGGCCGGGCCGACGACGTCTTCAAGGCCAGCGACTACAAGATCAGCCCCTTCGAGCTGGAGAGCGCCCTGCTGGAGCACGAGGCGGTCGCGGAGGCGGCGGTCGTGCCGGCCCCGGACGAACTGCGCCTGGCCGTGCCGAAGGCGTACGTCGTGCTGGCGGCGGGCTGGGAGCCGGGCCCGGACACCGCGAAGGTCCTCTTCGAGCACTCCCGCGACACCCTCGCCCCCTACAAGCGCGTCCGCCGCCTGGAGTTCGGTGAGCTGCCCAAGACCGTCTCCGGCAAGATCCGCCGCATCGAACTGCGCGAGGCCACGGCGGCCGGTTCCGCGGACGAGTACCGGGAGGAGGACTTCCGATGACCTCGCCCCGCACCAAGGACGTGATCATCCGGGGTGGAGAGAACATCTGCCCGCGCGAGGTCGAGGAGTTCCGCCACGCCCACCCGAAGATCGCGGACGTCCAGGCCGTCGGCGTACCGCACGAGCACTACGGCGAGGAGCTCCTCACCCGCGTCATCCCGCGCGACGCGGCCGACCCGCTCACCCCGGAGGAACCGCGCGCCTACTGCGACGGGCAGTTGGCCCATACAAGGTGCCCAGCCGCCCCCAGGTCCTCGACTCCTTCCCGATGACGGTCTCGGGGAAGGTGCGCAAGGTCGAGCTGCGGGAGCGGTACGGCACGGCGCGTAGGCCGTACGGGGTGAGGCTTCAGCCGGCCGTGGCGTCCAGCGTCACGGCCGGCGCGTTGACCGGGCGCGGTACACCCGCGGGGTCGAGGACGAAGAGCGGGACGCCCAGCAGGTCGGCGCGGGCGCGGGCCTCCTCGGTGTACCCGGCGAGGGAGAAGTGGACGCAGCTCGCGGCGTCCGCCGTGGCCGTCAGCCACAGGCACTCCACGTCCCGCGCCGTGGCCGGGCCCACCGTGGGATCCACCTGGACGACGATGCCGGGCGCGGCCAGCCCGATGCCGCAGACGGGGCGCCGGTCGGCGCGGCGGACGTCCCGGTGACCCAGTCCGCGCAGATACAGGACGGCGGCGGTGACCGCGTCGCGGGCGGTGCGGACCGGGACGGCCCGGTGCGCCGGGACCCGCGACCCGGGGGTGCGCCCGGACCGGCCCGTCGCCGCGCGGTCCACCGGTACGCACAGCACCGTCCCGCACGAGCAGCCCAGCTCCGGACGCGGCCACCGGCTCTCGGTCCCGCAGGCGGCGCAGCGCACGCCGATCCACTCCTCGTCCCACGACCGGTGGGTGACCGCGGTCGCGGCCCGGCGCGGATCGAGCTCCGGGGCGACGGGCGCTCCGCACGCGCAGGGGTACGACGGTGCCGTGTAGCGGTGCCGGCGCCCGCATGCGGTGCAGCACACCGGGATGGTCTCGGACATGGCCCCATCGTCCTCTCTTGACGGCCCTCGGCCACCCACTTACATTACTTCCAGATCGTAGAAAACAAATTTCGCTATACGGAAGTTGCTACGGAAGTGCTCACCGCGGGGCGCGACGGGAGTGCGAATCCGACAGCCGACAGCAGGAGTACTCGATGGCTCGTATGACCGCTGCCCGCGCGGCAGTTGAGATTCTCAAGCGCGAGGGCGTCACCGACGCGTTCGGTGTGCCGGGCGCGGCGATCAACCCGTTCTACGCGGCGCTCAAGGCCTCCGGCGGCGTCCAGCACACCCTTGCCCGGCACGTCGAGGGCGCATCGCACATGGCCGAGGGCTACACCCGGACCCACGCCGGCAACATCGGCGTCTGCATCGGCACCTCCGGGCCGGCCGGCACCGACATGATCACCGGCCTGTACTCGGCGATCGGCGACTCGATCCCGATCCTGTGCATCACCGGCCAGGCGCCGACCGCGGTGATCCACAAGGAGGACTTCCAGGCCGTCGACATCGCCTCGATCGCCAAGCCGGTGACGAAGATGGCGGTCACCGTCCTGGAGGCCGCACAGGTCCCCGGCGTCTTCCAGCAGGCGTTCCACCTGATGCGCTCCGCCCGGCCCGGCCCGGTCCTCATCGACCTGCCGATCGACGTCCAGTTGACGGAGATCGAGTTCGACCCGGACACCTACGAGCCGCTCCCGGTCTACAAGCCGGCGGCGACCCGCGCCCAGATCGAGAAGGCGATCGGCATGCTGAACGCCGCCGAGCGCCCGCTGATCGTGGCCGGCGGCGGTGTCATCAACGCCGACGCCGCCGACCTCCTGGTCGAGTTCGCCGAGCTGACCGGCACCCCGGTCGTCCCGACCCTGATGGGCTGGGGCCTGCTGCCCGACGACCACGAGCTGAACGCCGGCATGGTCGGCCTGCAGACCTCGCACCGCTACGGCAACGCGACCTTCCTGGAGTCCGACTTCGTCCTCGGCATCGGCAACCGCTGGGCCAACCGCCACACCGGCAAGCTGGACGTCTACACCGCCGGCCGCACGTTCGTCCACGTCGACGTCGAGCCGACCCAGATCGGCAAGATCTTCGCCCCGGACTACGGCATCGCCTCCGACGCGAAGGCGGCCCTGAAGCTGTTCGTCGAGGTGGCGAAGGAACTGAAGGCGGCCGGCAAGCTGCCCGACCGCTCCGCGTGGGCCGCCTCCGCCCAGGAGCGCAAGGCCACCCTCCAGCGTCGTACGCACTTCGACGACATCCCGATCAAGCCGCAGCGCGTCTACGAGGAGATGAACAAGGCCTTCGGCCCGGAGACCCGGTACGTCTCCACCATCGGCCTCTCGCAGATCGCCGGCGCCCAGATGCTCCACGTCTACCGGCCGCGGCACTGGATCAACTGCGGTCAGGCCGGCCCGCTCGGCTGGACCGTCCCCGCCGCGCTCGGCGTCGCCAAGGCCGACCCCGACGCGCAGGTCGTGGCGCTCTCCGGTGACTACGACTTCCAGTTCATGATCGAGGAACTGGCCGTCGGCGCGCAGCACAAGATCCCGTACGTCCACGTCCTGGTCAACAACTCCTACCTGGGCCTGATCCGCCAGGCGCAGCGGGCGTTCGAGATCGACTTCCAGGTCAACCTGGAGTTCGAGAACATCAACTCGCCCGAGCTGGGCGTCTACGGCGTCGACCACGTCAAGGTCGCCGAGGGCCTCGGCTGCAAGGCGATCCGGGTGACCGATCCCGGCGAGCTGGGCGCGGCCCTGGAGCAGGCCAAGAAGCTGGCCGCCGAGCACCGGGTGCCGGTCGTCGTCGAGGCGATCCTGGAGCGCGTCACCAACATCTCCATGTCGGGCACCAACGACATCGGCAACGTCGTCGAGTTCGAGGAGCTGGCGACCGAGCCGGGGCACGCCCCGACCGCGATCCGGACGCTGAAGGCCTGACCCTGCGCAGTGCGCGCAGAGCGGCCCGTTCCTGACGAACGGGCCGCTCCTTCGTGTGCCCCGCCGCTGCCCGTCACCGCTCAGTCGCCCGCCGCTCAGTCGCCTCCGCCGCCCCCGCCTCCGCCGCCGCAGTAGTACGCCGCGCCGCCTCCCGAGCCGCTTCCGCGTCCGGGCGGCGAGTTCTTGAGGAGGCGCTTGTCCGCCACCTCCACCCGCTCGACGAGTCCGGCCCGCAGCGCGAAGCGGGGCAGCAGGACGCGCAGGGCGGCCACGTCGTGCAGGGCGACGGCGAGCAGTCTGTCGTCCGCCGTCATGCCGCGCCGGCTCGTGGGCAGCGGGTGCGCCTCCCGGAGAGCTCCCACCCGGCGACGGGCGGCGCGGGTGGGACCGAGCAGCGGATAGCGCAGCAGCCCGGCCTCCGCCAGCGGAATCCGCATCAGCGCCAGCGCGAGGCGGACGTCCGGGTGCCGGGTCAGCCTCCGTACCGCGAGGGGCTCGTGGAGGCACTCCCGTACCGCCTCCGCCAGGGGCGGGAGGGGAACCGCGGCCGTCCCCGGCGCCGACGGCAGCGCCCGTACGGTGCCCGGCGGGCCGGCGTCGAGGGCGCCCCGCAGGTACAGGTCCACCACGGCGACCGTCACGGCGGCGCGGGGGCCGCCGCGCAGCAGCGCGACCTCGTGCGGTGCGAGCCGGACCGTCCTGTCGTCGTCCATGAGACCCCCCGAGAGCACCCCGTGTGCCCGGGGTTGTGCCCGCTGCCGGGGGCGCCTACGCGCGTTCAGCCCTCGTGGTGCCCATGGTGCTCGTGCAGCCCCGGCCAGTCCTCCGGGCCGCCGCCCTGCCACTCGACCAGCTCGCTGTCCTCCACGTCGGTCACGTAGAGGTCGGCCAGCCGCAGCAGCTCGGCGACGTCGTCGACGTGCGAGGCCACACCGAGGGTCTCGTCGCCGGAGGTGACCCGGCGCGAGCCTCCCCCACTGCCTTGAGGGCGTGGGGGTACCCCCATCGCGCGGGGGAGTGGACGACGATGTGCGGGTGCTCGGGTGGGTGTGCCGTTGCCATGTCTCCAGGCTGCTGCGCGGGCGGGGAATCCGCACCCGGTGCACGCCGAGAAGCGCCGGATGCGGGACCGTCCGCATCCGGCGCTTGTCGCCCGGTCAAGGTTCTTCACGTGGTGTCCGTCCGACAGCGCGAGGCTGGGCGCGACAGGTCGTTCGCGCCGCCGGACGGAGTTCTGGGCCCCTTGCGCGAAGGGGCGGACGATGGCTGGGACCGCGGCGGTGCGACGGGTCCGGAGCGCCTCTCCCCTCAGGTCGTAGGAGAGGCTCCCGGGCCCTTCACCACCGCACTGGCTCGCAGGCCGCCGCGGTCCTCGCCCTGCCCGCGCCGACGCCGGGCGGCCACCCCTCATCCGGGCCGCTCCGGTGCCTTCGCAGGCCGCGCACACGGTCCCGGCCTCCCCGCCGGGGCCCGTGCGCGAGCTGGTGGATCAGTCCTCGCGCAGGGCGCGGACCGCCTCCTCCACGCGCTTGCCGTACTCGGGGTCGGCGGCGTGGAAGTGCGCGAGGTTCTTCTCGACCACGTCATTGCGGGAGACCTGGGACAGGCCGCCGGCGATGTTCGCGACCAGACGCGCGCGCTCGTCCTCGGTCATCAGCCGGAACAGCTCACCGGCCTGGAAGAAGTGGTCGTCCTTGGTGTGCAGCGGCGCCTCGTGGGTGCCGGTGTGGCCGGAGACCGGGAGCGGGGCCGCCAGCGGGCGGCCGGTCTCGACCGGGCCGTCGTAGGAGTTCGGCTCGTAGTTCCTGGCGCCGCGGCCCTGGGCGTTGGATGCCATCAGACCGTCGCGGCCGTAGTTGGCAGCGCCACCGGGCACCGCCTTCGGGGCGTTCACCGCGAGCTGGGTGTGGTTGACGCCCAGGCGGTAGCGGTGCGCGTCCGCGTAGGCGAACAGGCGGCCCTGGAGCATCTTGTCGGGGGAGGGGCCGATGCCCGGAACGAAGTTGTTCGGGGAGAACGCGGCCTGCTCGACCTCGGCGAAGACGTTGTCCGGGTTGCGGTCCAGCACCAGCCGGCCCACGCGGCGCAGCGGGTAGTCGCCGTGCGGCCACACCTTGGTCACGTCGAACGGGTTGAAGCGGTAGTTCGCCGCCTCGGCCACCGGCATCAGCTGCACGTGCAGCGTCCAGGACGGGTGCACGCCCCGCTCGATCGCCTGCACCAGGTCCGTCTGGTGCGAGGTCGGGTCCTGGCCGGCGAGCTCCGCGGCCTGGTCGGCGGTCAGACAGCGGATGCCCTGGTCCGTCTTGAAGTGGTACTTGACGAAGAACGACTCGCCCTTGGCGTTCGTCCACTGGTAGGTGTGCGAGCCGAAGCCGTCCATGTGGCGGTACGACGCCGGGATGCCGCGGTCGCCCATCAGCCAGGTCACCTGGTGGGTGGCCTCGGGGGAGTGCGCCCAGAAGTCCCAGACGTTGTCCGGCTCCTGACGGCCCGAGAACGGGTCGCGCTTCTGCGAGTGGATGAAGTCGGGGAACTTGATCGGGTCCTTGATGAAGAACACCGGGGTGTTGTTGCCGACGAGGTCGTAGTTGCCCTCCTCGGTGTAGAACTTCACCGCGAAGCCGCGCGGGTCGCGGACCGCGTCCGCGCCGCCGAGGGAGTCGGCCACGGTGGAGAAACGCAGGAAGACCTCGGTGCGCTTGCCGACGGTGTTCAGGAAGTCGGCGTGGGTGACGTCGGTGACGTCGTCGGTCACCTCGAAGTGGCCGTAGGCGCCGGAGCCGCGGGCGTGCACCACGCGCTCCGGGATGCGCTCGCGGTTGAAGCGGGCGAGCTTCTCCAGGAGGTGCTGGTCCTGGATCAGGAGGGGGCCGCCGATGCCGGCGGAGGCGGAGTTCTGGTTGTCGGCGACCGGGGCGCCGGACTCTGTCGTGAGCACGCGCTGCGACATCGGGGACCTTCCGTGCGAGGGGTCAGCGGAAACTGGTTTCCGCTTCGTGGAGCCTAGGTTTGAGGAAACGGCACGTCAACAGTTTGTTGAAGCATGTCGATGGTTTGTTGAAGCGCGTCGACGGTTTGTCGAAGTACGCCAACAGCTCGTTGAGCCGGGTTCCGGGCGGCGCCGCCGCTCGGGCGCGACAGGACAGGTGTCAGCGACGGCGCCGCCCGGAAGTCTCGTGAGGTGCGTCCGGTCAGACCTGGGCGCCGGACAGGCGCTCCACGGCCCGCAGCAGGGCCGAGTGGTCCAGGCCGCCGTCGCCCTGCGCGCGCAGCGACGCGACGAGCTGGGCGACCACGGCGCCGACCGGCAGCGCGGCGCCGACGTTGCGGGCGGCGTCGGTGACGATGCCCATGTCCTTGTGGTGCAGGTCGATGCGGAAGCCCGGCTTGAAGTCGCGGGCCAGGAAGTTGTCCTTCTTCCGCGTCAGCACGGTCGAGCCGGCCAGCCCGCCGTTGAGGACGTCGAGGGCGGCCTTGAGGTCCACGCCCGACTTCTCCAGGAAGACCACGGCCTCGGCGCACGCCTGGATGTTGACGGCGACGATCAGCTGGTTGGCGGCCTTCACGGTCTGGCCCGAGCCGTGCGGACCGCACAGCACGATGGTCTTGCCCAGCGCCTCGAGGAGCGGCTTGGCCTCGTCGAAGTCGGCCTGCTCACCGCCGACCATGATGGACAGCACGGCCTCGACGGCACCGGCCTCGCCGCCGGACACCGGGGCGTCCAGGACACGGATGCCCTTGTCCTTCG
Organism: Streptomyces sp. NPDC017890; assembly: GCF_044328675.1. Lineage (NCBI taxonomy): Bacteria > Bacillati > Actinomycetota > Actinomycetes > Kitasatosporales > Streptomycetaceae > Streptomyces > Streptomyces sp. NPDC017890. The sequence goes on from NZ_JBIRHU010000016.1 coordinate 206,640, forward strand.
CGGCCTTCGCCAGGTCGACCGAGGTCTGCGGGGTGATCGAGGACATGTCGACCAGCAGGGCACCGGACTTCGCGTTCTCCAGGATGCCGTCGGGGCCGTAGGCGATGGCCTCGACCTGCGGCGACGCGGGCACCATGGTGACGACGACGTCGGCGTCGCGCACGGCCTCGGCGATCGAGCCGGCCGCGGTGCCGCCGGCGGCGGACAGGCGGTCCAGCTTGTCCTGCTCCAGGGTGAAGCCGGTGACCTGGTAACCCGCCTTGATCAGGTTCTCCGACATGGGGGACCCCATGATGCCGAGACCGATCCAGGCGACCTTGGGAAGCGTGCTCATGATGGGTGCCTCTCTGAAAATCTGTGAAGAGTTCCTGCGGGGTGGCGCTCAGCGGGCCGCGCGGGCCTCGGCCGGCAGCCAGGAGAAGGACTCGGCGCTGGGGGTGTCGCCCGGCTTGTACTCCAGGCCGACCCAGCCGTCGTAACCGGCCTTCCTCAGCCGGCCGAGCAGCTCCTGGAGAGGGAGGGAGCCGGTGCCGGGGGCGCCGCGGCCGGGGTTGTCGGCGATCTGCACGTGGCCGGTCTTCGCGGCGTACGCGTCGATCACCTGCGGCAGGTCCTCGCCGTTCATGGACAGGTGGTAGAGGTCCATGAGGAACTTGGCGTTGCCGAGTCCGGTGGCCTCGTTGACCTTGTCGACGACCGCGATCGCGGCCGGCGCCGACACCAGCGGGTACAGCGGCGACTCGGGCTTGTTGAGCGCCTCGATCAGCAGGACCGCGCCGATCCGGTCGGCCGCGCGGGCGGCGAGGACCAGGTTCTCCAGCGCCAGCTCGTCCTGCTCGGCCGGGTCCACGCCCTCGACGCGGTTGCCGTACAGGGCGTTGAGGGCCGTGCAGCCCAGCGACTTGGCGAAGTCGGCGGCCACGTCGATGTTGGCGCGGAAGCGGTCCGACTCCTCGCCGGGGACCGACAGGGCGCCGCGGTCGGGGCCCGGCAGCCGGCCTGCGTAGAAGTTCAGCCCGGTGAGCTGGACGCCCGCGTCCTCGATGGCCTTCTTCAGGCCGTCGAGCTCGGACTGCTCGGGGGTGGGCGAGTCGATCCAGGGCCACCACAGCTCGACCGCGGTGAAGCCGGCCGCGGCGGCGGCCGCGGGGCGTTCCAGGAGCGGGAGTTCCGTGAAGAGGATCGACAGGTTGACGTTGAAGCGCTGGTCTGCGGCGGTGTTCGACTCAAAACCCGGCATGGGGTGCCGCGCTCCCTTCCGTTTCGATCATTGTTCCGCATTACGGAAGTTGCTTTCTGCTTAATGGAAGATTGCCGTCGGTGCTCGGCGCTTGTCAAGAGGGGGCGGCGGAAACGGTCACCGGGCGTTAGGTTGACCGGGTGCGATTGAGAGTGGAGTTCACGACCGAGCCCTTCGACCTGGACGAGGCGCCCGCGCACGCGGTGGTCGCCCGGGAGGTCGTCGAGGCGGCGGAGCTGGACGAGGTGGACGTCGGCCCGTTCGGCAACACCGCCGAGGGTGGCGCCGACGAGGTGCTCGCCGCGGTGGAGGCGTTGCTGCGCCGGTCCCTCCAGGCGGGCGCCACCCGGATCTCCCTCCAGGTCAACGTGGCCGGACCGAGCGCCGAAGAGGAGGGCGAGCGGTGAACGGTGCGGGGGAGGAACCCTTCATCGCGGCCGTGAAGCCCCTGGTCGACGCCATGGGCGGCGAGCTGCTGCCGCCGGACGAGGCCGGCCAGGACGACGTCGTGCTCTCCTGGGAGGGCGCCGACGTCGTCGCCGTACGCCTGCCGCAGCTCGCCGACTCCCTGGACCACATCCTGGCCGCTCTGGAGCGCCGGCAGGGCAGGCCGCTCGCCGAACTGGACCGCAGGGCCAAGCAGGAGGTGGTGCGGATGCTGGAGGCGCGCGGCGCCTTCTCCGTTCGGCACGGCGTGGAGACCGTCGCGGGCGCCCTCGGCGTCAGCCGCTTCACCGTCTACAACTACCTCAATCGCGAGAAGGACTCCTGACCTGCACAGGAGCCCCACATCACGAGCCGTCGTCCGGTAACCGGGCGGCGGCTTTCGTAACACCGAATTTTCAACAAAGTGTTGACGCGTTGTTTCCGAGGGCGTTAGCTATCGGCACGCCCGTTCAGCACAAGGCCACGGAGGCTCCCGTGACGTCCACTTCCGCGTCGGGCCTGGCCCGTTTCAACGCATCCGAGGAGTCCGCGGCACTCGCGGAACTCCACGAGGCGTGTGCCTCCACGGCGTGGGCCCGGCAACTGCTCGCAGCCCGCCCCTATGCCACCCCCGAGGACCTGTACGCCGCGAGTGACGCCGCCATGGCCGAGCTGACGGCGGACGACCTCGCGGAGGCGATGGCCGGGCACCCGCCCATCGGCCGGCCCAAGCCGGGCGACCCGACCTCCTCCCGCGAGCAGGCCGGGATGGCCGGCGCCTCCGAGGAACTCAAGGCGGAGATGCTCGAACTCAACCTGGCCTACCAGGACAAGTTCGGCCACGTCTTCCTCATCTGCGCCACCGGCCGGACCGGCGAGCAGATGCGGGACGCGGTCAAGGAGCGGATCGGCAACTCGCCCGAACAGGAGCGGGAGATCGTCCGCACCGAACTGGGGAAGATCAACCGCATCCGCCTTTCCCGACTCGTCGAACAGGACGCCTGACCATGAGCACCAGCACCACCGCCTCCGTGTCCACGCACATCCTGGACACCAGCGTCGGCCGCCCCGCCGAGGGCGTCGCCGTCCACCTCGCCGCCCGTGCCGGCGGCGACGCGGACTGGCAGAAGCTCGGCGGCTCCGCGACCGACGCCGACGGCCGGTGCAAGGACCTTGCGGCCCTGCCGGAGGGCACCACACACGTACGGCTCGACTTCGCCGTCGAGACGTATTTCGAGAAGAAGCAAGCCGCGGCCCAGCAGGACGCCCCCGCGCTCCGGGACAGCGAGAACGGCCGGCCGGTGTTCTTCCCCGAGGTCACCATCACCTTCGCGGTGGTGCCCGGGGAGCACTACCACGTTCCGCTGCTGCTCAACCCGTTCGGCTACTCCGTTTACCGAGGGAGCTGACCGACACATGACCCGTTTCGTCCTGGGACAGAACCAGTACGGCAAGGCAGAGAACCGCGTCGTCAAGATCACGCGTGACGGCGACACGCACCACATCAAGGACCTGAACGTCTCCGTCGCCCTCTCCGGCGACATGGAGGAGGTCCACCGCAGCGGGTCCAACGCGAACGTCCTGCCGACCGACACCACCAAGAACACGGTGTTCGCCTTCGCCAAGGAGCACGGGATCGAGAGCGCCGAGGACCTCGGCGTCAAGCTCGCCCGCCACTTCGTCGACAACAACGAGCCCATCCACCGGGCCCGTATCCGCATCGAGGAGTACGGCTGGGAGCGGATCGAGACCTCCAAGGGCGGCGCCCGCTTCGTCGGCTCGGAGGAGATCGCGCACTCCTTCGTCCGCACCGGCCAGGAGACCCGCGTCGCGGAGATCACCTACGACGGCCACGGCATCCAGGTCCTCTCCGGATTCAAGGACCTGACCGTCCTGAACTCGACCAACTCCGAGTTCTTCGGCTACCTGAAGGACAAGTACACCACCCTCAAGGAGGACTACGACCGGATCCTCGCCACCACCGTCTCCACCTGGTGGCGGCACAACTGGGACGGCATCGACTCGCACGCCCCGGACTGGGACCGCTCGTACAACGGGGTGCGCAAGCACGCGCTCCAGGCGTTCGCCGAGACCTACTCGTACTCGCTCCAGCAGACCCTCTTCGAGATGGGTGTGCGGGTGCTGAACTCGCGCGACGAGGTCGACGAGATCCGCTTCTCGATGCCCAACAAGCACCACTTCCGCTCGGACCTGTCGCCCTTCGGGATCGACAACGAGGCCAAGGACGGCGCCGTCTACTACGCCGCCGACCGGCCCTACGGCCTGATCGAGGCCACCATCCTGCGCGACGGCGCCGAGCAACTCATCCCGGTCGACATGACCAACCTCTGACGCGGGACGCGCGCCACCGGCCCGGCCCCCCCCCGGGGCCGGTGGCGCGCCACACCGGAGGGAACACCATGGCACAGCCTGCAACGGAGCCGGCGAAAGGCTCAAGTTCCACCCCGTCACCGGAGCACACGGAGGACGCCGTCACGTCCGTGCACCCGGTCGACGAGAAGCTCCACCCCTCGCGGCTCGTCCCCGCCGCGCTCCAGCACATCGCCGCCATGTACGCGGGCGTTGTCACTCCTCCGCTCATCATCGGCCAGGCCGTCGGCCTCGACATCGAGGGCCGCACCCGGCTGATCGCCGCGAGCCTGCTCATCGCGGGCATCGCCACCCTGATCCAGACCATCGGCGTCAAGGGCTTCGTCGGCAACCGCCTGCCGTTCGTCAACGCCGCCTCCTCGGCCGGCATCGCGCCCATCCTCGCCATCGCCGAGACCAACAGCGAGGGCAGCCAACTCCCCGCCATCTACGGCGCGGTGATGGTCGCCGGCGTCTTCTGCCTCGCCGTCGGCCCGTTCTTCGGCCGCCTGCTCCGCTTCTTCCCGCCCCTGGTCACCGGCGTCGTCATCACCCTCATCGGCGTCACGCTGATGCCGGTCCCCGTCGGCTGGGCCCAGGGCGGCGACGAGAGCGCCGCCGACTTCGGCTCCATGGGCAACCTCGCGCTCGCCGCCTTCACCCTCGCCGTCATCCTCGTCATGCAGCGCTTCGGCAAGGGCTTCCTCAAGCAGGTCGCCCTGCTCTTCGGCCTGCTCATCGGCACCCTGGCCGCCATCCCCTTCGGCATGGCCGACTTCAGCGGCATCCAGTCCGCGCCGGTGGCCGCGCTGCCCACGCCCTTCGCCTTCGGCGCCCCCGAGTTCCAGCCCGCCGCGATCCTGTCGCTGTGCATCGTGATGCTGGTCCTGATGACCGAGTCGTCCGCCGGCATGCTCGCCCTCGGCGAGATCTGCGACCGCCGCACCGACGGCAAGGTCATCACCCGCGGCCTGCGCACCGACGGCCTCGCCACCCTGGTCGGCCCCGTCTTCGGCGGCTTCCCCACCTCGGCCTTCGCGCAGAACGTCGGCGTCGTCACCCTCACCCGGGTCCGCAGCCGCTACGTCGTCGCCGTCGCCGGCGCCACCCTGCTCGTCCTCGGCGCCTTCCCGGTCCTCGGCGCGGTCGTCTCCCTGGTCCCGATGCCGGTCCTCGGCGGCGCGGGCATCGTCCTCTTCGGCTCGATCGCCGTCAGCGGCATCCGTACGCTGTCCGAGGCCGGTCTCGACGACAGCTCCAACATCATCCTGGTGGCAGTGGCGCTCGGTGCGGGCATCATCCCGCTGGCCGCGCCGACCTTCTACGCCGAGTTCCCGGCGTGGGCACAGACCGTACTCGGCTCCGGCATCAGCGCCGGCGCGCTCGTCGCGGTCTGTCTCAACCTGTTCTTCAACCATCTCGGCACCCGGAGCCGCACCACCGTTCCGGCACTCAAATCCTCCTAGGGTCCTGCCGTGCCCTCCCCGTGGGTGACCACTCCCGCCCATGGGCCCCCTGAAAGAGAAGGAAGCAGCATGGCAGCATCATCGGCACCGGAGCGCGCCTCCGGGCGCGTGGTCGAGCGTGTGGTCATAGAGAACTGCGCGATCGCCACGGTGGACGCGGGCGACACCGAGATCGCCTCGGGCCACCTCGTCCTCGCGGGCAACAGGATCGAGTCCGTCGGCGCGGGAGGGGCACCCGAGGGCCTGGAGAACGTGGTGCGCCGGATCGACGCGACCGGCCACCTGGTCACGCCCGGACTGGTCAACACCCACCACCACTTCTACCAGTGGATCACCCGGGGCATGGCCACCGACCACAACCTGTTCGACTGGCTGGTCGCGCTGTACCCGACCTGGGCGCGCATCGACGAGCCGATGGCGTACGCGGCGGCCCAGGGCTCCCTCGCCATGATGGCCCGCGGTGGCGTCACCACCGCCATGGACCACCACTACGTCTTCCCGCGGGGCTCCGGGGACCTGTCCGGCGCGATCATCCGCGCGGCCCAGGAGACGGGCGTCCGCTTCACCCTCGCCCGCGGCTCCATGGACCGCGGCGAGTCCGACGGCGGGCTGCCGCCTGACTTCGCCGTGGAGAGCCTGGACGGCGCGCTCGCCGCCACCGAGGCCACCGTCCGGGAACACCACGACGCCTCCTTCGACGCCATGACCCAGGTCGCGGTCGCCCCTTGCTCCCCCTTCTCCGTGTCGACCGAACTGATGCGCCAGGGCGCGGAGCTGGCCCGCCGGCTCGGCGTCCGGCTGCACACCCACGGCTCGGAGACCGTGGAGGAGGAGAAGTTCTGCCACGAGCTGTTCGGCATGGGCCCGACCGACTACTTCGAGTCCACCGGCTGGCTCGGCGAGGACGTGTGGATGGCGCACTGCGTCCACATGAACGACTCCGACATCGCCGCCTTCGCCCGCACGAGGACCGGCGTCGCGCACTGCCCGTCCTCCAACGCGCGACTGGCCGCCGGCATCGCCCGCGTCCCCGACATGCTCGCCGCCGGTGTCCCGGTCGGCCTCGGCGTCGACGGCACCGCCTCCAACGAGTCCGGCGAACTCCACACCGAACTGCGGGGCGCTCTCCTCATCAACCGCCTCGGCGCCCACCGCGAGGCCGCGCTGAACGCCCGCAAGGCACTGCGCCTGGGCACCTACGGCGGCGCCCAGGTCCTGGGCCGGGCCGCCGAGACCGGCTCCCTGGAGCCGGGCAAGCTGGCCGACCTGGTGCTGTGGCGGATGGACACCCTCGCCCACTCCTCCATCGCCGACCCGGTGACCGCCCTCGTCCTCGGCGCCGCCGCCCCGGTCACGGCGTCGTTCGTGGGCGGCCGCCAGATCGTCGAGAACGGCCGGCTGCTCACGGTCGACGAGGACGCCATCGCCCGCTCCACCCGGGACGAGGCGCGGCGACTGGCGGGCATCGCCGAGCAGGGCTGAACCACCGCAGCAGCTGAACACCGACAGTTCGCAAGGCACTTGAGCTCCGGCCGGGAGGGACGGCTTCCGGCCGGTGGCCGTGGACCCGAGCGGGGTCCACGGCGGCCGTCTCCGGGGCGTGCGCCCATGCGTACGCCCCCGGAGCGGTCACCGTTTCCCCGAACGGTCCGTCCCGGTCCCGCACGACCACCCGCACCACCTCCCTGACACCCACGTCAGAGCCGACGTGTACCCGACCGGAGGAACGCCGCTGTGGCCGACCACCCTGTTGACGAGAAACTCCCGCCACTGAAAATGGCGACGACCGGCCTGCAGCACGTGGCCGCCATGTACGCCGGAGTCGTCGCCCCACCCCTGATCGTCGGCGCGGCCATCGGCCTCACCGCCACCGAACTGACCTTCCTCACCGGTGCCTGCCTGTTCACCGCGGGCCTCGCCACCTTCCTGCAGACCCTGGGCATCTGGAAGATCGGTGCCCGGCTGCCCTTCGTCAACGGCGTCACCTTCGCCGGTGTCGCCCCCATGACCGCGATCGTCGCGTCCACCGAGGACAAGTCCGACGCGTTGCCGATCATCTTCGGCGCCGTCATCGTCGCCGGACTCATCGGCTTCTTCGCGGCGCCCTTCTTCAGCAAGGCGATCCGGTTCTTCCCGCCGGTCGTCACCGGTACGGTCATCACCCTCATCGGTATATCCCTGCTGCCCGTGGCCTTCGGCTGGGCGCAGGGTTCCAGTCCCGAGGCCGACGACTTCGGGTCGTCCACCAACCTGGCTCTGGCCGGCATCACCCTCGTCGTCGTCCTCCTGCTGCGCCGCTTCACCCGAGGCTTCGTCAAGCAGATCGCCGTGCTGCTCGGCCTGGTCGCGGGCACGCTCATCGCGATCCCGTTCGGCGTCACGGACTTCGGGCCGGTCGCGGACGCGAGCGTCGTCGGCTTCCCGACGCCGTTCCACTTCGGCGCCCCGCAGTTCCAGCTCGCCGCGATCCTCTCCATGTGCGTGGTGATGGTGGTCTCGATGACCGAGTCCACCGCCGACATGCTCGCCCTGGGCGAGATCGTGGACCGCCCGGCCGACGAGAAGACCATCGCGGCCGGCCTGCGCGCCGACACCCTCGGCTCCGCGCTCAGCCCGGTCTTCAACGGCTTCATGTGCAGCGCCTTCGCCCAGAACATCGGCCTCGTCGCGATGACGAAGATCCGCAGCCGCTTCGTCGTGGCCGCGGGCGGCGGCTTCCTGGTCCTGATGGGCCTGTGCCCGATGGCCGCCTCGCTCATCGCCGTCGTGCCCCGCCCGGTGCTCGGCGGGGCGGGTGTGGTGCTGTTCGGCTCGGTCGCGGCCAGCGGTATCCAGACCCTGGTGCGGGCGAGCCTGGACAAGGACAACAACGTCCTGATCGTGGCGGTCTCCCTGGCCGTCGGCATCATCCCGATCGCGGCGCCGGAGTTCTACCACTCGTTCCCGGAGAACGCGAAGATCATCCTCGACTCGGGCATCTCGACCGGCTGTCTGGCCGCCGTCCTGCTCAACCTGGTCTTCAACCACATCGGCGGCCGGGGACGGGACGCGGAGGACGTGACCCACCCGATGGAGGCGGGGACGGAGATCACCGAGGCAACGGCAACCCGGGCGCCGGCCACGCCGTGACCCGAGGGCCTGACGCCGACGGGCGGGGGGGCCCCCCCCCGGGGGGGGGGGCCCCCCCCCCCGCGCCCCCCCCCCCCCCCCCCCGCCCGCCCCCCCCCCCCGGGTGAGGGGGGGGTAACCCCCAACGTAAAGAAGAACCCGCCCCCCCCCGCCC
>NZ_JBIRHU010000017.1:0-213349 GCF_044328675.1 Streptomyces sp. NPDC017890
GTTGATAGGCCGGATCTGGAAGCACCGCAAGGTGTGGAGGTGACCGGTACTAATAGGCCGAGGGCTTGTCCTCAGTTGCTCGCGTCCACTGTGTTGGTTCTGAAACCACGAACAATCCCGCCCCGGGCCACGGGGTGGCTGGTTGTCTGTTTCATAGTGTTTCGGTGGTCATAGCGTAGGGGAAACGCCCGGTTACATATCGAACCCGGAAGCTAAGCCTTACAGCGCCGATGGTACTGCAGGGGGGACCCTGTGGGAGAGTAGGACGCCGCCGAACTCCTCTTAGAGCTCTGACTCTTGGGCATACAGCCCGAGAGTCAGAGCTTTTTTGCGTTGAGGTAAGGTCAGGGAGCATCATTGGCTCGTTTCACCCCAGGAGGCCCCCGCGTGGAGGTCCAGGAGACCCGCGTGCAGACCGACCGGGTCCTCACCATCCCGAACATCCTCAGCATGGCGCGCCTCGCGGGCGTACCCCTCTTTCTGTGGCTGATCCTCAGGCCCGAGTTCGGTGGTCCGCAGAGCGACGGCTGGGCGCTGCTGGTGCTGGCCCTGAGCGGCGTCAGTGACTACCTGGACGGGAAGCTCGCGCGACGCTGGAACCAGATCAGCAGCCTCGGCCGGCTCCTGGACCCCGCTGCCGACCGGCTTTACATTCTGTCCACTCTGGTGGGCCTCACCTGGCGCGAGATTCTCCCGCTCTGGTTGACCCTTGTACTGCTCGCCCGCGAAGCTGTCCTGCTCGTGATGGTGGGCATCCTCCGGCGCCACGGCTATCCGCCGCCGCAGGTGAACTTCCTGGGGAAGGCCGCCACCTTCAACCTCATGTACGCCTTCCCCCTGCTTCTGCTGAGCGACGGAAGCGGGTGGATCGCGTCACTCGCTGCCGTTTTCGGATGGGCGTTCGCCGGATGGGGTACAACCCTGTATTGGTGGGCAGGTGTTCTTTACGTGGTGCAGGTCCGCCGCCTGGTCCGTGCGGACACCATGACCGATTGAACTCGCCGAATGTGCGTCCCCCGGCGGCCGGATGGCCCCCACCGCAAAAGTGCGGGACTCTGGACGGGTGAAGTCGGTCAATCCGTCATCTCTTGTAGGAGGACGCTTCCGACATGAAGGCCGTCGTGATGGCTGGAGGCGAAGGCACCCGCCTTCGTCCCATGACCTCGAGCATGCCCAAGCCGCTCCTGCCGGTGGCCAACCGGCCGATCATGGAGCACGTGCTGCGGTTGCTCAAAAGGCATGGGCTCAACGAGACCGTCGTCACCGTCCAGTTCCTGGCCTCCCTGGTCAAGAACTACTTCGGTGACGGTGAAGAGCTCGGAATGGAGCTCACCTATGCCAATGAGGAGAAGCCACTCGGTACCGCCGGAAGCGTCAAGAACGCCGAGGAGGCATTGAAGGACGATGCCTTCCTCGTCATTTCCGGTGACGCCCTGACCGACTTCGACCTCACCGACCTGATCAACTTCCACAAGGAAAAGGGCGCGCTCGTCACCGTGTGCCTGACACGCGTGCCCAACCCACTGGAATTCGGCATCACCATCGTCGACGAAGAGGGCAAGGTCGAACGCTTCCTGGAGAAGCCGACCTGGGGCCAGGTCTTCTCGGACACCGTGAACACCGGAATCTACGTCATGGAGCCCGAGGTGTTCGACTACGTCGACCCCGACGTGCCCGTGGACTGGTCCGGTGACGTGTTCCCGCAGCTGATGAAGGAGGGCAAGCCCGTCTACGGCTACATCGCCGAGGGCTACTGGGAGGACGTCGGCACCCACGAGAGCTATGTGAAGGCCCAGGCGGACGTACTCGAGCGCAAGGTCGACGTCGACATCGACGGTTTCGAAATCTCGCCCGGCGTGTGGGTGGCAGAAGGCGCCGAGGTGCATCCCGACGCAGTGCTCCGGGGACCCCTCTACATCGGCGACTACGCCAAGGTCGAGGCCGGCGCCGAAATCCGGGAACACACGGTCGTCGGCTCCAACGTCGTCGTCAAGAGCGGTGCCTTCCTGCACAAGGCCGTCGTGGCCGACAACGTGTACGTCGGACCGCACAGCAACCTGCGAGGCTGCGTCGTCGGCAAGAACACCGACATCATGCGCGCTGCGCGGATCGAGGACGGCGCGGTCATCGGTGACGAATGCCTGGTCGGTGAAGAATCGATCATCCAGGGCAACGTCCGGGTCTACCCGTTCAAGACCATCGAGGCCGGTGCCTTCGTCAACACCTCGGTCATCTGGGAGTCCCGGGGCCAGGCGCACCTCTTCGGCGCCCGCGGGGTGTCCGGCATCCTCAACGTGGAGATCACGCCGGAACTGGCCGTACGGCTGGCCGGTGCCTATGCGACCACGTTGAAGAAGGGCTCCACCGTCACCACGGCCCGCGACCACTCCCGCGGTGCCCGCGCGCTGAAGCGGGCGGTGATCTCCGCCCTGCAAGCCAGCGCCATCGACGTACGGGACCTGGAGAACGTACCGCTGCCCGTGGCACGGCAGCAGACCGCGCGGGGCAGCGCCGGCGGGATCATGATCCGGACCACCCCCGGGGTGCCGGACTCCGTGGACATCATGTTCTTCGACGGCCAGGGTGCCGATCTCTCGCAGGGCAGCCAGCGGAAGCTGGACCGGGTCTTCGCACGGCAGGAGTACCGGCGGGCGTTCCCGGGGGAGATCGGGGACCTGCACTTCCCGTCCAGCGTGTACGACTCGTACACCGGGTCGCTGCTGCGGAACGTCGACATCACGGGGATCGCCGAATCCGGGCTCAAGGTCGTCGTGGACGCGTCCAACGGCAGCTCGGGACTGGTCCTGCCCAGCCTGCTCGGCAAGCTGGGGGTCGACTCGCTGACCATCAATCCCGGCCTCGACGAGTCCAGGCCGACCGAGTCGGCCGACATGCGGCGCTCGGGACTGGTGCGCCTCGGGGAGATCGTGGCGTCCTCGCGGGCCGCGTTCGGTGTGCGGTTCGACCCGGTCGGTGAGCGGCTGTCCCTCGTCGACGAGAAGGGGCGCATCATCGAGGACGACCGTGCGCTGCTGGTGATGCTCGACCTGATCGCGGCCGAGCGGCGCAGCGGGCGGGTGGCGCTGCCGGTGACCACCACCAGGATCGCCGAGCAGGTGGCGGCGTACCACGGCACCCAGGTCGAGTGGACGACCACCTCTCCCGACGACCTGACGCGGGTAGGGGGCGAGGAAGGGGCGATCTTCGGCGGTGACGGCAAGGGCGGCTTCATCGTCCCGGAGTTCAGCAGCGTCTACGACGGTACGGCGGCCTTCGTGCGGTTGATCGGGCTGGTGGCGCGGACGCAGCTCACGCTGAGCCAGATCGACGCGCGGATCCCGCGCGCGCATGTCCTGAAGCGTGACCTGGCCACACCGTGGGCGGTCAAGGGACTGGTGATGCGGCGGGTCGTCGAGGCGGCCGGAGACCGCTTCGTGGACACCACGGACGGTGTGCGCGTGGTGGAGACCGACGGGCGCTGGGTGATGGTGCTGCCCGACCCCGCCGAGGCGGTCACCCACCTGTGGGCCGAGGGCCCCGACGACGCCTCCGCACAGGCGCTCCTCGACGAGTGGTCCGCGGTGGTGGACAGCGCGGGCCGGTAGAACACACCGCACGCGTGCGTGCCGGACAAGTGTCCCCAAGGGGGCCTGTCCGGCACGCCGGTGGGGCCATTCGGAGGTAGTGGCCGTGGCGTGCGACGATGTGCGGCATGCCGCAGCAACCCCCCGTTCGGAGCACACCCACGCGGCCCCCGCGTCCGGACGCGTCCATGTCATTGCTGACCAATGTCATGGACCACAGCCTCGACGACGGATACGCCGAGGCCGCCGCGCGCAAGAAGGCCGAGGGCAGCGGCGGAATGCCCAAGACCCTCCGTGCAAAGCTCGGACTGGCAGCCGGGCTGGTGCTCGCGGCCCTGGTCGTGACGGTCGGCGCGGCCCAGGCACGGGTCGCGGCTCCGGCCGTTGCCAAGGAGCGCGAAGAGCTCATCGACCGCATCGAAGGAGAGACCTCGGCGGCTGACAAGCTCGAGGAGAGCGTCGACAAGCTGCGCGAGGACGTGAGCGCGCGGCAGCGCGAGGCGCTCGAGAAGAACGGCGACAGTGGCCGTTCCGACCTCATGGGCGTCCTGTCGGGTGCGGTCGAAGTACACGGCCCGGGTGTCAAGCTCGTGGTGAACGACGCCAAGGACGCGGGCACGGGCGGTGACGGGCAGCCGCGTGGCACCTCCGGGTTCTCCGACACGGGCCGGGTGCGGGACCGGGACATGCAGCGCGTCGTCAACGGGCTGTGGGAGTCGGGGGCCGAGGCGGTCTCCATCAACGGTCAGCGCTTGACAGCGCTGTCGGCGATCAGGGCCGCCGGTGACGCGATACTGGTCGACAACAGGCCGCTGGTGCCGCCGTACACGGTGCTCGCGGTCGGGGACGGCGAGCGGCTCAGCACCCGGTTCCAGGACAGTGCCGACGGGCTGTACCTGCATGCCCTGCAGGAGAGCTACGGAATCCGGACGGCCGTCTCCGCGGTGGAGGACCTCAAGCTGCCGGCCGCAACCAGTGTGATCGTACGTACAGCACAGCCGATAACTGAGAAGGGCACATCGTGATCGCCGTACTGGGCCTCGTCGTGGGAGTCGTGGCCGGCCTGTTGGTCCGGCCCGAGGTGCCGGCGGCCGTCGAGCCTTACCTGCCGATCGCCGTCGTGGCGGCGCTCGACGCCGTGTTCGGGGGGCTGCGGGCCATGCTGGACGGCATCTTCGACGACAAGGTCTTCGTGGTGTCGTTCCTCTCGAACGTGGTCGTGGCCGCGCTGATCGTGTTCCTGGGCGACAAGTTGGGCGTCGGGGCCCAGCTGTCCACCGGTGTGGTGGTCGTCCTCGGCATCCGCATCTTCTCCAACGCCGCGGCGATCCGACGCCACGTCTTCCGGGCGTGAGGCCGATGAGCGACCACGACGAGCAGAGCGAGAACACGCTGCGCAAGGAGCTGCCCGAGGAGGTGCCGCCGGCGGCGCCCCGGACGGCGCAGGCCCCGGCCGCGGACGGCTCGGACGAGAAGCCGCCGGAGCGGGGGCCCAGGCTGACCGGCAGGCAGCGGCTCGTCAAGGGGCTGTGGCCGCCGCGCCTCACCCGGGCCCAACTCATCGTCGCCCTGCTCCTGTTCGGCCTCGGTTTCGGCCTGGCGGTCCAGGTGGCGTCGAACAGCGAGGGCGACAGCGCGCTGCGCGGCGCCCGGCAGGAAGATCTGGTCCGCATCCTCGATGAACTGGACGACCGTACTCAGCGTCTTGAAGACGAGAAGCAGGGCCTCGAGAAGCAGCGTGACGAGCTGGAGAACAGCTCCGACCAGGCAGAGGAGGCCCGCAGGCAGACGCTTGAGAAGGAGCGGCAACTGGGCATCCTCGCGGGCACCGTGGCCGCGCAGGGGCCCGGCATCACGGTGACGATCGAGGACACGAAGGGGACGGTCGAGGCGGACATGCTGCTCGACGCGATCCAGGAGCTGCGTGCGGCGGGAGCGGAGGCGATCCAGGTGAACGGTGTGCGGGTCGTCGCGGGCACGTACCTCACGGACTCCGACAAGACCGTGAGCGTCGACGGGAACAAGATCAACGCGCCCTATCGTTTCCAGGTCATCGGCAAGCCGCAGGACCTCGAACCGGCTCTCAACATTCCTGGAGGCGTGGTGCAGACTCTGGAAAAGGAACAGGCCACCGTTACTGTTGAGCGGTCGAGCAAGATCGTCGTGGACGCCTTGCGAGCGGCGAAGCGGCCTGACTACGCTCGGTCGTCCCCCCAGTGAACGGGCGGTGCATGGGCGGCGTCCGGCGAGGGCATGAGGTTGCGGGGGGTCGGCGCACCGATTGGGTGGTGCGTGGTGGAAACTGTCTGGCGGAGACGGACGTTGTGAAGGTGTCCGGGTCGGCCAGTACGTTCAGTCAGGGTTCGTCCTGCCCCACGGGCGGGTCTGTTTCGGTCAAGGGGAATCGCCCGTGAAGTTGTTTGCGAAGTTGTTCGGCAAGAGCGCGCGAGAGGGCAGCGACAACGCGACCGCTCGCCATCGCGCACAGCCTGACGCAGAGGGTCGGCGTCCGATGTACCGGGACCAGGTGGCTGGTCCGGGCGGTGACACGCCGGGTGGTCACGGCGCGCCGTCTGTTGACCCTGCACAGTCCAGCGGCATAGGTTTCGGGCAACCGTCAACCTCAGGTACGGGTGGAGGGTTTACCCCCGGTCCGTACGCGTCGAACGCCCCGGCGGGGCAGCCGCGGCAGGAGGATCCGTCCATGTCGGCCCTGGTGTGTACGAGGTGCGGTAACCGCAACGCGGAGAACAGCCGGTTCTGCTCCAACTGCGGGGCGCCGCTGCGTGCCGGGGCGGTTCCGGAGCGTGCGTCCGAGACGACGTCCACGATCTCCATCTCCGGCCTGGAGGCGTACGACGCGGAGGTCACCGGCCAGACGGCGATGCCGGCGCTCTCTCCGGAGGCGCAGGCGGCCGTCGACGCGCTGCCGCTCGGGTCCGCGCTGCTCGTCGTGCGCCGAGGTCCGAACTCCGGCAGCCGCTTCCTGCTCGACGGCGAGCTGACCACTGCCGGGCGTCATCCGCAGAGCGACATCTTCCTGGACGACGTGACGGTCTCGCGCCGCCACGTGGAGTTCCGCCGCAGTCCGGACGGCTCGTTCACGGTGGCCGACGTCGGCAGCCTGAACGGCACGTACGTCAACCGTGAGCGCATCGACCAGGTCGCCCTGTCGAACGGTGACGAGGTGCAGATCGGCAAGTACCGGCTGGTCTTCTACGCGAGCCAGCGGGGTTACTGACCGCCCCCGGGCGTCTGTCCGGGGAACCTCCAGGGAAGGTCCATGCTTCGAACACCGAGCGGCGGCGCCGGGAAGGGCGCCGCCGCCACGGACAGTGGGCTGATGAGTATCGGCACGGTGCTGAACGCACTACGGGACGAGTTCCCCGACGTCACCATCTCCAAGATCCGTTTCCTGGAGGCGGAGGGCCTCGTGGAGCCGCGGCGGACCCCGGCCGGGTACCGCAAGTTCAGCGCCCACGACGTCGAGCGCCTCGGCCAGGTGCTGCGCATGCAGCGGGACCACTATCTGCCGCTGAAGGTGATTCGCGAACACCTGGACGCCATGGAGCGCGGCGAGGCCGTCCCGCTGCCGAAGCTGGGCCGGCAGCGGGACGGAGAGCCCGTGCCGGATCCCGCCGAGGGACCCACGGCGGCCCGGATCGGGCGGGAAGAACTGCTCGCAGCGGTCGGCATCGGCGAGCAGGAGCTGAAGGAGTGGGAGTCGTACGGGCTCCTCGCTCCGCTGCCCGACGGGGCGTACGACGCCGAGGTGGTCACCGTGGCGTCGCTGGTGGTCCAGCTGGGGCGATTCGGAATCGAGCCGCGGCACCTGCGGGTGATGAAGGCCGCCGCCGACCGGGAGGCCGGGCTCGTCGACCAGGTGGTGGCGCCGCTGAAGCGTCACCGCAACCCCCAGACCAGGGCACACGCCGAAGCTCGCACCATGGAGCTGGCGGGGCTGGCGGTGAAGCTGCACGCGGCACTGGTGCAGTCCGCCCTCGGCGTCCGGCTGCCCTGAAGCGGGCGCGCCCGGGGCCCCGGATTCGCCCGCCGATCCCGGCCCGACTACCCAAATGTCCCGGGCACGGCCTAGGGTTGCTGTGTGAACGAGCTCGATGTCGTAGGTGTCCGGGTCGAGATGCCCTCCAACCAACCGATCGTGCTGCTGCGCGAGGTGGGGGGAGACCGCTACCTCCCCATCTGGATCGGCCCGGGGGAGGCGACGGCGATCGCCTTCGCCCAGCAGGGCATGGCCCCCGCACGCCCGCTGACCCACGACCTGTTCAAGGACGTGCTGGAAGCCGTCGGCCAGGAGCTCACCGAAGTACGCATCACCGACCTGCGGGACGGGGTCTTCTACGCCGACCTGGTCTTCGCGAGCGGGGTCGAGGTGAGTGCCAGGCCGTCCGACGCCATAGCGCTGGCCCTGCGTACCGGAACACCGATCTACGGCAGCGACACGGTGCTCGACGACGCCGGTATCGCCATCCCTGACGAGCAGGAGGACGAGGTCGAGAAGTTCCGCGAGTTCCTCGACCAGATCTCGCCCGAGGACTTCGGGACCAGCAACCAGTGAGGCGCGGGGGCCGAGGCGTTCCATGGCGCCGCACGGCTCTCCTCCGGGCACATTCGGCTAGCCTTTCCCCGCGGTGGGGCACGCGAAACCACTCGTAGGGTGATTATCACTCGGCGTGCCGAGTGTGGCGATCGTTGACGCACCCTTGGTGACTGCCTACCGTCGAGGAGGCAGGTCAAGGACGGAGGTCGGCGTGAGAATCAGCGGCGACGGTACGGCTGGGGGTGGCCCCGGGCACAGCCTTGGGGCGGGCGGTCCGTACCCTCCCCCGAACTCTCGGCTCCGCGCGGGCGGGGGGTATCCCCAACACGGTGGCGCGGCCGACGCTGCTTCGCAGCGACCGGCTGCCGTGCCGAGCGGCGGAGGGGCGACATCCATGGCGTCCGAGCAGATCGGCTACCGCGGGCCGACGGCCTGTGCGGCCGCCGGTATCACCTACCGGCAGCTCGACTACTGGGCCCGCACGGGCCTCGTCGAGCCCTCCGTGCGGCCCGCACACGGTTCCGGGACACAGCGCCTGTACGGCTTCCGCGACGTGGTCGTGCTGAAGATCGTCAAGCGCTTCCTCGACACCGGGGTGTCACTGCAGAACATCCGCACCGCCGTCCAGCATCTCAGGGAACGCGGCTTCCGTGACCTGGAACGGATGACGCTGATGAGCGACGGAGCCACGGTCTACGAGTGCACCTCGCCCGACGAGGTGCACGCCCTGCTCCAGGGCGGGCAGGGCATCTTCGGCATCGCCGTCGGCGTGGTGTGGCGGGACGTCGAGAGCGCGCTGTCGCAGCTGCACGGGGAGCGGATCGACACGGGGGAGACGCTGGTCGGGCACAATCCGGCGGACGAGCTGGCGCGGCGGCGCAACCGGGCGGTCTGACACCGCCGCACGCGGGCGGGCACGGTCGCGGGCGAGGCATTGTCAGTGGCGTAGGGCAGCATCGGAGATGTGAGAACCGCGCCCACGATCCTGCATCTCGACATGGATGCCTTCTTCGCCTCGGTGGAGCAGGCGTCCAAGCCGAGTCTGCGCGGAAAGGCCGTCGTCGTGGGCGGTCTCGGGCCGCGCGGGGTGGTCGCCACCTGCTCGTACGAGGCGCGGGTCTTCGGCGTGCACTCGGCGATGCCCATGGGCCAGGCCCGGCGGCTGGCACCCAACGCCGCGTACCTCGTCCCGCGCTTCGAGCTCTACCGGTCGATCAGCGAGCAGGTGATGCGGCTGCTGCGTGCGCTGTCGCCACTGGTGGAGCCGCTGAGCCTGGACGAGGCCTTCGTGGACCTGGAGGCCGGCGGGACGGCCTGGGACGCGGAGTCCGCGCGGCTGGCCGGGTCGAAGCTGCGCACGGACATCCGTGCCGTCACCGGCCTCACCGGGTCCGTGGGGCTGGCCGCCTCCAAGATGCTCGCCAAGATCGCCTCGGAGGAGGCCAAACCCGACGGGCTGGTCCTGATCCCGCCGGGGACCGAGCGGGCGATGCTGGAGCCGATGACGGTACGGACGCTGCCCGGTGTGGGACCGGCCACGGGAGACCACCTGCGGCGGGCCGGGATCACCACGGTCGGCGAGATCGCCGAGGCGGGGGAGGACGAGCTCGTACGGCTGCTGGGCAAGGCGCACGGGCACGCCCTGTACGCCATGGCCCTGGCCCGTGACGAGCGGCCCGTGGTGGCCGAGCGGGAGACCAAGTCGGTGTCCGTCGAGGACACCTACGACGTGGACATCCACGACCGGCTGCGGGTCGGTGTGGAAGTCGGGCGGCTGGCCGACCGGTGCGTACGGCGGCTGCGTGGTTCCGGGCTGTCCGGGCGGACCATCGTGCTCAAGGTACGCAGGTACGACTTCTCCACGCTGACGCGCTCCGAGACGCTCCGCGGGCCCACGGACGACCCGGGAGTGGTGCGGGAGGCCGCGGCCCGGCTGCTGGACTCGGTGGACACCACGGGCGGCGTGCGGCTGCTCGGGGTCGGCGTCAGCGGACTCGCCGACTACACGCAGGAGGACCTGTTCGCGCAGGCGGCGGGGGACCGGGCCGACGAGCTCGTCGAGGAACCCGACACCGAGCCCGCCGAGGAGCACCGGCCGGCCCCCACCGAGCGCCGGTGGCCGTCGGGGCACGACGTGCGGCACACGGAGTACGGGCACGGGTGGGTGCAGGGCAGCGGACTGGGGCGGGTCACCGTGCGGTTCGAGACGCCGTACTCCCGGACCGGCCGGGTACGGACCTTCCCGGTGGACGACCCGGAACTGACACCGGCGGATCCGCTGCCGCTGGTCCCGACCGCGCCGCGAAGACCCGGGGCGCCCGGGACGGCGAGCGTGGAGGCCGACCCGGCGGGGCCCGCGCATCGCGCTCTCGGCCAGGCCTGAGGTGACGGCGCCTGATCAGTGTCGATGAGCGGGCTCCGAAGGGTCCGGCCGGAGTGACGGATGAGAGCGACGGGAGCGGCCCTGTCGACGGCCGTCGGCAGGGCCGCTGGGCCGGGGTACTGCTCCGTGGCCTTCGGGCGGTGGAGAGGGCGAGCGGGGCCGCGCCGGCGCCGTGGTCTGCCGGACAGGCCCGTGCGGGCAGGTGCCGTTGGACCGGACGGTCAGCTCTCCTCCTTGCCCTGGCCCGCCAGCTTGCCGAAGTCGTGGTCGGGGAGCGGGTCAGGGGCGGCGACGTCGAGACCGTAGTGGTGGTAGAGCTGGAGCTCCTGTTCCGGAGAGAGATGGCGGCCGACGCCGAAGTCGGGGGCCTCCTTGATCAGAGCCCGGTCGAAGGGCACGTGCAGGGTGCCCTCGACCAGCTCGCTCGGCTCCAGGGGCACGAAGGCGTCCCTGCTGAAGAGGCCGGTGCGTATGGCGGCCCACTCGGGGACCCCGGTGGCGTCGTCGAGATAGACCTCGTCGACAGTCCCGATCCGGGTGCCGTTGCGGTCGAACGCCTTGCGGCCGATCAGATTGCGCGGGTCGATGTCGGTACGCACGGGGCCCTCCATTGGGTCGCACTGGGCTCGCACACCAGCCGCCGAATCATCCGTAAGTACTACAAAAGAGCACATGTGGCCGGTCGGCCACTCGAAGTTCGGGCGTCGACCTCGCTGGTACGCTGGCAAACGGCTGCTGACCCCGTGCGGGAGAGTCCTCCGGACACCATCGGAGGCGCCGAAGGAGCAAATCCTCCCCGGAATCTCTCAGGCTCACGTACCGCTCGGACGAGGTCACTCTGGAAAGCAGGGCGGGTGTCAACGGCTTCCGCTCTCACCGACGGTGAAAGCCGGGAGAGCCCTCGGGCCCACCCGGTGAAGCTCTCAGGTCGAGATGACAGAGGGGGAGGCCGTCCGGGTACCCGCGCCGTGGTGCCCCTCGAAGGTCGTCAGACCAGGAGGCCTCCGCAATGACCGTCCACCGCACTCCGCTCTCCGAGCTCGAACAGGCAGCGCCGTTCGAGCAGCGCCACATCGGCCCCGACCAAGAGGCCCGGGCCAAGATGCTCGCGCACGTCGGTTACGGTTCGCTCGACGAGCTGACGGCCGCCGCGGTGCCGGATGTGATCAAGAACGCCGACGCGCTGGACCTGCCCGGCGCGCGCTCCGAGGCCGAGGTGCTGGCCGAGCTGCGCTCGCTGGCCGACCGCAACCAGGTCCTCGACTCCATGATCGGCCTCGGCTACTACGGCACCTTCACCCCGCCGGTCATCCTGCGCAACGTCATGGAGAACCCGGCCTGGTACACCGCGTACACGCCGTACCAGCCGGAGATCTCCCAGGGCCGGCTCGAGGCGCTGCTGAACTTCCAGACCATGGTGGCCGAGCTCACCGGCCTGCCCACCTCCGGTGCCTCGCTGCTCGACGAGGGCACCGCGGCCGCCGAGGCGATGGCGCTCTCCCGGCGCGTGGGCAAGAACAAGAAGGGTCTCTTCCTGGTCGACGCGGACGCGCTGCCGCAGACCATCGCCGTGATACAGACCCGTGCGGAACCGACCGGCGTCGAGGTCGTCGTCGCCGATCTGAGCGAGGGCATCCCCGCCGAGGTCGCCGAGCGGGAGATCAACGGCGTCCTGATCCAGTACCCGGGCGCCTCCGGGGCCGTGCGCGACATCAAGCCGGTCGTCGACCGGGCGCACGAGCTCGGCGCGCTCGTCACCGTCGCCGCCGACCTGCTCGCCCTCGCGCTGCTCACCTCGCCCGGCGAGCTGGGCGCGGACATCGCCATCGGTACGACGCAGCGCCTCGGTGTGCCGATGGGCTTCGGCGGGCCGCACGCCGGTTACATGGCCGTGCACGAGAAGTTCGCGCGCAGCCTGCCCGGCCGCCTGGTCGGCGTCTCCGTGGACGCCGACGGCAACAAGGCCTATCGCCTCGCCCTGCAGACCCGCGAGCAGCACATCCGCCGCGAGAAGGCGACCAGCAACATCTGCACCGCGCAGGTGCTGCTCGCCGTCATGGCCGGCATGTACGCCGTCTACCACGGCCCGGAGGGGCTGCGGGCCATCGCGCGGCGCACCCACCGGTACGCCACGGTCATCGCCGCGGGTCTCGCGGCCGGCGGCGTCGAGATCGTGCACGGCGCCTACTTCGACACGGTCACCGCCCGCGTACCCGGCCGGGCTTTTGAAGTCGTCCACGCCGCCCGTGAGAACGGCATCAACCTGCGGCTCGTCGACGCCGACCACGTGTCGTTCGCCTGCGACGAGACCACCACGCGCGCCCAGGCCGGTGGCGTGTGGAGCGCCTTCGGCGTCGAGGGCGACATCGAGGCGCTGGACGCGGCGACCGAGGAGGCGCTGCCCGAGGCGCTGCTGCGCACCGACGACTTCCTGACCCACCCCGTCTTCCACCAGCACCGCTCCGAGAC
Organism: Streptomyces sp. NPDC017890; assembly: GCF_044328675.1. Lineage (NCBI taxonomy): Bacteria > Bacillati > Actinomycetota > Actinomycetes > Kitasatosporales > Streptomycetaceae > Streptomyces > Streptomyces sp. NPDC017890. The sequence goes on from NZ_JBIRHU010000017.1 coordinate 12,998, forward strand.
CGCGATGCTGCGCTACCTGCGCCGCCTCGCGGACCGCGACTACGCGCTGGACCGCGGCATGATCCCGCTGGGCTCCTGCACCATGAAGCTCAACGCGACCACCGAGATGGAGCCGGTGACCTGGCCGGAGTTCGGCGCGCTGCACCCCTTCGCGCCCGCCGAGCAGGCGCAGGGCTATCTCACCCTCATCCGTGAGCTGGAGGAGCGGCTCGCCGAGGTCACCGGGTACGACAAGGTCTCGCTCCAGCCGAACGCCGGGTCGCAGGGAGAGTTCGCCGGCCTGCTCGCCGTACGCGCCTACCACCGTGCCAACGGCGACGAGCAGCGCACCGTCTGCCTCATCCCGTCCTCCGCGCACGGCACCAACGCCGCGAGCGCCGTCATGGCCGGTATGAAGGTCGTCGTCGTCAAGACCGCCGAGGACGGCGAGATCGACGTCGAGGACCTGCGCGCCAAGATCGAGAAGCACCGCGACGAGCTGTCCGTGCTGATGATCACGTACCCCTCCACGCACGGCGTCTTCGAGGAGCACGTCGCCGACATCTGCGCCCAGGTGCACGACGCCGGCGGCCAGGTCTACGTGGACGGCGCCAACCTGAACGCCCTGGTCGGCCTCGCCAAGCCGGGACACTTCGGCGGCGACGTCTCGCACCTGAACCTGCACAAGACGTTCTGCATCCCGCACGGCGGCGGCGGCCCCGGCGTCGGCCCCGTGGCCGTACGGTCGCACCTGGCGCCGTACCTGCCCAACCACCCGTTGCAGCCCGCGGCAGGCCCGCAGACGGGTGTCGGCCCGATCTCGGCGGCGCCGTGGGGCTCGGCCGGCATCCTGCCGATCTCGTGGTCGTACGTCCGGCTGATGGGCGGCGAGGGACTCAAGCGCGCCACTCAGGTGGCCGTGCTGTCCGCCAACTACATCGCCAAGCGCCTGGAGCCGCACTTCCCGGTGCTGTACAACGGCCCCGGCGGGCTGGTCGCGCACGAGTGCATCATCGACCTGCGCCCGCTGACCAGGGCGACCGGCGTGAGCGTCGACGACGTCGCGAAGCGGCTGATCGACTACGGCTTCCACGCGCCGACGATGTCGTTCCCGGTGGCCGGCACGCTGATGATCGAGCCGACCGAGTCGGAGGACCTGACCGAACTGGACCGGTTCTGCGAGGCGATGATCGCCATCCGCGCGGAGATCGAGAAGGTCGGCTCCGGAGCCTGGCCCGCGGACGACAACCCGCTGCGGGGCGCCCCGCACACCGCCGGTGCGCTGGGCGGCGACTGGGACCACGCGTACACGCGCGAGGAGGCCGTCTTCCCGGCCGGGGTGTCCGCCGCCGACAAGTACTGGCCGCCGGTGCGCCGCATCGACCAGGCCTACGGCGACCGGAACCTCGTCTGCTCCTGCCCGCCGCTGGACGCGTACGAGGACTGAGCCAGCCGTAGGCGAGGAGGCTCCGTGCAAGGCCCGGGACGGCCTCGCACGGAGCCTCCTCGCCGTTTCTCACGCGGTCGCGAGCGACACCTCCGTCGACTTGACCAGCGCGATGACGGGAACGCCGACGGAGAGCCCCAGGTCGTCGGCCGCCTCCTTGGTGATCGCGGCGGTCAGTTCGGCGCCCTCGACGGCGACCCTGACGGAGGCCATCGCGTCGCCGGTGGTGAGGGCGGTGACCGTACCGGGCAGCCGGTTGCGGATGGACAGGCCCTCGACACTGCCGGTCGCCACGGAAACCTCCGTCGACTTCACCAGGGCGCGGACGGCAGTGCCCGCGGCGAGGGAGAGGTCCTCGGCGGCGTCCCGGGTGATCGCCGCGGTGAGGTCCTGGCCGCCCGCGAGGCGGACCCGGACCGTCGCCATGGCCTCGCCCGGGGTGACGGCGGTGACGGTGCCGGGGAGTTGGTTGCGGATGCTCAGGCTCATGGAGGCACCGTAGCCCGACGGAGGCGTTATGCCGGGTATGCGTGGGTCTGCATCGCCTTGACCGTTGCCCACACCGGCGCGCCCGGATGGAGGCCGAGCTCGGCCGCCGCGACCGTGGTGAGGTCGGCGGCGAGCGGGAGTTCGCCGGTGAGGTCCACCCGGATCTGGTCGCCGTGGGTCTCCAGGCCCGCGACCTCGCAGCGCCACAGGTTGCGGGCGCTGGAGCCGGCGGGCGGTGCCCCGTACAGGGTCACGGCGCCCGGCGGGAAGGCCACGAAGACCGGGCCGGAGAGGTTCTCGGTGGTGGTGATGGTGCAACCGGCGTCGAGTCGCACGGTGTGGCCGTCCGCCCGGCCGCGGTAGAGGTTCAGGCCGACCAGCTGCGCGATGTAGTCCGTGCGGGGCCGGCGGGCGATGTCGGCGGGGCCGCCCTCCTGGACGACCCTGCCGTTCTCCACGACGACGAGCCGGTCGGCGAGCACCATGGCGTCCAGCGGATCGTGGGTGACGAGCACGGCGACGGCCTCGAAGTCGGCCAGGTGGCGGCGGAGCTGCGCACGGACCTCCAGGCGGGCCCGGGCGTCCAGTGCCGCGAGCGGCTCGTCCAGGAGCAGCAGCCGGGGGCCGGTGGCCAGGGCGCGGGCGAGTGCGACGCGCTGCGCCTGGCCGCCGGAGAGACGGCGCGGCTTGGCCCCCGCGTGGTCGGCGAGACCCATGCGGTCCAGCCACGCGGCTGCCTGCGCCCGGGCCTCCGCCTTGCCCGTGCCCCGGCAGCGCGGGCCGAAGGCCACGTTGTCGAGTGCGCTCAGGTGCGGGAAGAGGAGGTAGTCCTGGAAGACCACGCCGACCGGGCGGGACTCGGGCGGCGTACGGTCCAGGGCGGCGCCGTCGAGGCGCAGGTGGCCGTCGGCGAGCGGGACGAGGCCGGCGAGCGCGCGCAGGGCGGTGGTCTTGCCGGCGCCGTTGGGACCGAGCAGGGCGACGACGTCGCCGGGCGCGGCGGTCAGCGCGACGTCCAGGTGGAAGGTGCCGCGGTCCACCACGAGGCGGGCGTCGAGGCCGGTGTCCGGGGTGTGTCCGCCGGTGGGTTCCACGGTGGCGGCCGGTTCGTCGGTGTCGGTCATGACGCCCTCATCCAGCGGTCCCGGAGCCCGGCCAGTACGGCGATGGAGACGGCCAGCAGTACCAGGCTGAGGGCGATCGCCGCCGCCGGGTCGTTCTGCAGGGCGAGATACACGGCCAGCGGCATGGTCTGGGTCCTGCCCGGGAAGTTGCCCGCGAACGTGATCGTCGCCCCGAACTCGCCCAGTGCCCGCGCCCACGCCAGGACGGCGCCCGCCGCGATGCCCGGCGCGATCAGCGGCAGCGTGACCCGGCGGAACGCGGTGAAACGGGACGCGCCCAGCGTCGTGGCGGCCTCCTCGTAGCGCGGGTCGGCGGCGCGGAGGGTGCCCTCCACGCTGATCACCAGGAACGGCATCGCCACGAAGGTCTCCGCGAGGATCACGCCCGTCGTCGTGAACGGCAGCGTGATCCCGAACCACGCGTCCAGCCACTGCCCGACGACGCCGTTGCGTCCGAACGCCAGCAGGAGCGCCACGCCGCCCACCACCGGGGGGAGGACCAGCGGCAGCGTCACCAGGGCGCGGACGAAGCCGCGGCCGGGGAACTCCGTGCGGGCCAGCAGCCAGGCCAGCGGCACGCCGACGACCAGGCTCAGCGCGGTCGCCGAGGTGGCGCACAGCAGCGACAGCCGCAAGGCCTGCCACACCTCCGGGCTGGTCAGCTGGTCGGGCAGGCTGCGCCAGGGCGCCCGTACCAGCAGGGCGATCAGCGGCAGCAGGAGGAACGCCAGACCGACGAGGGCGGGTACCAGCAGGGGGACGGGCACCGTGCGGGCGCCGGTCCCGGGCGTGCCGGGCTTCTTCACGGCGTGCGGAATCCGGCCGCGGTCAGCACCCGCTGCCCCTCGGGGGACTTCACCATGTCGATGAAGGCTTTCGCCGCGCCGGCGTTGGGTGCCTCCTGCAGGAGGGCGATCGGGTAGTCGTTGACGGCTTTGGCCGACTCGGGGAAGTCCACGCCCGTCACCTTGTCGCCGGCCGCCTTCACATCGGTCCGGTAGACGACGGCGGCGTCGGCCTCCTTCAGCTCGACCTTGGTCAGGGCGGCCTTGACGTCCTGCTCGTACGAGACGGGGGTGAGTTCGAGGCCGCCGGCCTCCAGCGCCTTCTGCGCCGCGGTGCCGCACGGCACGGACCTGTCGCACAGCACGACCTTGAGGCCGGATCCGGTGAGGTCCTTCAGGGCGGAGATCCTGTCGGGGTTGCCCGGCAGGGTGGCGATCTGCAGCTGGTTGCGCACGAAAGTGGCCGGGTCGCCGGCCGTGGCCTTCGCGTCGGTGACGGTGGCCATCGTCTTCGGGCTGGCCGAGGCGAACACGTCCGCCGGTGCGCCGCTGGTGATGCTGGCGGCGAGGGTGTCGCTGCCGGCGAAGTTGAAGGTGACCTCGGTGCCCGGATACTGCTTCTCGAACGTCTCGCCGAGCGCGGTGAAGCTCTCCTTGAGGGAGGCGGCGGCGAACACGGTGACCTGGCCGGAGACCTTCTCGGGGGAGGACGACGAGGAACCGGCGGAGTCCGAGCCCGCGCCGGAGCCGGAGGACGACGAGCACGCGCTCAGGGCCAGCAGCGCGGCGGCGCCCGCGCCAGTCACCCGTAGGGTGCGGCGGATGCGGCGGGTCACGGAACGGGTCATCACGGGCCACTCCCTCTGCTTTCTGGAGCGGTGGTCCGACGGGCTCGGCGGCCGGGCTGGGCGGCAGCCGAGCCCGTCGGCCTCACCATTGCGCCGATCATACTTCCGCATCTGCGAGGGATAAGTCTCCTGTCGTATCGCATGAGCAAGGTGTGATGGAGAAATGGCTGGCATGTGCGTTCGTACGGGCGCGAGGCCGACGGGTCACGTCCTGTCGATATGTACGTTCGTCGACTTCACTCGGGCGGTCGCCTCCATGCCGACCTCCAGGCCGAGCTCCTCCACCGCCTCCCGTGTCAGGAGGGAGACGAGCCGGTGCGGGCCGGCCTGGATCTCGACCTGGGCGGCGACGTCGCCGAGCTTGACCGCGGTCACGATCCCCGGGAAGGCGTTGCGGGCCGAGGTGTACGGGGGCTCCTCGTCGGCGCCGTCGGAGCGGGCGAGGCCGACCGAGAACGCGGCCAGGTCGCGCCCGTCGACAAGGCGCCGCCCGCCCTCGTCGCGGTGGGTGGTGATCCGGCCGGCGTCGGCCCAGCGGCGCGCGGTGTCCGGGCTGACGCCGAGCAGCCGTGCCGCCTGGCCGATCGTGTAGGACTGCATGCCGGTCACGATAGGCCGCAGACGGGGAACGGTGGTGATGTGGGGTTGGCCGAGGGGTATGACGCGATATAGCGTTAGTCCGTGGCAGTGGTGGGGGTGCCCGCGTGGCGCCGGGAAGATCGAGGTGGAGCGATGACGGTATTGCCCTCGCGAGTCGGAGCCTCGTCCGGCCTCCGGGCCTCGCACGCGGACCGGGACCGGGTCGTGGACGTGCTGAGCCGCGCCGCCGGGGACGGCCGGTTGAGCGCCGAGGAACTGGACGAGCGGGTGGGTGCGGCGCTCACCGCGCGGACGCTGGGAGAGCTGGCCGCCCTGACCGCCGACCTGCCGGTGATGCCGGGCGAAGGCCCGGTCGCCGAGGCGAAGGACGTCGTCCGCATCGAGCAGGAAGGGGCGTCGACCCGGCGCGGCGACGGCTGGGTGGTGCCCCGGCTGCTGGAGATCCGGTCGGCCTGGGGCGAGGTGACACTCGACCTGAGGCGGGCCGTGATCACCCACGACACGCTCACCATCGACCTCGACATGCGCGCCGGTGCGCTGAAGCTCGTGACCCGGCCCGGCATCGTCGTGGACACCGACTCGCTGGTGGCGAGCTACGCCGAGGTGAAGACGGGACGTGCCGTGGCCACCGAGGCGCCCGTGGTGCTGAGGGTGCGGGTGACGGGCGAGATCAGCTGGGGGCAGGTCGTGGTGCGTTCGCCGCGTCGCAGGTTCGGGAGAAAGGCGTAGGCACAACTTCGCACGGGCACAGCAGGGCACTGCGGGCCGGAGGCCTTGAAGCCCGCCAGGGCGGTCTCGCGTTCGGCGCGGTCGGTCGGGCGGGCGGCCGGGCGGCCGGCCGTGCGGAGCCGTCGCGCCGCACGGCCGTGACCCCGCGCGGCCGGTCCGACCGGGTCCTCGGCGAGACGCTGCCACAGATCCGGGTCGTCGGCCAGTGCCCGTCGGCCGGTCCCGCCCCGTCCGCCGGAGACCCCGCGGAGCATCAGCCGCCGGGCGGCGCCCTCCACGTCCGTACCGAGACCAGCCCGGCGGTGCGGACGAGCCGGGCGCGCGGCAGGTCGGCATACGGCAGGTCGGCGTACGGCGAGCCGGCCGGGTGCCCGCCGGGACCCGGGCCGTCGGCAGAGCGCCAGGGCGAGGGGCACCGCGAGGGTGCCCCGGGGCGGTGCGCCGTGCGCCGCTGTGAGCAGGCCGGCGATCGCCGCGCGCTCCAGTGGGCCCGCGCCGACGCGTCGGGGGTGCGGCTCCCGTGCGCTCCGGCCCGGGCACCGTAAGGGATCCGTCAAAGGGGCACAGAGCACCGTATGGGACCCGTCAACAGTGGTCGTATCCGGTCGGACGAGGGGTTTGCTCGAAGCGTCCTAGTCGCAACCGAACCCCACTCCAGGAGCTCACGATGGCCGATCTGGCCTTCGTCGTCACCACGACCGCGGTCTTCGCGCTGGTGGCTCTCGTCGCCAAGGGGGTGACGAAGCTGTGACCGCCGAGAACATCGTCGGCCTGCTCGTGGCCGTCGCCCTGCTGGGCTATCTCGTCCTCGCCCTGATCTTCCCGGAGAGGTTCTGAGAGTCACATGGGTCCCGTAACCGCAGGCGTGCTCCAAGTGCTGGCCCTCATCGGCGCACTGGCGATCGTGCACGCCCCCTTGGGCAACTACATGGCCCGGGCCTACTCGTCTCCCAAGCACCTGCGGGTCGAGAAGTGGATCTACAAGGGCATCGGCGCCGATCCGGACACGGAGATGCGCTGGACCGCCTACCTGCGCGGCGTGCTCGCCTTCTCCTTGGTCGGCGTCCTCTTCCTCTACCTGCTCCAGCGCGTCCAGGGCGTCCTGCCGGGCTCGCTCGGCTTCGACCCGGTGGAGCCGGCGCAGGCCTTCAACACCGCCGTGTCCTTCGTGACCAACACCAACTGGCAGTCGTACTACGGCGAACAGACGATGGGCCACTTCGTGCAGACCGCCGGTCTCGCCGTGCAGAACTTCGTCTCCGCGGCGGTCGGCATGGCCGTGGCCGTCGCCCTCGTCCGGGGCTTCGCCCGCGCCCGCACCGGGGAACTGGGCAACTTCTGGTCGGACCTGGTGCGCGGGGTCACCCGCGTACTGGTGCCGCTGGCCGTCCTCGGCGCGCTCGTGCTGGTCGCCGGCGGAGTCATCCAGAACTTCTCCAAAATCCACGAGGTCGGGCAGTTCTTCGGCGGCCCGGGCGGCTCGCAGCAGTGGAACGGCGGCGCCGTCGCCTCGCAGGAGGTCATCAAGGAGCTGGGCACCAACGGCGGCGGCTACTTCAACGCCAACAGTGCGCACCCCTTCGAGAACCCGACGCCGTTCACCAACCTGTTCGAGATTTTCCTGATCCTGCTCATCCCGGTCTCCCTGACCCGGACCTTCGGGGTCATGGTCGGCTCGGTGCGCCAGGGATACGCGATCCTCGCGACCATGGCCACCATCTGGGCCGGCTTCGTCGCCCTGATGATGTGGACCGAGTTCGCCCACCAGGGTCCGGCGCTGCAAGCGGCCGGCGGTGCGCTCGAGGGCAAGGAACTGCGCTTCGGGGTCGGCGGCTCGTCGATCTTCGCGGTGACCACGACGCTCACCTCCACCGGTGCCGTCGACTCCTTCCACTCGTCGTACACCGGGTTCGGCGGCGGCATCACGATGCTGGGCATGATGCTGGGCGAGATCGCGCCCGGCGGCGTCGGTTCCGGGCTCTACGGCATGCTGATCATGGCGATCATCGCGGTCTTCATCGCGGGGCTCATGGTCGGGCGCACGCCCGAGTACCTCGGCAAGAAGATCGGCCCCCGCGAGATCAAGCTCGCTGCCGTCTACATCCTGATCACTCCGGCGCTGGTGCTGGTGTTCACGTCGCTGTCGATGGCCCTGCCGACCCCGCCGAACTCGATACTCAACCCAGGTGCCCACGGCTTCTCCGAGGTGCTGTACGCCTTCACCTCCGCCGCGAACAACAACGGCTCGGCCTTCGCCGGCCTGAACGCGAACACCGACTGGTTCAACACCACGACCGGGCTCGCGATGCTGCTCGGCCGCTTCCTGCCGATGGTGTTCGTCCTGGCCCTGGCCGGCTCGCTGGCCGGGCAGCAGCCGGTGCCGGCCACCGCGGGCACCCTGCGCACCGAGAAGCCCCTGTTCACCGGCCTGCTGGTCGGCGCGATCCTGATCATCGTCGGTCTCACCTACTTCCCGGCACTGGCCCTGGGGCCGCTGGCCGAAGGGCTGGCGTGATGACCACCCGTACACACAAGCGCGAGGACTCCATGTCCACAGCCACGTCCACAGCCCCTGAGAACCGGGCGCCGCACAGCGGCGTACCCACCGGCCGCACGTCCACCGAGGGGCGAGTCGGCGCGGGGCTCCTCACGCCCGCGCAGCTGGTCGCGTCGGTGCCCGAGGCGTTCCGCAAGCTCGATCCCCGGGTGATGGTCAAGTCGCCCGTGATGTTCGTGGTGTGGATCGGCTCGGTGCTCACCACCGTCTTCTCCTTCACGGCACCGGGGGACTGGTTCGGCTGGGCCATCAGCGCCTGGCTCTGGCTGACCGTGTTCTTCGCCAATCTGGCGGAGGCCGTCGCCGAGGGCCGGGGCAAGGCGCAGGCCGACACCCTCCGCAAGGCCAAGACGGACACGGTCGCCCGCCGGGTCGACGGGAGTACGGTGCCCGGCACCGAGCTGAGCGTCGGCGACCTGGTGGTCTGCGAGGCCGGTGACGTCATACCCGGGGACGGCGATGTCGTCGAAGGTGTCGCCTCGGTCGACGAGTCGGCCATCACCGGCGAGTCGGCGCCCGTCATCCGCGAGTCGGGCGGTGACCGCAGCGCCGTCACCGGCGGGACGAAGGTCCTCTCCGACCGCGTCGTCGTCCGGATCACCACGAAGCCGGGCGAGACCTTCATCGACCGGATGATCAACCTGGTCGAGGGCGCCGCACGGCAGAAGACGCCGAACGAGATCGCGCTGAACATCCTGCTCGCCTCGCTGACCGTCGTCTTCCTGCTGGCCTGCGCCACGCTGACGCCCTTCGCCGACCACGCGGGGACCAGGCTGACGCTGGTCGTGCTGGTGGCGCTGCTGGTCTGCCTGATCCCGACCACGATCGGCGCCCTGCTCTCCGCGATCGGCATCGCGGGCATGGACCGCCTGGTCCAGCGCAACGTGCTGGCCATGTCGGGACGCGCCGTCGAGGCGGCCGGCGACGTTTCCACGCTGCTGCTGGACAAGACCGGCACGATCACGCTGGGAAACCGGCAGGCGGCCGAGTTCGTGCCGGTGCGCGGTACGACGGGGGCCCAGGTCGCGGACGCCGCCCAGCTCTCCTCGCTGGCCGACGAGACGCCCGAGGGCCGCTCGGTCGTCGTCCTCGCCAAGGAGAGGTTCGGGCTGCGCGAGCGGCAGCAGGGCGAGCTGGCCGGCGCCGAATGGATCGCGTTCACCGCACAGACCCGCATGTCCGGCGTCGACGTCGACGGCCGGCGAATCCGCAAGGGCGCGGCCGGGTCGGTGACGGCCTGGGTGCGCGAGCGTGGCGGCGAGGTCGCCGAGGAGACGGAGCGGCTGGCCGACGGCATCTCCGCGGCGGGCGGTACACCGCTGCTGGTCGCCGTGGAGGACGGCGACGGGGCCCGCGTCCTCGGAGTGATCCACCTGAAGGACGTCGTCAAGCAGGGCATGCGGGAGCGGTTCGAGGAGCTGCGGCGCATGGGCATCAAGACCGTCATGATCACGGGCGACAACCCGCTGACGGCCAAGGCGATCGCCGACGAGGCGGGCGTCGACGACTTCCTCGCCGAGGCCACGCCCGAGGACAAGATGGCCCTGATCAAGCGGGAGCAGGCCGGCGGCAAGCTGGTCGCGATGACCGGTGACGGCACCAACGACGCGCCCGCGCTCGCCCAGGCGGATGTCGGGGTGGCGATGAACACCGGCACGTCGGCCGCCAAGGAGGCCGGCAACATGGTCGACCTCGACTCCGACCCGACCAAGCTCATCGAGATCGTCGAGATCGGCAAGCAGCTCCTCATCACCCGGGGCGCGCTCACCACGTTCTCCATAGCCAACGACGTCGCCAAGTACTTCGCGATCATCCCGGCGCTGTTCGCGGCGGTCCACCCCGGCCTGGACAAGCTCAACATCATGCGCCTGTCCTCGCCGGACTCCGCGATCCTGTCGGCGGTCGTCTTCAACGCGCTGATCATCATGGTGCTGGTGCCGCTCGCCCTGCGCGGCGTGCGGTACAAGCCGATGAGCGCGGACCGGATGCTCCGGCGCAACCTCGCGGTCTACGGACTCGGCGGACTGATCGCCCCCTTCATCGGCATCAAGACCATCGACATGCTCCTGTCCCTCATTCCCGGAATCGGTTGACCCATGAACAACTCGGTATCGAACACCACCCGGTTGCTCGGGGCCGGCCTGCGCGCCCTCCTGGTGCTGACCCTGGTGACCGGCGTCCTCTACCCACTCGTGGTCACGGGCATCGCCCAGGCCCTGTTCAACGACAAGGCGAACGGCTCGCAGGTCTCGGCGGACGGCCGCGTCGTGGGCTCCTCGCTGATCGGACAGTCCTACAATCTGCCGCTCGAACCCGGGCAGGAGACTGCGGAACCGGACCTGAAGTGGTTTCAGGGCCGCCCTGCCAACGGCCTGGGGGAAAACACCATCAACACCCAGTACCGGCTCATACTGTCCGGTGCCACCAACCTGGCCGCCGACAACCCGGAGCTCGTCGAACAGGTGAGGGCTGCGCAGGCCGCCGTCATCGAGGACAACTTGGTGCCCGGCCACAGCGTCGAGCGCTCCGACATCCCCGCCGACGCGGTGACGTCCTCCGGCTCGGGGCTGGACCCGCACATCTCCCCGCGCTACGCCGAGCTGCAGGTTCCCCGGGTCGCCCAGGAGAACGGCCTCCCGGTCGCGGAGGTACGGGGGCTCGTGGACCGGCACACGCAGGGCCGCACCCTCGGCTTCATCGGCGAGCCGCGGGTGAACGTCCTCGAACTGAACATCGCCCTCAAGGGTCTCGTGGCCGAGGGCTGAGCGGGAGCGCCGAGTGTTCGCAGGCCCGGGCGCCCTACGGCTGGGCCACGGGCGCCGTGGCAGGCGGCGCCGTGCTCGAGCGGAGTACGAGTTCTGTGGCGAGCTCCACCCGCGGCGAGTCCGGCTGCTCGTCGAGGGTCAGGCGGAGCACCGTACAGGCGGCGAGCCTGCCCTCCGTCGACGCGCGCCGTGGAATTTCCAGGAGCCTTCCGGAAACCGGGTGTTCGGGGAAAGGTGTCCCCGGCCGGGGAACCGCACCACGACCGCGACAGCGCGGGGAACTACGTGGAGTGACCGGCCCCGGGACACGCGTCGGGGCCGGTTCGCAGAATGTCTGCGGGCCGGCCCCGTGGTGCACCGGGCGGAGGGGTGTCACACCGCCGGGCCTGTGCTCATGCGGCGGTCATCAGGCCCGCGCCGACGGGTCGGTGCGGGGCGATCGCCCGGCCGTCCGGCAGGAGCTCACCGGTGTCCTCGAAGAGGACCACGCCGTTGCACAGCAGGCTCCAGCCCTGCTCCGGGTGGTGCGCCACGAGGCGGGCGGATTCCCGGTCGGCGGAGTCGACTGACGGGCACGGTGGCTGGTGCTGACACATGGGTGGGGTCTCTCGGTCTGTTGTGACGGGCGCGTTCGCTGTCTTGGCTGCCTCGCGGCGTGAAGCGTCGTTCATGGCCGCCCCCCGTTGTATTGGTCGGTCCGAACCCAGTGTTGCCCCGCGGGCGTCGATCCGCAGGTATTTCGCAGCACCGCTTCTCACAGGTTGATGACGCATCACCCGCGCGGACGGTTCATCTCAACTGCACTGTCATTTCGGATGGTTCGGCATGGCCGGATGGGGCTAGTCCGCGCGGGTGGGTGAGGGGGGGGCGGGTCAGGCGGGGGAGCGCAGCAGCCGGGTCGGCGTCACCCGGTGGGTGAGGACCGGCAGCAGTTCGGAGACCCGGTGCGGCCGGTGGGCCGCGATGCCGGGAGGGGCCGGCGCCAGCGGCACCAGAAGGTCAGTGTCCGCGGGGTGTCCGGCGGCGGCGTCCGCGGTGCAGTCGCCGTGCAGCCACAGCGTGAGCATGTACAGCCCGGGGACCGACAGCAGGCGCGGCTGGTAGGGCTGGGGGACCGACTCGGCCTGACGCAGCGCGCGCTCGGTCGAGGCGACGTAGGGGCCTTCGAAGAAGTGAGAGAACGCCCAGCCGTCGGGGGTCAGCATGGTCTCCGCCGCAGCCACCGCCCGGTCGCCGCAGCGGATGAGGAACCGCCACCCGGTCAGCCGCGTCGCCGTCACGCCCTCCGCCGTGATCCGGTCCAGGACGTGCACGGGCAGCGGCAGTTCGGGCGTGGTGGGCCCCTGGGCGCCGAGCAGGGAGGGAGTCCGGGCCTCGCGGACCGCGGTGGGAGAGGAGAGGGCGGTGAGGACGGAGCGCAGGGCGGGTGCGGGGGCCGGGGGGACGTGCAGGGGCATGATGGGTCGCCTCTCATTCGAAGGCACGGTGGCGCGAGGGCGGAGCGGGGCGGACGACGCTGTCAGCTCACGGGGCTGGGCAGGCAGGGGCCGGGTCCGAGAACCGAGAAGAGGGGTGAGGCCTGCCGCGCGTCAGCTCGACGGCAGGATCCATCGACCGTGGGCGCCGGTCATCTGCCTTGTCCGCGGAGTTTATACGACATGTGTTCAGACTGTGTTTCGACTAGCCGATTCCGGCAACCAGTACAAGGTTGCAATCGGCCGTCGACATGTTGGGAATCATCCAGATTTCTGACCGGGTGTACGACGGTGACCTCGGGGAATGTTCACGGAGCGGTCGGCCAATTGTCGTCGGCGTTTTTCACGAGTTACCGGGCAGGGAACTGCTCGGCGTGCCATGCCCGGTGAATGTGCCAGCGGTCACATCGGCACAGACTAGCGGGTGCCGTGCCGGTCCGGGGACGTTATCGATCGCTTCGGCTGGGCATCATCCCACCTGACCGGCCGCCGGTGGCCGGATCATCGACTCGCCGCTCCGAAAGGGGACTCTTCCATGGGGGAGAAGGTCGTGGCAGGTCAGTTCGACCTGTCCGATCGCCAGCGCTACCGCGAAAAGCTCCAGCGGTGCCTGACGGGCCTGGAGCGACTTCTGGCGGAGAAGCGGTTCGACCGCCCGAAGAACCTGATGGGGCTGGAGATCGAATTGAATCTCGTCGGTGCCGACGGGATGCCGAAAATGTTGAATGCGCAAGTCCTCGAACGCATCGCGAGCCGTGACTTCCAAACAGAGCTCGCCATGTTCAACCTGGAAGTCAACATCGCTCCACATCGGCTGGGCGGCCGCGTATTCGACCGCCTCGCCGAGGAGATCCGTACGTCGCTGGCATATGCGGACCGAAAGGCCGGAGAGGTCGACGCGAGCATCGCGATGATCGGCATTCTGCCGACCCTGGACCGGGACGACCTGGTCTCCTCCAACCTCTCCGCCGTCGACCGCTACGCCCTGCTGAACGAGCAGATCGTGGCCGCCCGCGGTGAGGACTTCACCCTCGACATCGAGGGGGTCGAGCGACTGACCTGCACCTCCAAGTCCATCGCCCCCGAGGCCGCCTGCACCTCGGTGCAGTTGCACCTCCAGGTCACCCCGGACCGCTTCGCCGACGTGTGGAACGCGGCCCAGGCGGTCACCGCCGCGCAGATCGCCGTCGGCGCCAACGCCCCCTTCCTGTTCGGCCGCGAGCTGTGGCGCGAGTCGCGCCCCCCGCTGTTCCAGCAGTCCACCGACACCCGCCCGCCCGAGCTCCAGGCCCAGGGCGTCCGGCCGCGCACCTGGTTCGGCGAGCGGTGGGTGACCTCGGCGTACGACCTGTTCGAGGAGAACCGGCGCTACTTCCCGGCGCTGCTGCCGATCTGCGACGACCAGGACCCGCTGGAGGTCCTGGACGCGGGCGGCGTGCCCTCGCTCTCCGAACTCGTCCTGCACAACGGCACCGTCTACCGCTGGAACCGCCCCGTCTACGACATCGCCGACGGCGTCCCGCACCTGCGCGTGGAGAACCGCGTCCTGCCCGCCGGCCCCACCGTCACCGACGTCATCGCCAACGCGGCCTTCTACTACGGCGTCGTACGCGCGCTGGCCGAGGAGCCCCGGCCGGTGTGGACCCGGCTGCCGTTCGAGGCCGCCGCCGCCAACTTCGAGGCCGCGTGCCGCCACGGCATCGACGCCCGCTTCGAGTGGCCCCGTCGCGGCCGGCTGGGCGGCGCCACCGAGGTCGACGCCGCCGTCCTCGTCCGCGACGAACTGCTGCCGCTCGCCGAGGCCGGGCTGGACGCGTGGGGTGTCGAGCCGGCCGACCGGGACCTGTACCTCGGCGTGATCGAGGAGCGGTGCCGGCGTCGGGTCAACGGCGCGTCCTGGCAGGCGGCCACCTTCCACCGGGCGTTGGAGGCGGGCCTGACCCGGGACGCCGCGCTGGCCGCCACGACCCGCCGCTACGTCGAGCTCATGCGCGAGGGGCATCCCGTGCACCTGTGGCCGGTGGGCCTGCCGGAGCCGGCGCGGCTGGGCTGATCCATGCCGGGACCGCCAGGACCGCCAGGGCCGCTACGACCGCCAGGACCGCTACGACCGCCAGGACCGTCCAGGACCGCTGCGACCGCCAGGACCGCTACGGCTGCAACGACCGCCAGGATCGCCGGGTCCGCCCCCCGCCGCACGCCGCCTCATACTGATCGTGCAAGCTGTGACGTCCCAGCTGGAGGCAGGTGTGCATGGCGGAGGCGGGCCCGGTGGACGATTCGTTCCCTCAGAAGCCAGTTCGTGGGGAGAAGGCGGTTCGTGGGGAGAGCGCGATCCCTGGGGGACCGGTTTCCCAGGAGCGGCCTTCGCGGCGGACCCTGCGTGACGAGACGCTGCTGGTCCTTGCGCTGTCGCTCGGCGCCAGCGGGGTGTCCGCCCTCATCAGCTTCATCGGCTCGGTCACCCGCCCCGGCGGGCTCAAGGACCAGGCGGCCACCCTCAACGCCTCCGCGGCGCCGGGCCGCCCCTGGCTGGACCTGGCCTGGCAGCTCTTCGGGATCACCACGGCGCTCGTCCCGGTCGCCCTCGTCGCGCACTTCCTGCTGCGTGAGGGGCACAGCCTGCGCGCCCTCGGCTTCGACCGCGGCCGTCCGTGGCCGGACCTGGGCCGCGGGGCCGCCGTCGCCGCCGTCATCGGCAGCACCGGCATCGCCTTCTACCTGGCCGCCCGGGGCCTCGGCTTCAACCTCACCGTGGTGCCCGAGGCACTGCCCGAGGTGTGGTGGAAGTACCCCGTACTGATCCTCTCGGCGGTGCAGAACTCCGTCCTTGAGGAAGTCATCGTCGTCGGCTACCTGCTGCGCCGGCTCGACCAGCTCGGCTGGAGCCCGGGCGCGTCGCTGGCGGCCAGTTCGGTGCTGCGCGGGTCGTACCACCTCTACCAGGGCATCGGCGGCTTCATCGGCAACATGGTGATGGGCGTGGTGTTCGTGTACCTGTACCGCCGGTGGGGGCGCGTGGGCCCGCTGGTGGTGGCGCACTCGCTGCTCGACATCGGGGCCTTCGTGGGCTACGCGTTGCTGGCCGGGAAGGTGGACTGGCTGCCGACGGCGTGAAGCGGAGGGGGCGCGGGAGCTACTCGCCGCGCCCCCTGCGCCGGGTCAGGCCAGCAGCTCGCCGTCGATCACCGTCACCGCGCGCCCGCTCAGCAGTGTGCGCTCGCCGCGCAGTTCCGTGCGGACCCGGCCGGAGCGCGGCGAGGCCTGCAGCCCGGTGAGGTCGGGACGGCCGAGGCGCCCGGACCAGAAGGGCGCGAGGGCGGTGTGGGCGCTGCCGGTGACCGGATCCTCGTCGATGCCGACGTTCGGGAAGAAGCAGCGCGAGACGTAGTCGTAGCCCCGCGTGGGGTCCTCGGCGCGGGCGGTGGCGATGATGCCGCGCTCGGAGTGGGCCGCCAGCGCCTTGTGGTCCGGCGTCAGGCCGTGGACCGTCTTCTCGTCGGAGACCTCGATCAGCAGGTCCCCCAAGTCCCGCCCGGTGTCGAGGACGGCGTGGGGTTCGGCGCCCAGGGCCTCGGCGACGCCTGCCGGCGCCTCGACCGGGGTGAGCGGCGCGGTCGGGAAGTCCAGGGTGATCGAGCCGTCCTCGAGGGGCGTCGCGACGAGGACGCCACTGCGGGTGGCGAACCGCACCGGACCTTCGTGGGCGCCGGTGGTGTGCATGACGTGGGCGGTGGCGAGCGTGGCGTGACCGCACATCGCGACCTCCGTGGCCGGCGTGAACCAGCGCAGCGCCCAGTCGGCGTCGCCGCCTTCGGGCAGGCGGTGGGCGAACGCGGTCTCGGCGTGGTTGACCTCCAGGGCGACCCGCTGGAGCCGGTCGTCGTCCGGGAAGGCGTCGAGGAGCAGGACCCCGGCGGGGTTGCCGGCGAAGGGCCGGTCGGTGAAGGCGTCGACGATTCGGATGCGCATGCTCCGACGCTAGAGGCTCCGCGTGGCCGCGTACCAAGGCCAATTCGCGAGTTCTGGACCGGGTTCCGTGCGGGAGGGCGGGGCGGTTTCGCACGAGACCGGGCATGGCGCGTCGGTCAGTCCGCCGCTTGAGCGTCGTGCTCCGCTTCGCGCGAGGGCCATGGAAGAGAGCCTGGTGATCGGTTCCTCGCGTGCCGACGCCGGCCGCGCCGGCCGTCCTGGGCGGATCGGGAGGCTTGTCAGCCCACTTCTTCCGATATATCGTTGAGTTATCGCGACAGATCAACGACTGAATGGAGTGATGGCGATGCGCAGTCACGGACACGAGCGTGGACAGGGTGGGCACGGCCGCGGAGAGGGTGGCTTCTTCGGTCGCGGCGGCTTCGGTGGCTTCGAGGGCTTCGACGGCCGGCGTGCGGCCTTCGGTCCCTTCGGGCCGGGTGGTCCCGGCGGCGGCCCCGGCGGCGGACCTTTCGGGCCGGGCTTCGGTCACGGAGGCCCCTGGGGTGGCCGAGGGCGTGGCGGTCCGAGGGGAAGGGCGCGGCGCGGCGACGTGCGGGCGTCGATCCTGGCCCTTCTGAAGGACCGGCCGATGCACGGCTACGAGATGATCCAGGAGATCGCCGAGCGCAGCGGCGGGGCGTGGAAGCCCAGCCCCGGCTCGGTCTACCCCACCCTCCAGTTGCTGGAGGACGAGGGCCTGATCGCCAGCGAGAGTGAGGGCGGAAAGAAGCTCTTCGCGCTCACCGAGGCGGGTCGCGCCGCAGCCGAGGAGGGGCCGGAGGCGCCCTGGGAAGAGGCCTCGCGGGGCGTCGACTGGGAGGCCCTGAACGACATCCGGCAGGCCGGCTTCGGACTCATGGAGGCCTTCGGCCAGGTCTGGAAGACCGGCAGCAAGGAGCAGCGGGAGAAGGCGGTCGCCGTCATCGGTGACGCCCGCAAGAAGCTGTACCTGATCCTCGCCGACGAGGACTGACCCGTACGGCGGTCGTGCGGGCTTCGGGCAGGTACGGACGATGAACGGCGAGTCGCGCAGGGCGCCCGGTACGGCCACCCCGCCCACCCCGCCGCGTGGCGGGACCCGCTGGCCGCAGCTGGGTTCCGCACGGTTGTTTGTAGCGGGCAGCCAGCCCCCGCGTCGGCGGGGCGGGCTGCCCGCTACGGTGTGGATCACCGGCCGCTCTCGACGCCGGCGCGGCCCCGGACGGCCTTGGCCGGCAGGCGCGGAGCCGTGTTACTTCAGATGTGATTCCGGGCGGCCGGGACCTCCGCTGTTGCCCAGGGTGCGGTCCAGGAGAGGGAGCAGACGGTCCCAGTGGCGCTTCAGCCCGGAGGCGCTGAAAGCGTCAGTGTCGGACATGGTGAAGCCGTGGACCGTGCCGGGGTAGATCTCGGAGGTGTAGCTGACGCCTGCGGCGTCCAGGGCCTGGTTGAGCTCGCCGAGGGACTCGGGTGTCAGGTCGCCCTCGGCGTGGCCGAGGTGGACCTGGGCAGTGAGCCTGGAGAAGAGGTCGGGCCCGTCGACGCCCACCGGGCCGTGGAACGCGGCGACGGCTGCCACCTGGCCGGGGTGGGCCGCGGCGGTGCGCATCGCCAGGAGGCCGCCTATGCAGTAGCCGGTCACCGCGACCGGTCCGGCGCAGACCTCGGGCTGGGCGGTGAGGAACCTGAGGTAGGCATCGGCGTCGCTCAGGACGCGTTCTGCGGTGTGTGCCTCGATCAAGGGCATCACCTGGGCGAAGACCGAGTGCCGGACCTCTTCTCCGATGTGCTCGGGAAGCTCGACCACCGGCGCCGGGCCGTGCCGGTAGAAGAGGTTGGGGACGAGCACGTAGTACCCGTGTCCGGCCAGTTCGCGGGCCGTCTCCCGCAACACGGGCCGGATGCCGAAGCCGTCGGAGTACATCAGCACCCCCGGGTGCTGCTCGCCGCGGTCGGGGAAGGCGGCGAACGCATCGGCACGGCCGTCCGAGGTGGGAATCTGCAACGTCTTGGTGGTCATGAACGCTCCTGTCGTGGTTGATGTGCCGAGCCTGTGATCAACACGACGGAGGCGGAGCCCGCGCCACAGCGCAAGATCCTCGATCGAGCAGCGGGCCCGCACCGGCCCGTACGGTGCTCAGGAGAGCACCGGGTCACCGATCCGTGTGTGGCGCGAAGCCGTCCCGGTAGTCATCCCGACAACCTAGTGCACAACCCTGGTCACCCAGTGGGGAGGATCAGCGGTCTTGATTCGAGACGCTGGGTAATCCTGGCCCGGCCGTCTACGGAAGCTCGGTTGTCGCAACTGCCTCCCGGGTGACCGCCGGCCGGCACCGCGCATCGCTGTCCACCGTCAGGCGTGGCGACAGCGAGGCGAACGCGTGCGGGGTTCAGTGCCGCGTCCGACTCCACGTGGGCGGTTCTGCCGCCGGCATTCGGCGCGGCTGGGGGCAGCGACCGTGCGTCCGGCCCGGCCGGTCATGCCGGCGAAGAGACGGGCCGCCTTGTCGCCCCCGATGACCGGCCGCACCGCGGCGGCCGCAGCCTCGCGCGGGAGGCCCTCCGCAAGGCGTCCACACCCGTCCGGGCGGCGCGCCGCCCTGCTCGACGAAACGGCTTGATCTCCTCCGTAAGGAGGAGATTTCGGCCGGGTGGGTCCACTCTGCGTGGGACGCCGAAATGCTCCCCTTCGGGGATGACCCGGGCGCGAGGGACTGATGAGGTGGGGGATGTGCAACCCCGTATCCCCCGGCAGGCGGCCGGCGAGCAAGGCGGCCGGCGCCCGGACGACACCGACGTCGATGCCCGGTTCAGCGCGGAACTGGCATCGGTGATCTCAGGCGCCCGCCGCAGAGCGGTGCGGGACGGGGACCGGCAGATCGATACGGCCCACCTGCTGCACTCCCTCCTGGAGTACGACCCCGAGGCGCGTACCGTCCTCGGCGAGGGGCCGCGGATCGCCCGGCTCCTCGGCTACCTCGTGCAGCGCAGCATCGGCTACGGCCTGCGCTGGCAGGCCGCCGTCGAGGACTCCGGCGCCGTACCCGTGGTGACCGGCGCCGCCGGGTTCTCGCCGCTGGCCGCCGCGGCCCTGGAACACGCCTGCGCACGCGCCGTTCGGCGCGGGGCGGCCGGGGCCTGCGGCGTCGACCTGCTAGCCGCCCTCGTCGCCGACCCGCAGGCGCGTGCCGTCGAGGTGCTCGCCCGCGCCGCCGTCGAACCGCAGGCCGTACTCGCCCGGGCGGACGAGCACTTCGAGCCGACGGTCTGAGCCCGCCCCCCGGTCCCGTCCCGCCCCCCGGTCCCGTCCCGCCCTCGGTCGTGCCGCGGTCGCGTCCAGTCGGTGAGACAGGTGTCATCGGGGGTGACGGTCATGTCGTCCCCTGTCATCATGTGCCGGTGCATACGTCTGACAGCGCTCGCGGCAGCCGCGGAAAGGGCGCCGGGCTCGGCCTGGCGCTCGCGTCCGCGGTCGCCTTCGGAGGTTCCGGGGTCGCGGCGAAGCCGCTGATCGAAGCGGGACTCGACCCGCTCCACGTGGTCTGGCTGCGCGTGGCCGGCGCGGCCCTGGTGATGCTGCCGCTCGCCGTGCGCCACCGCGCTCTGCTGCGCCGCCGCCCCGGGCTGCTCGCCGGGTTCGGCCTGCTCGCCGTGGCCGGTGTGCAGGCCTGCTACTTCGCCGCCATCTCCCGTATCCCCGTGGGCGTCGCACTGCTCGTCGAGTACCTGGCACCCGCCCTCGTCCTCGGCTGGGTGCGGTTCGTGCAACGACGGCCCGTGACGCGGGCCGCGGCGCTCGGTGTGGTCCTCGCGGTCGGCGGGCTCGCCTGCGTGGTGGAGGTCTGGTCGGGGCTGCGGTTCGATGCCGTCGGACTGCTGCTCGCGCTCGGCGCGGCCTGCTGCCAGGTCGGCTACTTCGTCCTGTCCGACCAGGGCAGTGACGCCGGTGACGAGGCGCCCGACCCGCTCGGCGTCATCGCCTACGGCCTGCTCGTCGGGGCCGCCGTACTCACCGTCGTCGCCCGCCCCTGGTCGATGGACTGGTCCGTCCTCACCCACACCGTCCCGATGGACGGCACGCCCGTCGCCGCCGCCCTGCTGCTGTCCTGGATCGTGCTCATCGCCACGGTCCTCGCCTACGTCACCGGCATCGTCGCCGTGCGTCGCCTCTCGCCGCAGGTAGCGGGGGTGGTGGCGTGCCTCGAAGCGGTCATCGCGACCGTCCTGGCCTGGGTCCTGCTCGGAGAGCACCTCTCCGCCCCGCAGATCATCGGCGGCGTCGTGGTCCTGGTGGGCGCCTTCATCGCCCAGTCGTCGACGCCCGCGAAAGGCTCCCCGGACCCGGTGGCGGGCGGCGGAGGGGAAAGGGAGTTGTCCAGCCGGGGCACGGCGGCCTAGGGTGCCGATCATGCATTCCGACGCACTCGTCCTTCCGCCTCCGGCCGCCTGAGGCGGGCCCCTGTGACCAGCCCGGCGCGTTGCCGCCGGGCCGGACGGTGCTGCCCGCAGACGCAGTCCCCGCGCCTCCGGTCGTTCCGGGGCCGCTTCGAACTCCCGCGCCGTGTGCGCGTCTGCGGAGAGAACTCGTGTCGAACGCTGTGTCGAATGCCGTCTCCGGCCTGCCCGTCGGGCGTGGCCTCCTCTATCTGATCGTCGCCGGTGTCGCCTGGGGCACCGCCGGTGCCGCCGCCTCGCTGGTCTACCGGGCCAGCGACATGGGGCCCGTCGCCCTGTCGTTCTGGCGGTGCGCGGTCGGGCTCGTGCTGCTGCTCGCCGTCCACCCGCTGCGCCCGCGCGTGCGCACGGCCGGACGAGAGCCTTTCGCCCGCAAGACACTGCGGGCCGTCGTCACCGGCATCGGCCTCGCGGTGTTCCAGACCGCCTACTTCGCCGCGGTGCAGTCCACCGGGCTCGCCGTGGCCACCGTCGTCACGCTCGGCGCCGGCCCGGTCCTGATCGCGCTCGGCGCGCGCCTCACTCTCGGGGAGCACCTGGGCCGGGGCGGGGCGGCCGCCGTGGCCGGTGCGCTCGCGGGGCTCGTGGTGCTCGTCCTCGGTGGCGGAAGTACGGCCGTCCGCCCGTCGGGCGTGCTCCTCGCCCTGCTGTCCGCCGCCGGGTACTCGGTGATGACGCTGCTCACCCGCTGGTGGGGGCGGGACGGCGGGACGGACGCCGCCAGTACGTCCGTCGGGGCGTTCGCCGTCACCAGCCTGTGCCTGCTGCCGTTCGCCCTCGCCGAGGGCCTGGTGCCGCACACCGCCGAACCGGTCCGCCTCCTGTGGCTCCTGGCGTACGTCGCCGCCGTCCCGACCGCCCTCGCCTACGGGCTCTACTTCGCCGGCGCGGCCGTCGTCCGGTCCGCCACCGTCTCCGTGATCATGCTGCTGGAGCCGGTCAGCGCGGCGGCCCTCGCCGTCCTGCTCCTCGGGGAGCACCTCACGGCGGCGACGCTCGCCGGCACCCTGCTGATGCTCGCCTCGGTCGCGGGGCTCGCGGTGGCGGAGACCCGTCAGGCCCGGACGCGGCCGGCGCCGGCGTGACAGCCGGCTGACCTCGGCATCACAGGACCGAGAGGTAGTCGGGCAGCCCGGTGCCGGAGTCCAGGCCCGGGTCGGCGACCGGGGCGTCGTAGCCCTTGCGCAGCGGGACGAGGCCGGCCCAGTGGGGGAGGGCGAGGTCCTCGGGCTCGTCGTTCACACCGCCGGTGCGGACCTTGGCGGAGACCTCGTTCAGGTCGAGGCGGATCACGGCGGTGGCGGCCAGCTCCTTCTTGTTGGCCGGCCGGGAGTCGCGGGAGCGGCCGGGGACGACATGGTCGACCAGGGCGTCCAGGGCCGTGCGCCGCTCCTCCGGGTCCGTCACGTCGTACGCGCTGCCGTGCACCACCACCGACCGGTAGTTGATCGAGTGGTGGAAGGCCGAACGGGCCAGCACCAGCGCGTCCACGTGCGTCACCGTCAGGCACACCGGCAGCCCCGGGTCGGCGGCGCCCGTCATACGCAGCGGGCGCGAGCCCGTCGAGCCGTGGACGTAGAGCCGCTCCCCGACCCGGCCGTAGAGCGTCGGCAGCACCACCGGGGCGCCCTCGCGGACGAAGCCGAGATGGCACACGTAACCCTCGTCGAGTATCGAGTGCACCAGCTCCTTGTCGTACGAGGCACGGTCGGGGGAGCGGGTGGGGACCGTGCGGTCGGTGGGTGTGTACGCGGTGGCGGGCTGCGACGGCGTCTGCGGCTGCGTGGTCCCCTGCATGGCGCTCTCCATTGCACTAGTGCATAATTTGCTTTGTGCTAGGAGAGTATCGGATCACAGGGCGGGGCGCAGCGGAGATTTCCGCGAGCGTCGAGCGTGCGGTGGGCTCGGGGGAGCTGGAGCCGGGGCAACCGCTGCCGCCGATGCGGGAACTGGCGCAGCGGCTCGGGGTGAACCCGAACACGGTCGCCGCCGCCTATCGCACCCTGCGCGAGCGCGGGGTCATCGAGACGGCCGGGCGCCGGGGCAGCCGGGTGCGAGCGAAGCCGGCCACCACCGGGCGGGAGTTCATCCGGGTCGAGGTGCCCGAGGGGGTGCGCGACGTGTCCGCCGGCAACCCGGATCCGGCGCTGCTGCCCGCTCTGGGTCCGGTGTTCGCGGCCGCCGCCGAGCAGGGCGACCGGGAACCGGTGCTGTACGGGGACGAGCCCGTGGAGCCCGACCTGGTGCGCCGCGCGCGGGCCGAACTCGACGCCGACGGGGTGCCGGACGGGCCCGTGGCCGTCACGTCCGGCTCGCTGGACGCCATGGAGCGAGTCCTCGCGACCCACCTCAGACCGGGCGACGCCGTAGCCGTCGAGGACCCGGGCTGGGGCAGCCTGCTCGACCTCGTCCCCGCACTCGGCCTGCGCACGGTCGCGGTCGGCGTGGACGACGAGGGGCCACTGCCCGACGACGTACGCCGGGTACTCCAGGCCGGCGCACGCGCCCTGGTCGTCACGGACCGTGCGCAGAACCCGACCGGCGCGGCGGTGAGCGCCACGCGCGCGCGTGCCCTGCGGTCCGTGCTGCGCGACCACCCCCGGACGCTGCTGATCGAGGACGACCACGGCCACCGCATCGTCGACCTGCCCCTGCACCCGCTCGCCGGTACCACGCGCAGTTGGGCCTTCGTCCGCTCGGCCGCCAAGGCGTGCGGCCCGGACCTGCGCCTCGCCGTCCTCACCGGGGACGCCGTCACGCTCGACCGGGTGCGCGGGCGGCAGCGGCTGGGCCCCGGCTGGGTCAGCCGCATCACCCAGCGGGCGGTGGCCCGGCTGTGGGCGGACGGCACGGTGGACGCGCACGCGGTGGCGGCGGCATACGGGTGGCGCCGGGACGGACTCCTCGGTGCCCTCGCCGAACGCGGGATCGCCGCGCACGGGCGCAGCGGCATGAACGTGTGGATCCCGGTGCCGGACGAGACCGGCGCCGTCGCCCGGCTGCTGCACGCCGGCTGGGCCGTGGCCCCTGGCGCACGCTTTCGCGTGAGTGCTCCGCCCGGTATCCGGATCACGGTCTCGACGCTCACGGAGGGGGACATCGGGCCTCTCGCGGACGCGGTCGCGGCGGCGGTGGGGCCCGGGACGGGGTCGGGGCAGCTCCGGAGCCAGGTCTGACGCGTGGCGTTCCGCCGGACGCACCGCCGGCTTCCGGTCGGCGGCGCGGGCCGGACTCCGGCGGCGCCTTCGGAGGGCGTGGCCGCCGGTCCCGGGGCCGGGCCGCCCACGACGGCCCGGCCAGGACCGGCCCCGGGGCCGGCTCGGCCGGGGCCGCCCGCCTACGTCGTCGCCTTCTGACGCACGCGCGACCGGTGCGGCGGCTCCGCCGCCGTGTCGTCGGTGGTGATGGCGCCGGTCGTGCCGCCGTCGGCGGTCGTGGCGGCAGTGGCGCCTACGCCGTCCGTGGCGTTCGTGCCGCCCGTGGCGGTCTTCGGCCGCGCCTGTGTCAGCGCCGCCCCCGCGAGGACGATCACCGCGCCGACCGGCGTCGACCAGGACAGCGACTCGCCGAGCAGCGCCACGCCCGCGGCCGTCGCGATGACCGGGGTGAAGTAGGTGACCATCTGGGCCGTCGTCGGGCCGACCTCGGCGACCAGGTCGTACTGGATCAGGAAGGCGAGCCCGGTGCCGAGGACGCCCAGCGCCACGACCGCCAGCAGCGCAAGCGCCGGGAAGCTGCTCGGCACCGAGGTGAAGAGCGGCGTCACGACGGCCAGTTGCAGCGTGGCGAGGAGCAGCTGGGCGCCGGTCAGCGAGAGGTGGGAGTGGCTGGAGCCGGCCAGCGTGCGGCGGACGTAGATCCAGCCGATCGGATAGCTGAGCGAGGCCAGCAGGGCCAGCGCCGTGCCCGTGACGTCCAGGCCGTGGAAGCCCTGCCAGACACCCAGCACCGTCAGGACGCCGAGGAAGCCGATGCCGAGGCCTGCCACCCGCCGCCGCGTCGGCCGGTCCTCGGAGAGGGCGACCAGCGACAGAGCCATGCCCCACAACGGCGAGGTCGCGTTGCAGATGCCCGCGAGCGACGACGGGATCGTCAGCTCCGAGAAGGCGAACAAGGAGAACGGCAGCGCGTTGAGCAGGAACCCGGCGACCGCCAGATGCACCCAGGTCCACGCCCCGCGCGGCAGCCGCTCCCGCTTCACCGCCATCGCCACGGCGACCACCGCCGTACCGAACAGCAGCCGCCCCAGCGTGACCTGGAGCGGGGCGAAACTCTCGGTGCCCACCTTCATGAAGAGGAAGCTGAAACCCCAGACGAGGGAGAGGAGCCCGAAGCGCAGCCGCCAGTCGAAAGCGCGTAGGGACAGGGGGGAGGAGGTGCCACTGCTGCTCATGCAGGCAACGATGACCGAGCCGTTCTCGTAGCACAATCGAGATTTCGCACGGAATATCTCGTAGCATCACTTACATGTTGAACCTGGAGCGCCTGCGCACCCTCGACGCCCTCGCCCGGCACGGTTCGGTGAGCGGCGCCGCCGCCGGCCTGCACATCACCACCTCGGCCGTCTCCCAGCAGATGGCCAAGCTGGAGCGCGAGGCCGGCCAGCAACTGCTGGCGAAGAACGGGCGGGGCGTGCGGCTCACGGACGCGGGGCGGCTGCTCGCCGAGCACGCGGCCCGCATCCTCTCCCAGGTCGAACTGGCCCAGGCCGACCTGGAGGCGCAGCGCGGACAGGTGGCGGGCGAGCTGAGGCTGTCGGCGTTCCCGACGGCCGCTCGCGGTCTCTTCCCCGCGGCACTGGCCGCCCTGCGGGCCGAGCACCCCGCGCTGCGCATCCGCTCCTGCGAGCTGGAGCCGGAGCGCGGCGTCAACGGTGTGGTGCGCGGCGACCTCGACCTGGCCGTCGTACTCGACTGGCACAACAAGCCGATGCCGCTGCCCGACGGCCTGGTCAAGGCGCCGCTCCTGGACGACCCCGCCGACGTGGCCATGCCAGTCGGCCACCGGCTCGCGGGCCGGGACGAGGTGGACCTAGCAGAATTCGCCGAGGACGAGTGGATCACGTGGGGACAGGGCGAGTTCTGCCACGAGTGGCTGATGTCCACGCTCCGCTCGAAGGGCATCGAGCCGATCATCGGCCACCGCGCCGCCGAGACCCACACCCAGCTCGGGCTGGTCGCCGCGGGACTCGGCGTGTGCATCGCCCCGCTGCTCGGACGCCACCCGATGCCCGAGGGGGTCGTCACCGCGCCGCTGAAGCAGCGGATGCGCCGGCACGTGTACGTCGTCTGGCGCGCGGACGCCGACCGCCGCCCGTCGATCAGGGCGGCGGTGGGGGCGTTGCGCACGACGGCGGGGGAGGTGGAGGAAGCGGGGCAGGTGGGGTGAGCCGTTCACGGGGACGCCAGTTTGCGGAAGTCCCAGGAGACGACCTTCTGGGGTGTCAGGCGCAGCCAGGCGTGCCGGCCGTCGTGCGGCATCTCCTCCATACCGAAGTTCTTCCGGGCGAACAGCGTCTCCGGGAAGTCGAGTTCGGCGCACAGCTCGCCGGTGCGCGGCGCCTCGCCCACGCACTCCACCCGGCCGGACAGCTCCGCGCCCCGCAACTCGTCGTACTCCTCGCCGGTGTCGACCACGATCGCCACCCGGGGGTCTCGACGCAGGTCCGCCCAGCGCCGGCTGCGCACGACCGAGTACAACCACATCGAGGAGCCGTCCCAGGCGAACCACAGGGTGCTCACGTGCGGGGCGCCGCCGGCCGAGACCGTGGCGACCCGGCAGGTGCGCTGGGCGGTGAGGAACGCGTCCAGCTCACCGGACGTCATCATGATCTTGCGGCCGCGGCGCTGCGTCCCGGTCATCCGGCCAGCTGGATCGAGTCCCCGCTGACCGTGATCTGCACGGCGGGCAGCGGCTGGCGCGCCGGGCCGCTCTGCACGCTTCCGTCGGTGATCGAGAAGCTGCTGTTGTGGCACGGGCAGTTGATGACACCGTCGGACACGCTCTTCACCGCGCATCCCTGATGGGTGCAGGTGGCGGAGAACGCCTTGAACTCGCCCGCCGCGGGCTGCGTGACCACCACTTTCCGGTCGGCGAAGACCTTCCCGCCGCCCTCGGGAATGTCGGCGGTCGTCGCGAGCGGGGCCTTTGCACCGGCGTCCTCGCCGCCCCCGGAACTGCCGCTGCCCTCCTCGGAGACGCGAGCCGAGGGAGCGGTGCCGGTGTCGTCGGAGGCGTCGTCGTCCGAGCCTCCGCACGCGGTCAGCGCGACGGCGAGCCCCGCCGCTCCGGCCGCCGCCACGACGGTACGACGGGCCGGTCCTGCGGGGTGAAACGATGCGCTGGTCATGCTGGGGTTCCCTTCCGGGGTGGATGCGTGATGATCTGCCGAGAGGTACGGACCCGGGACACATGCTGTTCAGACCGTGCCGAGATGCTGTCGTGCCGACGGTCGGGCGGGCGTAAAACACGGCTGTCGTTTCGCTGTCGACGGGGCCCCGCCCCTCGCGGCGGCCGTACATCGGCCCCGCCGCCGGCTGGAGCTCAGTCGCGCAGCCCGTAGAAGCGGATCGGCGAGTTCGGGCGGAAACCGATGCGCGGGTACACGGGTGCCCCGGCCTCCGTCGCGTGCAGGGTGGCACGGGTCAGCCCGGTGGCCCGCGCGCCCTCGTGCAGTGCCATCCTCGTGACGGCTTCGCCGTAGCCCCGGCGCTGCCACTGGGGGTCCGTGGCGACGAGCGCGACGAAGAGGCGGCCCTCGGCCGCGACCGCTCCGGCGCAGGTGACCGGGACGCCGTTGCGCAGGCCGAGATAGGCGTGCACGTCGTTCTTCCAGAGTACGGAGCCGGCGAGCCCGTCGCGGCCCTCGTCCAGGCCGAAGCCGTAGGCGCGCGAGTTGAGATCCGCGTAGGCGGTCAGCTGGTCGTCGGAGCGGACGCGTACGAACGTCAGGTCGGGGTGGACCGGTTCGGGGACGGGAAGCAGGTCTCCGGCCATGCCGGTGCCGGGGAAGGCGAGCCGGAGCCCCGCCTGCCCGGCCGCGTCGTCCAGGACCTCCCGCGCCCCGTCGTCCAGGAGATCCTCGAAGAGCCAGAGGAAACCGGGACGCCGCTTGTCGCGCATGATGTCCGCGGCCCGGTCCAGGCGCCGTGCCACGAGGGCGGCGTCGGCCTTCACGTCGGTCAGCGTGACGCAGTTCCAGAACGCGAAACGGCAGTCCGCCCAGCGGACGGCGATGCCCGGAAGGTCACGTACGTCGGCTTCCGGGGCACGGTCGAGGACCATGGTCCGCCAGACCGTGGCGAGTTGCTCCACCGATTCGATCGAGTCCGCGAGATCTTTCACCGAAACTCCTCAGACAGTCGCGTGCGCTGTATGCCGTCGGAAGGGTCAACGAGCGGGAGGGGCCGGGAGGTTCACCCGTCCGCGCGCCGCCGGTGGGCGGCGCGCGGACGGACCGTGATGTGCGATGTGTCAGACGCGGTGGCCGGTCAGGCCCAGCAGCCGTTCACGGTGGCGGCGAGGCCGTCCATGGCGTCCTTGATGTCGCTCGGGGCCGCCGACGAGTTGTTCTCGATGAAGGAGAAGATCCTCCACTCGCCGTCCTCGGTCCGCGTGACACCGCTCAGGGCGATGGCCCCGGTGAGCGTGCCGGTCTTCGCGTGCACCTTGCCGACAGCGCACTGGGAGTTGGCGTCGTCGAAGCGTCCCCATTCCGGGCCGAGGCTGGAACCGGCCTCGCCGGCGACCGGCAGACCGTCCAGGATCGAGCTGAGGGCGGGGGACTCCGTGATCGCGTCGAGGAGCTGCGCGAGGGTCGCGGCCGGGATGCGGTCGGCGCGGGAGAGGCCGCTGCCGTCGTACATCTCGAAGTTGTCGAGGGAGATCCCGTACGAGCTCAGCACCTGGCGGACGAGCTGGGTGCCGCCCTCGAAGGTGGCCGGCTTCCCCAGTTCCACGGCGGACATCCGCAGCAGGGTCTCGGCGATGTTGTTGTCGCTCGTCTTGAGCATCTGCTTGACGATGGCCGACAGCGGCGCCGACTTGTGCTGCGCCACCGGTACGTCGGACCGCTTCGCCGCCGAGCGGCTGACGTCGCCTTCGACGGTGATGCCCTGCGCGGCGAGCTTCTTCGCGAAGACGTTGCCGGCGTCGATGGTCGTGTCGGCGACGGCGGCGCCGTCGACGACGAGGGAACGGACCGGCGTGACCTCGGTGGGGTAGTAGCCCTCGTTCCAGCCCTTGGCGAGGCTCGGGTCGGCGAACAGGCTGTCGTCCACGCGGACCTTGACGTCGGTCAGGCCCGCGGCCTTGAGCCCGTCCGCGGCCGTCCTGGCCAGCTCGGCGACGTCGTCGCCGGTGAGCGTGCGGTCACCGCCGCCGACGAGGGTGAGGGTGCCGTCGCCGTACACGACCTTCGTGGTGAACTCGTGGTTCGCGCCGAGCAGTGTCAGGGCGGTGGTCGCCGTGGCGAGCTTGGCGTTGGAGGCCGGCATGAGGGTGGTGGAGCCGTTGTGGTCCCACAGGGCGGTGTCCGAGTCGGCGTCGAGGACCACGCCACTGACGTCGGAGCCCAGGCGCTGGTCGGCGACGCGCTCGTTGAGGTTCTTGACCAACTGCGCGTCGTCGGCGGCCAGGTCGTCGGCCGAGATGCCCTGCGCCGTCGCGGTGGTGCCGCCGGCGGCGAAGGCCGAGGTACCGGCCAGCGTGGCGGAGGCCACCGGCACGGCCATCGCGAGCACGAGGGCCCGTCGCGCGCCGATGCGGCTCACTCTGGCCCTGCGGTGCCGACGGCGCCCGCCCGGGGCGAAAGTGTTGGTGGGGGTTTCGTCTGGCGTACCAGTCATAAAGTGAAATCCAAGGATCGATTACTTCGTTCTGTGGGGGTTGAACGGTGGGCACGCTACCAGTCGTCATGTAAACGGCTGGGACGGCAATTGATTGGATGTGAACGGCTCGCGAAGATCCATGACCGTTCTGTGACGGGTGGGGCCTGCAGGCCCGGGGGCGGGCGTTTGTGGCGGGCTGTCGCGGTGGTTCCTGACGGCAAGTGAATTACCGGAAAACTCTCCGCGCGTCTTCGTGAAGGGGCCCCCTTTCGGTGTCGTACGGGCAATTCTCCTGCCCTTTCGTGCGACGGGAAGGGGCTTTCGGGTAATCAATGCCGAGCCGAAGGGAGAAGGAGGCCGTGCCGGGCACACGTACGACTCGATCGTGCTGGAGGAGGAAGGGCCCCGTCGTGACGTCGGTGCACGCTCGCGCACTCCTCGTCGGTGATCACCCTCGGTTACTATGTTCACTTCATGCCCCAGGCCGGGGGCAGCAGGCGATCGGCCGTTGACGCGTTGCCGAGGAGACAGGGGAACCGGGCCCCGGTCGAACCTCCCCCGATCTCCCTTTGCTTCGCAAGACTGAAGAGACGAGTGACCCAGGAAGATGTTGAAAGAGGTCGTCGCGACCCGCTACATCACGCCGTTGCGCGAGGGCGGTTCGCTGCCGGGACTCGTCGAGGCCGACGACCTCGGGACGTACGTCCTGAAGTTCACCGGCGCGGGGCAGGGCCGCAAGACGCTCGTCGCCGAGGTGGTCTGCGGCGAACTCGCCCGCCGGCTGGGTTTCCGGGTGCCGCGCCTTGTGACGGTCGGCCTCGACCCGGTGCTCGGGCTCGGTGAACCCGACCAGCAGGTGCAGGAACTGCTCAAGGCGAGCGGCGGCGCCAACCTCGGCATGGGCTTCCTCTCCGGCGCGCTCGGCTTCGACCCGCTCGCCTTCGAGGTGAGCCCCGAGGAGGCGGGTCGGATCGTCTGGTTCGACGCGCTGGTGAACAACGTCGACCGGTCCTGGCGCAATCCCAACCTGCTGCGATGGCGGGGCGAGGTGTGGCTCATCGACCACGGCGCGACCATGATCTGGCACCACAACTGGCCGGGCGCCGAGGCCTCAGCCGCCCGGCCGTACGACGCCTCCGACCACGCTCTGGCGCGCTTCGCGCCGGACGTCCGCTCCGCCGCCGCCGCGCTCGCGCCCCTGGTCACCGAGGAACTCCTCGCCGAGGTCACCGCCGAGATCCCGGACGTCTGGCTGCTGGACGAACCTGGCTTCGACACGCCCGACGACCTCCGGCGCGCCTACGCCCGGCCACTGCTCGCGAGGGCCGCCACGATCCACGAACGCGTCCAGGGGGACCGGTGAGCGACCGCCACGTCTTCGAGTACGCGCTGCTGCGCGTCGTGCCCCGCGTCGAGCGCGGGGAGTGCGTCAACGCCGGGGTGCTCGTGTACTGCCGGGGGAAGTCCTACGTGGGTGCGCGCACCCACCTCGACGAGACCAGGCTGCTGGCCCTCGACCCGGAGGTGGACCTGCCCGGCGTGCGCGCCGCACTGCGTGCCGTCGAGGGGGTGTGCACCGGCGGGGACGCGGCCGGTCAGGCGGCCGGCGACGACCCCGGCCGCCGCTTCCGCTGGCTGATCGCCCCCCGCTCCACGATCGTCCAGCCCGGCCCCGTCCACACCGGTCTCACGGCCGACCCGGCGGCCGAGGCCGAACGGCTCCTCGACCTGCTGGTGCGGTAGGGCCTGACCGGCCGACCGGGTGTGCGTCGGGCGCGATCCGCCTCAGACGCGTCGGCGGCGTCTGATCACGTAGCCCGCGGCGAGTGCGGCGCCGGTCACGAAGCTCAGGCCGATGCCGATGTCCCAGTCGCTCGGCCCGGAGCCCGACGCGCCGCCCAGACCGCCCTGCGTGCCGAGCGTCGGCGTCACGGTGGGGGTGGTCGTGGGTGCCGGGGCCGGCGTCGTGCCGGCCGGAGGCGGCGAGGAGGTGGCAGAGATCGTCGGGAGCTGCGCCCGCCGCGGCGGCGCCGCGCCTGCCGCACCGTCGTCCGCGCCGTCGTCCGCCTCCCGAAACCCACCGAACCCGCCCTGGTCGCCTCGGTCGCCTCGGTCGCCCCGGCCGAAGTACCCCTGGTCGAAATACTCTTGATCGGAAAACCCCTGGTCGAATCGCCCCTGGCCCAGTTGTCCCTGGTCGAATCGCCCCTGTTCGGGCCCTCCCTGTTCGGGCCCTTCCTGTTCGCGCCCTCCCTGATCGGGCCCTTCCTGTTCGCGCCCTCCCTGATCGGGCCCTTCCTGTTCGCGCCCTCCCTGTTCGGGCCCTTCCTGTTCGCGCCCTCCCTGATCGGGGCGTTCCTGCTCCGGGCGTTCCTGATCGGGTCGGCCTTCGTCGGATTGTTGCTGGTCCCGTCCGCCCTCGATGAGTGGGCCCTCGTCGAGTCGGCCCTCGTCGCGTGGGTATTCCTGGAGTGCCTCCGGGCAGAGCGGGTCCGGGTCGCCCGAATCGCTGTCCAGTCCGGCCTGGACCGTTTCCTGGTAGGTGAAGCTCCGGCAGTCCAGGTCCGAGTCCAGGTCCTGGGCATGTGCGGGGATGGCCAGCGGCACGATCGCGGCGATCGCGACGGCTATGCCTGCTGCACCGGTGTGACGGCGCATGGACGCCTCCTTTCCGGCCACGAGTGGCTCGCGCTTCGACGCTAGGGGCCCGAGGGCCCCGCGGCCCGCAGCGGTGGGCCGATCGGGCGAGCGGAGCGGGAGCGTCGCCTCCGGGAGCCCAGGTAATGGATCACACCGGACCGGTGTCCCGTTGACACCGGGTGCCAGGGCTTCTAGCGTCACGTCTGCGGAAGGTACTAAGCGGTCGCTCACCCAAGAGGGTGGCGCGACGCTCCGCACGGGCCGCATCCCCAGGACGAGGAGAAGCAGCAGATGTCCACCACTGAGCAGCGGGTCGCCGTAGTCACCGGAGCCGCGCGCGGCATCGGTGCCGCCACCGCAGTACGACTGGCCGCCGAGGGCCGTGCCGTCGCCGTCATCGACCTCGACGAGACGGCCTGCAAGGACACCGTCGAGAAGATCACCACGGTCGGCGGCAAGGCGATCGCGGTCGGCTGCGACGTCTCCGACGAGGCGCAGGTCGAGGCGGCCGTGGCGCGGATCGCCGAAGAGCTGGGCGCGCCGGTGATCCTCGTCAACAACGCGGGCGTGCTGCGCGACAACCTGCTGTTCAAGATGAGCGTCTCCGACTGGGACACCGTCATGAACGTGCACCTGCGCGGCGCCTTCCTGATGTCGAAGGCCTGCCAGAAGCACATGGTGGACGCCGGCTTCGGCCGTATCGTCAACCTGTCCTCCTCCTCCGCGCTCGGCAACCGCGGGCAGGTCAACTACTCCGCCGCCAAGGCCGGACTGCAGGGCTTCACCAAGACCCTCGCCAAGGAGCTCGGCAAGTTCGGCGTCACCGCCAACTCCGTCGCCCCCGGCTTCATCGCCACCGAGATGACCAAGGCCACCGCCGACCGCGTCGGCATGGGCTTCGACGACTTCAAGGCCGCCGCCGCCACCCAGATCCCGGTGGCGCGCGTCGGCGAGCCCGACGACATCGCCAACGCCATCGCCTTCTTCACCGGCGAAGCCGCCGGTTTCGTCTCCGGCCAGGTGCTGTACGTGGCCGGCGGACCGCTCGACTAGGGCACGCGGAGACTAGGGAACACTGGGACTAGGGACCACTGACATGACTGAACTCCCCGGACTCTCCGGCAAGGTCGCGCTCGTCACGGGCGCCAGCCGCGGTATCGGCTACGGCGTCGCCGAGGCGCTCGTCGCGCGCGGCGACCGGGTCTGCATCACCGGCCGCAACGAGGACGCGCTGAAGGAGGCCGTCGACAAGCTCGGCTCCGACCGGGTCATCGGCGTCGCCGGCAAGGCGCACGACGAGGCCCATCAGGCCGTCGCCGTCGAGCGCACGATGGAGGCCTTCGGCCGCGTCGACTTCCTGGTCAACAACGCCGGTACCAACCCGGTGTTCGGACCGATCGCCGATCTCGACCTGAACGTCGCGCGCAAGGTCTTCGAGACCAACGTGATCTCGGCGCTCGGCTTCGCCCAGCGCACCTGGCACGCCTGGCAGAAGGACAACGGCGGGGCGATCGTCAACATCGCCTCCGTCGCGGGTCTTTCGCCCTCTCCCTTCATCGCCGCGTACGGCGTCAGCAAGGCCGCGCTGATCAACCTCACCGCGCAGCTGGCCCACGAGTTCGCGCCCGGGGTGCGGGTCAACGCGATCGCCCCGGCGGTCGTGAAGACCAAGTTCGCCGCCGCCCTGTACGAGGGCCGCGAGGAGGAGGCCGCCGCGGGCTACCCGCTGGGCCGGCTCGGCGTGCCCTCCGACATCGGGGGCGCCGCCGCGTTCCTCACCTCGGAGCAGTCCGCCTGGGTCACCGGTCAGACGCTCGTGGTCGACGGTGGCATCTTCCTGAACGCCGGCGTGGCCTGATCCCGGCCACCGCCGACCTTCGAGAACGAACCCGGACACGAGCGCCGTCGACGCGAAACGGCGCCCGTGTCCGCGTTTCGAGACCGTGGGGAGATGACAACGTAGTCATCGCCGAATGATCAAAACCCCTGTTCAGGAGGGGGTTCAGGTGGCGTGGCGCTGCGGTATGGTCTGCCGACCCTTGGTACGGCGGATCGAGGAGCGTGCGCGTGTTCAACCGGAACCGAGGCCTGCGGCGGGTGGCGGCCATCGTGTCCATATCGTCGCTGGTCACCGGATGCGGCATTCTGTCGTCCGACAGTTCCGAGGACGAAGGGCCGATCGTCGTGGGGACGACCAGCGCCCCCAGCACTCTCGATCCGGCCGCCTCCTGGGACGGTTCGTGGGAGCTGTTCCGCAACATCTACCAGACGCTGCTCAGCTACCCCAACGGTGCGACCGCGCCCGAGCCCGACGCCGCCGAGGAGTGCGCGTTCACCGACTCCACGAACCGGGTGTACCGCTGTGAACTGCGCGAGGGCCTGACCTTCTCCAACGGGGACCGGCTGGACGCGCGGGCCGTCAAGCACTCGATCGACCGGATCAAGGACATCAACGTCAACGGCGGTCCCGCCGGTCTGCTCGGCAGCCTGGAACGGGTCCAGGCGCCGAGCGAGCGGGAAGTGGTCTTCCACCTCAACAAGCCCGACGCCACCTTCCCGTTCGTGCTCGCCACGCCCGCCATGTCGATCGTCGAGCCCGGCGGCTACCCGGCCGACGCCCTGCGCGAGGACGGCAAGGTCGTCGGCTCCGGGCCGTACACACTCGAGTCGTACCAGGAGGGCGACCGGGCCGAACTCGTCCGCAACGACCGCTACAAGGGCTTCGCCGACCGGCGCAACGACGCGGTGACCGTCCGCTACTTCAAGGACTCCGCCGGCATGGTGAAGGCGCTGCGCGACGGGCAGGTCCACGTCACCTACCGCGGTCTCGCGGCAGACGACGTCATCACGCTGCAGGGCAGGGCCGCCAAGGACGAGGACCTCCAGTTGGTCGAGGGCAGCGGTACGGAGATCCGTTACCTCGTCTTCAACCCCGAGGACCCGTGGGCGGGCCGGAAGGAAGTGCGCCAGGCCCTCGCCCAGGTGATCGACCGGGCGGCCATCGCCCACAAGATCTACCAGGACACCGTCGATCCGCTGTACTCGATGGTCCCCAAGGGCCTGACCGGCCACACCACGGGCTTCTTCGACGACTACGGTGACCCCAGCGTCCCCAAGGCCCGCGAGATCCTCACCGACGCCGGCATCACCGAGCCCGTGCCGCTCACCCTCTGGTACACCAGCGACCGCTACGGCTCCGAGACGGCGCATGAGTTCAAGGAGATCGAGCGCCAGCTCGAGGCCTCCGGCCTGTTCACGGTCACCCTCGAGAGCCGCCCGTGGAAGACGTACGTCGCGGGCTACCAGGAGGGCGAGTACCCGGTGTTCGGCCGCGGCTGGTCCCCCGACTTCCCGGACGCGGAGAACTTCATCGCACCCTTCGTCGGCAAGCAGAACGCGCTCGGCACGCCCTACCCCGCACCGGAGATCACCGGCGAGCTGCTGCCGCGCTCACGCCAGGAGAGCGACCGCGCCAACGTGGAGAAGGAGTTCGAGCGGGCCCAGCAGATCCTCGTGGACGACGCGCGGCTGCTGCCGCTGTGGCAGGGCAAGCAGTACGTGGCCGTCAGCACGGACATCTCGGGCGCGGAGCGGGCCATGGACCCCTCGACGATCATGATGATGTGGCAGCTGTACCGGAAGACGAGCTGGTAGGCGCTGTCCGGCGCTCCGGTTGTCAGTGCTCGCCGGTAGGTTCTTCAGGACTGGAAGCGACCGCACAGCGTAAGGAAGTTGACGTGACCGACATCGCCATGCTGCCCGAGTCCTGGCGCGAGGTGCTGGGCGGCGAACTGCAGAAGCCCTACTTCAAGGAGCTGACGGAGTTCGTCGAGGAGGAGCGGGCGAACGGCCCCGTCTACCCCCCGCGCGAGGAGGTCTTCGCGGCGCTGGAGGCCACACCGTACGACCAGGTGAAGGTGCTGGTCCTCGGGCAGGACCCGTACCACGGCGAGGGCCAGGGGCACGGGCTGTGCTTCTCCGTCCGGCCCGGCGTGAAGGTGCCGCCGTCCCTGCGGAACATCTACAAGGAGATGCACGCGGAGCTGGACACCCCGATCCCGGACAACGGCTATCTGATGCCGTGGGCGAAGCAGGGCGTCCTGCTGCTCAACGCGGTGCTCACGGTCCGGGCCGGCGAGGCGAACTCGCACAAGGCCCGGGGCTGGGAGCTGTTCACCGACGCGGTGATCCGCGCGGTGGCCGGCCGGGCCGACCCGGCGGTGTTCGTGCTGTGGGGCAATTACGCGCAGAAGAAGCTGCCGCTGATCGACGAGACGCGGCACGTGGTCGTCAAGGGCGCGCACCCCTCGCCGCTGTCGGCGAAGAAGTTCTTCGGCTCCCGCCCGTTCACGCAGATCAACGAGGCGGTCGCGGGGCAGGGCCACGAGCCGATCGACTGGACCATTCCCGACCTGGGCTGACCCCCGAACGCGGGCCGGACCGCCCAGAGGCCGGCCCGCGCGCGTCACGGACAGCCTGACGGGGAATTCCGTTATGTGCCGTTAGCGTCGTCGGAGACAGCCGACGACGGGCACGGAGGACGCGGTGGCCAACGGACAGGAGCACGCGGCGCCGGACGCCGTGCTGACGCGGATCGGGCAGGTCGTCATGTTGCATCACGCGGGCGACCGTGAGGAGGCCCGGCACCGCTTCCTCGGCCTGTGGGCGGAGCTCGGCGAGCACGGCGATCCGCTCCACCGCTGCACCCTGGCCCACTATCTGGCCGACACCCAGGACGACCCGGGGGACGAACTGGCCTGGGATCTGCGGGCGCTCTCCGCCGCCGAGGAACTGACGGAGGACCGGCTCACCGGCCGGCGCCGCGGCACGCTCGCCGCGCGTGCCCTCTACCCCTCGCTGCACCTGAACCTGGCCGCCGACTACGACCGGCTCGGCCATCGCGAGGCCGCCCGCGTCCACCTGCGGCGCGCCCGCGGCGCGGCCGAGGTTCTCGCCTCCGACCGCTACGGCGATGGCGTGCGCGCGGCGATCGACCGGCTGGAGCGACGACTGGACGAGGACGGGCCCACGCCCGACGGGCCCGACCGGCCCGGCGGGCGGTGGGGACCACCGCGGCAGCGGCCGTAGCCCGCCCCCGCCGCCGGGGCAGGTGTCCGGACTCGTCGTGGGGGGACTCAGCGGCCGTACGCCTGTTCGCAGATGACCGTTTCGGGGTTGCCCAGCCCCCAGCCGCCGTACTGCTTGCCGAGGGAGCACACGTCCGCGTTCCCGCCGGCCGACCGCGCGACGTCGGGGACCTGGAGACGAGGTCGCTCGGACCCGTGCGCGCGCTCCGGTGCCTTGGAACGGTCGGGCAGCGGCTGCTGTTCGGGGTGGGGGCGGGCGGCCGGCGGCTTCCGCTGCGGCGGGAGGGGCGGGCGTGCCGTGCGGCGCGGTTCGCCGGAGGCGCGGCCGGGGGGCCGGGAGGGGCCGATCATCTCCAGCGCCTCACGGGCCGGGGCCTGTACGACCCGCGGCTCGGCCGGGCCCTCCGGGCGCGGCGCCAAGGAGTGGGCGCCCGCTGCCGACGGGTCGGCCGCGGGCGGGCCCTGGACCGTCGTACAGCCGGTCAGGGCCGAGACAGCCACGGTCACGAGAAGCGTTGCGGTGGTCGTCGTTCGATGCACCCGCGCCACTCTGCTGGGTCGGGCCCCGTCCCGGGCGCCGGACAAGCGGAGGTTGCCCCGCACGGGTGATCTCCGGCCCCGTACGGAGGCTCCGGGGCCGTCGAAGGTGACGTCAGTCGCCCGTGGCGCCGTCGAGGCGTTCGCGGAGCAGGTCGGCGTGCCCGTTGTGGCGGGCGTACTCCTCGATCATGTGGGTGTGGATCCAGCGCAGGGTGTACCGCTCACCGGTGCGCCGGTGCCTGCCACGGGTCGGTTCGTCGAGGGGGATGCCGGCCGCGTTGCGCCTGGCCGCCTCGATCTCGGCCTGCCAGGTGGCGTGGGCCTCCTGCCAGGTGTCCGCCTCGGTCACACGGAAGTCGCCGTCCGGGTCCTCGTCGCTGTAGTAGATCGGGTCCGCGTCCTCGTCCGCCAGCACCCTGCGGTACCAGCTGCGCTCCACCTCGGCCATGTGGCGCACCAGCCCCATCAGGGACAACGTGGACGGTGCCACGGAGGCGGTCCTGAGCTGGGCATCGGTGAGACCCTCGCACTTGCGCGCGAGGGTCTGCCGGTGGTACTCCACCCAGCCCTCCAGCATGGCGCGTTCGTCGGCGTCGGCGGCGGGTTCGCGGCGTTCGTTCGTCATGGCGGCATCCTCGCCGACGGAGGCCTCCGCCCACCAGGCGGTTTCAGCCGCCGAGCATGCCGTCCAGCATCTCGCGCAGTCCCGCCCGCACTTCATCGAGGCTCGGCGCCTCCGCGTGGAAGGACCCGGCCACGCAGCTGAACATCAGCCCGTCAGCCCAGGCGACCAGCGACAGCACGTGTCGGGCGGGGTCGGCCGAGCCCATCGCCGTGACGATGGTGCCGAGTTGCTCCCGGAAGCGGGCACCCGCCGCGTCGAAGTGCGCCCGCAGCTCGGGGCGGCGCGTGGCCTCCAGGGCCAGTTCGTACCGGGCCAGCGTCAGCTCGCGGTTGCGGGTCAGGGCGCGGTGCGTCGCCAGTGCGAGCGCGTCCACCACGGCATCCAGGCCCTGGCGCGGGTCGGGCGTCTCGTGCAGCCCCAGCACCCGTGCCTCCCGGTCGGCCAGGCGCCGCACCGCCAGTTCGAGGAGCGCCTGTCGGGTCCGCGCGAGGTTGGACGTGGAGCCCTGGGGAAGCCCGGCCGCCTCGTCGACCGCCCGGTGCGTGAGCCCGCGCATCCCGCGCTCGGCGAGCAGAGCGAGGGAGGTGTCGGCGACGAGGTCGGCCCGGGAGGCGCGGGCGGGGGGCACGGGGGAGGCGGTGCGTGCGGACATGGAGATCAACCTACCTCGTTCACTACGGCTGTAGTACAGTCGAGGCGACAAGTCGCACTACATCTGTAGTGGGCGGGTGGCGAGTCCCAGGAGGAGTCATGGCACGGACACAGCGGGCCGTCGTGATCGGCGGCGGCATCGGCGGCCTGACCGCGGCGGCGGCCCTGCACCGCCGCGGTACGCGGGTCACCGTCCTGGAACGCGCCCCCTCCCTCCAGCCGATCGGCGCGGCCATCTCCCTGTCGCCCAACGCCCTGCGCGCCCTGGACGTCATCGGCCTCGGCGACGAGATCCGCGACCTCGCCGCCTGGCAGGGTGACGGAGGACTGCGCACCCCCGGCGGACGCTGGCTCTCCCGGTCCAGCGCCGAGGCGGCGGCGGCACGCTTCGGCGGTCCGCTGGTGCTGCTGCACCGGGCCGCCCTCATCGACCGGCTGGCCGCGCGACTGCCCTCCGACGCCGTCCGCACGGCCACCGAGGCGACGCTCGCCGACCCCGGCGACCGCGACCGGCCGGCCAGGGTGCGCACCCCCGACGGCGAGCTGGAGGCCGACCTGGTCGTCGCGGCCGACGGCATCCGCTCCGCCGTACGCGGCACGCTGTTCCCGCACCACCCCGGCCCCGTCTACTCCGGCTTCACCACCTGGCGGGTGGTGATCCCGGTACCCGGCGCCGAGTTCGCCTCGCACGAGACCTGGGGCCGGGGCCGCATCTGGGGCACGCACCCGCTGGGGGACGGCCGGGTCTACGCCTACGCCGCCGCCGTCACCCCGGCGGGCGGACACGCGGCCGACGAGAAGGCCGAGCTGCTGCACCGGTACGGCGACTGGCACGACCCGATCCCCGCCGTCCTCGCCGCCGCCCGCCCCGAGGACGTCCTGCGCCACGACGTCCACCACATCGCCGAGCCCCTGCCCGCCCACCACCAGGGCCGGACCGCCCTCATCGGGGACGCCGCGCACGCCATGCCGCCGACCCTCGGCCAGGGCGGCAACCAGGCCATCGAGGACGCGATCGTGCTCGCCCACCACCACGACGACCTCGCCGCCTACACCGCCGAGCGCCTGCCGCGTACGACCGCCGTCGTCCGCCGGGCCGTCAGGGTCGCCGGGCTCAACCTGATGACCAACCGCGCCCAGATCGCCGTACGCGACACCGTGATCGGCGCGCTGTCCAAGGCCGGTCCCGCCCTCTTCCTGCGCGGCTTCGACGGCATCGCCGACTGGCGGCCCCCGGGGGAGCCCCTCCCGCTCGAGCGAAGCCGATAGTGGGGGACGCCGTATGCTTCCCGGCAGACCCAGGTCGGCGAGCGACAGAGGAGCACACCCCGTGAAGGTCGGCGTCATCGGACTCGGCGATATCGCGCAGAAGGCCTATCTGCCGGTGCTCGCCACCCTGCCCGGGGTCGAACTGCACCTGCAGACCCGCACCCCGGCGACGCTCATCCGCGTCGCCGACGGACTGCGCCTCGCGGACGGGCAGCGCCACGCCGACCTCGGCTCGCTCCTCGCCGAGGGCCTCGACGCCGCCTTCGTGCACGCGCCGACGGCCGTCCACCCGGAGATCGTGACCCGCCTGCTGGAAGCCGGCGTCCCGACCTACGTCGACAAGCCGCTCGCCTACGAACTCGCCGACTCCCAGCGGCTGGTGGCCCTCGCCGAGGAACGGAACACCGGCCTCGCCGTCGGCTTCAACCGGCGCCACGCCCCCGGGTACGCGCAGTGCGCCGAGCACCCGCGTGAGCTGATCCTCATGCAGAAGAACCGCATAGGCCTGCCCGAGGAACCGCGCACGATGATCCTCGACGACTTCATCCACGTCGTCGACACGCTGCGCTTCCTGGCGCCCGGCACGGTCGACGACGTGACCGTCCGCGCCCGCGTTCAGGACGGCCTGCTCCACCACGTCGTGCTCCAGCTCGCCGGGGACGGCTTCACCGCGCTCGGCGTCATGAACCGGCTCAGCGGCTCGGCGGAGGAGATCCTCGAGGTCTCGGGCCAGGACACCAAGCGCCAGGTGGTCAACCTCGCCGAGGTGATCGACCACAAGGGCCAGCCGACCGTGCGGCGCCGGGGCGACTGGGTGCCGGTGGCCCGCCAGCGCGGCATCGAGCAGGCGGTGCTCGCCTTCCTCGACGCCGTGCGCGCCGGCAAGGTGCTCAGTGCCCGGGACGCGCTCGAGACCCATGAGCTGTGCGAGCGGGTGGTGCGGGAGGTGGCGGAGCGCTCCGCCTGAGCCGCACCGCCCGTACGCCCTCGGTGGCGGCCCAGGCCGCGAGGACCAGCAGCGCCGCGTGCACCGCCCAGTCGCCGAAGCGGACGTACGGGGTGCTGCCGTGCGTGACCGGGACCTCGTACACCCGCGACGCGCTCGCGTCGGTGCCGAGCCACGACCCGATCCGTGCGCCGTTCGCGTCGTGGACGGCGGAGACGCCGGTCAGCGTCGCGTGCACCATCGGGCGGCCGGTCTCGGCGGCACGCAGCGCGGCGAGCGAGGCGTGCTGCTCGGGTGCCCAGGTGTGCTGGAAGGTCGACGTCGACGACTGGGCCAGCAGCACCTCGGCGCCGTCGGCGGCGAGCCGGCGGCTCATGTCGGGAAACGCGCTCTCGAAGCACACCATCGGCCCGATCCGCAGCCCGTCCCCGACGTCCATCACGACCTGCTCGGTGCCGCGCCGGCGGTCCTCGCCCGCCGCCTCGCCGACGGAGGTCGCCCAGCCGAGCAGCGAGCGGGCCGGGACGTACTCCCCGAACGGGACGAGCCGCATCTTGTCGTACCGGTCGCCGGATGGACCGCCGGGGCCGACGAGCACCGAGCTCTTGTAGATGCCCGGCTTGTCGGAGCGCCGCGCGTCCACGTTGACCAGGATGTCCGCGCCCGTCTCCCGCGACAGCGCCGCGAGCCGACGCGCCAGGTCGGGCCGGTCGTCCAGGTCGAAGCCGACGCTGCTCTCGCCCCAGACGATCAGGTCGAGGCCGCGGTCGGCAAGCCGGCGGGTCAGCTCCTCCTCGCGGTCGAAGCGCCGGTCGGCGCTGTCCCGGCCGGTGACGATGCCGGGCTGCACCACGGCGATCGCGACCCGCTCGTCGGCATCGGGGCGCGGCGACCAGACCCAGGCCGCGGAGGTCGCCGCGGCGGTGGCGACGAGCCCGGCCAGGGCGGGCACCCGGGCCCGGCGGACGGCGACGAGCACGGCGACGGCGACGTTGACGGCCACCACCAGGAAGCTCAGCAGCCACACCCCGCCCACCGAGGCGAGCCGCAGCGCCGGCGCGACCTGCCACTGACTCGCGCCGAGCACGCCCCAGGGGCCGCCGAGCCCCTCCCAGGAGCGGACCAGTTCCACCGCCAGCCAGCCCGACGGCAGCACCACGAGCGCGGCCGCCGCCCGGCCGGCCGAGGGCGCCCCGCCCAGCAGCCGGCGCACCAGCCAGCCCCACGGCACCCACAGGGCGCCGAGCAGCGCGGCGACGACGAACGTGAACACGTGCAGGTTGGGCAGCAGCCAGTGGTGCATGGCCAGCA
This sequence comes from Streptomyces sp. NPDC017890, assembly GCF_044328675.1. Lineage (NCBI taxonomy): Bacteria > Bacillati > Actinomycetota > Actinomycetes > Kitasatosporales > Streptomycetaceae > Streptomyces > Streptomyces sp. NPDC017890. The sequence continues at coordinate 56,102 of NZ_JBIRHU010000017.1, forward strand.
TGAACCCGAATCCGCCGCACCACCCGTCGTACGCCGCCCGCTTTCCGGTCGGCGCCGCTCGGGCCAGCAGCAGCCAGGGCACCAGCGCGACCCAGGCCCACCACCACAGGGCCGGACCCGGAAAGGCGAGCACGGGCAGCGCGCCGACGACCGTGGCGGCCCCCGAGCGCCGCCACGGGGAGGCGAGCCAGCGGTCGAGCGTCTTCATAGGCGCCTCCCTACCCCGTGGTCCCTTCAGTGTGCGCTCTCGGCGAGGGCGGATTCAGTCGATCACACCGGACGTCCCCCGCGGGGGAGGCCGCCAGGTGGTTCACGGGCAGGTCGTCGGAGCCTGGGCGGGTGGAGGAATCTCCCCTAGGATGATCGATGATCGATCAAATGCTCGGCTGTTCGATCGGTCTTTCCCTCTTCTTCCCGTCTTCTCGCTGGTTCTCGCTGGAGGTACTCATGGAGCGTCCCGTCACGGTGGTCACCGGTGGCAGCCGGGGAATCGGCTCGGCGGCCTGTCTGCGGCTCGCGGCGGACGGACACGACGTCGCCGTGGGCTATGTGCGGGACTCGGCGGCCGCGGACGCGGTCGTGGCGGGAGTGCGCGAGGCGGGGGGCCGCGGGGTCGCGGTGCGGGTGGACACGTCGGTGGAGGCCGACGTCGACCGGCTCTTCGAGGTGGCGGAGGAGCGGCTCGGCCCGGTGACGGGGCTGGTGAACAACGCGGCGGTGACCGGCCCGCTGGGGCGGCTCGCCGACAGCGACACCGCCGACCTGCGCCGGGTCCTCGACGTCAACCTGCTGGGCGTGCTGCTGTGCGCCCGGCGTGCCGCGCGGCTCATGACCGTGCGGGGGAGCGGCGTGATCGTCAACGTGTCCTCGGGGGCCGCGACCATCGGCAGCCCGGGGGAGTACGTCCACTACGCCGCGAGCAAGGCGGGCGTCGACGCCCTGACCCTGGGGCTGGCCAAGGAGCTCGGGCCGGACGGCGTCCGCGTCAACGGCGTGGCGCCCGGGGTCGTGGACACCGAGATGCACGCGGCGATGGGCGACCCCGAGCGGGCGCGGCGGATGGGGTCGGCCGTTCCGCTGGGCCGCGCCGGCCGGGCGGAGGAGATCGCCGCGGCGATCGCCTGGCTGATGTCACCGGACGCGTCGTACACGACGGGGACGGTGCTGCGAGTGGCGGGCGGGCGCTGACGCCGGGACGGTGCCGGGTGGCCGGCCGACGCCGGCGCCCGGCCGTCAGGCCGCCTCGATGACCTCGCCGCGGATCGCGGTCGCCCACTCGACCACCAGCAACTCGTACTCCACACGCTCCTGAGCCGACAGGGACCCGCCCGCGCGCCGCCACAGGGCACGAATCTTGTCGTTCAGCTCCGCGGCGGACCGCGCGGAACCAGGAGTCACGGATTCGGGGGACATGCGGACAAGCCTAGGGGCAAGCACTGACAGAGCGCTACCGGACGGCTACACGAGCGGGTGCGGTCAGTGGGACGACTCCGCGGCGTGCGGGCTGAGCACACCCGTCGCGACCAGGGCGATGATGACGATGCCGAGCGCGATGCGGTACCAGACGAACGGCATGAAGCTCTTGGTCGAGATGAATTTCATGAACCAGGCGATGACCACGTACCCGGTGGCGAAGGCGATGACCGTCGCGAAGAGCGTCGGCCCCCAGGAGACGTGGTCGTTCTCCATCGCGTCGTTGAGCTCGAACAGACCGGAGGCGAGCACCGCCGGGATCGCGAGCAGGAACGAGTACCGGGCCGCTGCCTCGCGCCGGTAGCCCATGAACAGACCGCCGCTGATGGTGGCCCCGGAGCGGGAGACGCCGGGGATGAGCGCCGCCGCCTGGCAGAGACCGTAGATCAGGCCGTCCCGGACGCTGAGGTTCTCCAGGTCCTTGCGCCGCCGGGGCGCGCGGTGCCGGCCGCCCTTCTCGTCCCGCGCGGCCATCCGGTCCGCGATGCCGATGATCACACCGACGACGATCAGCATGGTCGCGGTGATCCGCAGGTCGCGGAACGGTCCCTCGATCTGGTCCTTGAGCGTCAGGCCGAGAACGCCGATCGGGACCGAGCCGATGATCACCAGCCAGCCCATGCGCGCGTCGGGGTCGCCGCGCAGTTCCTTGTTCGCGAGCGACCGCGTCCACGTCGAGACGATCCGCCCGATGTCCTTGCGGAAGTAGATGAGAACGGCGGCCTCGGTGCCGATCTGCGTGATCGCGGTGAAGGCCGCGCCCGGGTCGTTCCAGCCGGAGAACGCCGCGGTCAGGCGTAGGTGCGCGCTGGAGGACACGGGGAGGAACTCGGTCAGCCCCTGGACGAGTCCGAGGATGAGGGATTCAAACCAAGACATGAGGTTACGGAGTCCAAGTGGCGCTCGAGAGACGGTCGATGGGCACACCGAACCGTTGTCTGCGATGTGATCGTGATCAGGCGTGCCGAGGGGCAGCGTAGCGCTCCTTCATGAACACCAGGCCACGGGGTGAAAGGGCGCTGGGCCACCGTCCGGCCCGTCACGGCAGGCCGTCGTCCGCGCGCGGGCGTGGGTCGGCAAGGCGGTGTGACGCCCGGTCAGTGCCCGCGCAGCTGGTGGCGCCTGCGCCAGGCCACCACCGCGCCCGCCAGCCCCGGCAGGGCGATGCAGGCCAGTGCGATCAGGAAGGCGGGGGAGGTCGGCGACGAGGCGCGGGCCCCGGCGACGGCGTAGGCGGCGGTGTTGGGGATCGACCCGAGCCCCGTCGCCAGGAGGAAGGGCAGCAGGCCCATGCGGGAGACGGCCGCGCAGTAGTTGGCGGCGGCGAACGGCACCCCGGGGAACAGCCGTGCCGCCAGCATCGAGCGGAAACCGTGCCGGCTGAGCTGCCCGTCCGCGGCCTTCAGCCACTTGCCCCGCAGCAGCGGGCGCAGCGCCTCCTGTCCCAGCACCCGCCCGAGGCAGAAGGCGATGCCGGCGCCGAGCACCGTCCCCGCGAGGGCCGAGGCGAGGCCCAGTTGCGCTCCGAACAGAGCGCCGGCCGCCAGGTTCAGCAGCGGCCGCGGTACGAAGGCGACGGTGCACAGTCCGTACGCCACCGCGTACGCGACGGCCGCCGCGGCACCGCCGAGCTGCGGCGGCCAGCCGTTGGTCAGCAACTGCTGCGGCTGGAACAGCAGAACCGCGGTGGCGGACGCGGCCAGCAGGGCGACGAGCAGGGAGAGCCGGGACCACGGAGAGAGCAGGACTCTCGTCACGCGGGCGGCGAAACCGGTCGGTGAGGCCGGCGCGGACGATCCGACGGCTGCGGCGGCGAGCTCCGTCGCGGTGGTCCGGGGAGAGACCGTGGCGGTGCCCCCAGAGCGGGTGGTGGCATCGAACATCCGGTGACACTAACCGACAAATGTGTGTGATCGCCGTATGGTGCGTCTCATGAGCGTCACAGTCACGGAAACTCCGGACGCGCCGCGCAGCCCCCTCGCCGACACCGTGGTCGAGCGGCTCACCACCGCGTACAGCGCCGCGGCCGATTCCCAACGGGCCGTGGCCATGCGGGCGTACATGCGGGACGTGGCCCCGTTCCTGGGCCTGACCTCCCCTGTTCGCCGTTCCCTGTCCCGCGCCGTCCTGGCGGGCCTGCCCCGCCCGGGCGAGTCGGACTGCATCGCCGTCGCGCTGCGCTGCTGGCGGCTGCCCGAGCGGGAGTACCACTACTTCGCCGTCGATTTCCTGCGCCGGCATGTGACGCATTGCTCCTCCGGTCTCCTGCCCGTGGTCCGGCGTCTGCTCACCACGGTGCCGTGGTGGGACACCGTCGACCTGCTCGCCGCGCACGTCGTCGGAGGGCTGGTCGCGGCCGACCGCGACCTCACGGCGGAGATGGACGCCTGGATCGCCGACGAGGACCTGTGGCTGGTCCGCGCGGCCCTGCTCCACCAGCTGCGCTACAAGGAACGCACCGACACCGAGCGCCTCTTCGGCCACTGCCTGCGCCAGTCGGGACACGACGACTTCTTCGTCCGCAAGGCCATCGGCTGGTGCCTGCGCGAGTACGCGAAGACCGACCCGGACGCCGTACGCGCCTTCGTGGCCGGACACGGGCAACGCCTCGCGCCGCTGTCCGTGCGTGAGGCGCTGCGGAACATCGGTCCGTAGCGGATCGGGGTGGCCGTAGCGGGTCGGGGTGGCCGTAGCGGGTCAGGGTGCCGGCAGAGGCGGCCGGGGCGACCGAGAAGGTTTTCGAACTCCCGTGCCATAAAAAACCATTCGACGTGGGGCAAAGCGTCGGCAAGGATCGGCGCCATGTTCCGGTACGCCTTCCCTCTCGCGGCATCCGCCGTCGCGGATGCCCCGAAGGCTGCCGTCCCCTTCCTCCCGGCCGCCCTCGACGGCGCCCGAAGCTGACCTTCCCCGGATCGTCCGGCGGACCCCGCAGGGGGAGGGTCGGCCACTTCCCGGGGTCCCCACCACCGCCACGAGGCTTCGAGGTACCGCCATGCCCAAGACGGCGTACGTCCGCACCAAACCGCATCTGAACATCGGCACGATGGGCCATGTCGACCACGGCAAGACCACCCTGACCGCCGCCATCACCAAGGTCCTCGCCGAGCGCGGCGCCGGCACGTTCGTGCCGTTCGACCGCATCGACCGCGCCCCGGAGGAGGCGGCGCGCGGCATCACCATCAACATCGCGCACGTCGAGTACGAGACCGACACCCGGCACTACGCGCACGTGGACATGCCGGGCCACGCCGACTACGTCAAGAACATGGTCACCGGCGCCGCCCAGCTCGACGGGGCGATCCTCGTCGTCTCCGCGCTGGACGGGATCATGCCGCAGACCGCCGAACACGTCCTGCTCGCCCGGCAGGTGGGCGTCGACCACATCGTGGTCGCGCTCAACAAGGCCGACGCGGGTGACGAGGAACTGACCGACCTGGTCGAACTGGAGGTGCGGGACCTGCTCACCGCGCACGGCTACGGCGGCGACACCGTGCCCGTCGTACGGGTGTCGGGGCTGAAGGCCCTGGAGGGCGACCCGCGGTGGGCGGCGTCCGTCGAGGCGCTGCTCGACGCCGTGGACACGTACGTGCCCATGCCCGAGCGGTACCTGGACGCGCCGTTCCTGCTGTCGGTGGAGAACGTGCTCACCATCACCGGCCGCGGCACCGTCGTCACCGGCGCGGTCGAGCGCGGCACCGTCCGCGTGGGGGACCGGGTCGAGGTGCTCGGGGCGTCCGTCGAGACGGTCGTCACCGGTCTGGAGACCTTCGGCAAGCCGATGGAGGAGGCGCAGGCCGGGGACAACGTGGCGCTGCTGCTGCGCGGTGTCGCCCGCGACACGGTGCGCCGGGGGCACGTGGTCGCCGCGCCCGGCAGTGTCGTTCCCGCGCGGCGCTTCTCGGCGCGGGTGTACGTGCTGTCGGCGCGCGAGGGCGGGCGTTCGACACCGGTCGCCACCGGGTACCGGCCGCAGTTCTACCTCCGGACCGCGGACGTGGTCGGGGACGTGGACCTCGGTGCGGTGGCGGTGGCGCGACCCGGGGACACGGTCACGATGACGGTCGAACTGGGGCGGGCCATGCCCCTGGAGCCCGGGCTGGGGTTCGCCATCCGTGAGGGTGGGCGGACCGTGGGGGCGGGGACCGTGACCGGCGTCGAGTGAGGACGGTGGCGGGCACAATGTGAAGGTGAACGAAGCCATACCCGTCAGCCGCGTCACCGACCACGGCACCGCCAAGCTCATGCCCGACGTCGACCGGAAGCGGGCCTGGCTGCTCACCGTCGACGGGGCCCCGCAGTCGTACGTCGACCTGGACGAGCCGGCGCACCTGGAGTTCGAGTACACGCGCCGGCTCGGCCACGTCCTGGACACGGTCGCCGAGCCGGGGCATGCGCTGGACGTGCTGCACCTGGGCGGGGGCGCGTTCACCCTGCCCCGGTACCTGGCCGCGACCCGGCCCGGCTCGCGGCAGGACGTCGTGGAGGCCGACAGGGGGCTGCTGGACCTGGTCGCCGAGCACCTTCCGCTTCCGGACGGCGCGGGCATCACCGCGCACGGTGCTGACGCCCGCGCCTGGCTGGAGGCCGCCCCCGCGGACTCGGCCGACGTCCTGGTCGCCGATGTCTTCGGGGGCTCGCGGGTGCCGGCGCACCTGACCTCCGTCGCCTACGCCCGCGAGGCGGCACGGGTCCTGCGGCCCGACGGCGTGTACGTGGCCAATCTGGCCGACGGGGCGCCGTTCCCCTTCCTGCGCGCCCAGCTGGCCGGCTTCGCCACGCTCTTCGAGGAGCTCGCGCTCATCGCCGAACCGGGTGTGCTGCGCGGACGCCGCTTCGGCAACGCGGTCCTCGTCGCCGCGCACCGGCCGCTCGACACGGCGGCCCTGGCCCGGCGCACCGCCGCCGACGCCTTCCCGGCCAGGGTGGAACACGGGCCCGCCCTGCGCAGGTTCATCGGCGACGCGCGGCCGGTGCGGGACGAGGACGCCGTACCGTCGCCCGAGCCTCCGGCCGGGGCGTTCGGCATCGGCTGAGCGGCGCGCGCGGCGCCGCCCGCCGGGTGCCTACTGGTCGGTCGGCGGGGCCTCGGTGAGGCGCACGGTGCTCAGGATCTTCTGGATCGTCGCCTCCGGGACCTCCTCGGCGACGCCCTTGGCGCCGTACAGGTTCCAGGTGACGAAGTCGCCCGCGCTGTTCTGGAAGGCGAAGGTGATCGCCTTGCCCTCGGTGTCGCACTTCCCCTTCTGGGGCGTGCCCTGCGAGTGCGCCGTGATGACGCTGCCCTTGATGCCGGACGTGGTGGTGTACGCCTTGGGCTTGCCGTACTTCACGCTCTTCTTGTCCGGCTGCGTGTAACCGCCGAAGATCCACCACGGCACCCGCGTCTCGGCCGCCTGGTCCGTGTTCGTGGCACCCTCCTCACCCCGGGTACCGGTGGTGGCGAGAGCGGTGCTCTCCTTGCGGCCGTCCTTGTTCTCGTCGGCCGTGCACCACTCGGACTTCAGGTAGGCCGGGGCGGTGACCGTGGTGCGGTCGCTCTTGCCCTTCTCCTCCCACTCGAAGCCGACGCTGGTGTCGGTGCTGTCGATCTCCCAGTCGGCGGGCACGTCGAACATCGTGCCGAAGCGTGGATTGGCGACGACCTTCCAGCCCTCGACGGTCGCCTCCACCCCGTCCGCGCCCCGAGGGTTGTCCCCGGAGGCGGACGCGCTCGGGTCGGTGGACGGGGACTCGGACTTGTCCACGGACGCGCTCGCGGACGGCTTCTTGTCCTTGCCGTCGTCCGCCTGGTCGTCCTTGTCGCCGCCCAGTACGAGGAACCCGGTGACACCGGCGGCCACCACCACGGCGAGCGCCGCGACGATCGCGACCAGCTTGGTCCTGTTGCCGCCATTGCCACCGCCACCGTCCGAAGCGGGCTGCGGCGCGCCGGCGGGCTGCGGAGCCCCCCACTGCTGCTGGCCGTAGGGGCCGGGCTGCTGCTGGTAGCCGGGCTGCTGATAGGGATTCGGCTGTTGGTACCCCGGCTGCTGGTACGGATTGTTCTGCGGGTTCTGCTCGCCCCCGGGCGGCTGCTGTCCTGGCCACATGAGCAGTCACCCTAATGCCGCCCAGGACACGATTCGGTCACCGGCCTTTGTCAGGGACGTACCGAAGTCCACGGCGCGCGTCCCGGCAGCGGCCCTCGGGCTTTCTGTATCCCGCGGGCCGGTGCCTCAGGATTCGGCCGGCGTGTACACCCTGACGGTGGAGAGGATCTTCTGGACGGCGGCGTCCGGTACCTCGTCGTCGACGTCCGCGGCGCCGAAGAACGACCAGGAGACGAGGTCGCCGTCGGCGTTCTTGAAGGCGAACGTCGTCGCCTTGCCGTCCACGTCGCACTTGTCCTTCTTCTCGACCCCGGACGACCGGGAGGTGGCAACGCTGCCCTCGATGCCGGAGGCGGTGGTGAAGGAGGTCACCGGCCCCGTCGAGACCTTGTCCCGGTCCGGCTGGGTGAAGCCCCCGTACACCCAGGCCGCGGAGTCGGCCCGGGCGATCTCCTCGGTGTTCCGCGCGCCCTTGTTGCCGCGGCTGCCCGCGCTGGCCAGGGGCGTGTGGTCGACCGAGCCGTCCCGGTCGTCGTCCGCCTCGCACCACTTCTCCTTGAGGACGGCCGGGGCCCTCATGGCGACCAGGGGCTTCTCCTCGGGGTCGTCGTCCTCGGCGACGTACGTGACCCAGTCGGGCGACTGCCGCATCCAGGAGGCGGGTACGTCGAAGGCGATCCCGATGTCGGGGTTGGCCACGACGTTCCAGCCCTCGACGGTCGGCTTCGGGCCGTCCTCCCCGTTCCGCGGGTTGTCGGCGACCGGCGCGGTCGTCGAGGCGGCTGTGGGGCCGGGCTCGGCCCCGTCGTCGCCGCCGCCCAGCAGGAAGGCCCCGGTCACGGCGGCGGCCACCACGACGGCCGAGGCGGCGACGATCGCCACCACCTTCGTACGGCCCCCAGGGCCCCGGCCGGGGGGCGGGGCCGCCGTGACCGTGGGGGCGTTCCACGGGGCGGGCGGCTGCTGCCCGGCGTACGCGCCGGGCAGCTGCTGGTAGCCAGGCTGCTGGTACGGGTTGGGCTGCTGGGGGTTCGGTCCGCCGGTGGATGACTGCTCTCCTGGCCACATGGGCGGACAGCATACGACGATCACCGCGGATACCTGGCGACTGGATGCTACTCATGAGTAACATACCTTCATGAGTGCAGATCAGATGTCGATCGGCGAGTTGCTCGCCGCCACGGTGCCGATGGTCCGGACCCTGAACCTCGAGTACCTGGAGACCACCCCGGACAAGGCCGTACTGGTCCTCCCGGACCAGAGCGAGTACCGCAACCACGTCGGAGGGCCGCACGCCGGCGCCATGTTCACGCTGGGCGAGTCGGCGAGCGGCGCGATCGTGCTGGCCGCCTTCGGCGACCAGCTCTCCCGGGCGGTGCCGCTGCCGGTCACCGCGGAGATCGCCTTCAAGAAGATCGCGCTCGGCCCGGTCACGGCCACCGCGACACTCGGCCGCCCCGTCGCCGAGGTCGTCGCGGAGCTGGACGAGGGCAACCGCCCCGAGTTCCCGGTGAGCGTCGCCATCCAGCGCGAGGACGGCGCCGTCACCGGTGAGATGACCGTCATATGGACCCTGCGTCCCAGCGGCTGACGCCGGCCGAGCCGGTAGGCTTCCGGGTGCGCCTCGTCGAGGCGCACCCGGGAAGCGGACAGGGCAGGCAGGCCCTGGGCCCACCCGGAACGCAGCAGTGACGCGAACTCGGAGGGTCTGGCCTTGCACGTCCAGGAGTGGCTCGACACGGTGCCCGCGGCGGCCGTCTACGCCGTCGTCGGACTGGTCATCGCTCTGGAAAGCCTGGGCATTCCGTTGCCGGGCGAGATCATCCTGGTCTCGGCGGCCCTGCTGTCCTCCCAGCACGGCGGCATCGACCCGCTGGTCCTGGGTGCCTGCGCCGGCGCGGGCGCGGTGATCGGCGACTCCATCGGGTACGCCATCGGCCGCAAGGGCGGCCGGCCACTGCTGGCCTGGCTGGGCGGGAAGTTCCCCGGGCACTTCGGCGAGGGACACATCGCCACCGCCGAGCGCTCCTTCCACAAGTGGGGCATGTGGGCCGTGTTCTTCGGCCGCTTCGTCGCCCTGCTGCGCATCTTCGCGGGCCCGCTGGCCGGTGTGCTGCGGATGCCGTACTGGAAGTTCCTGATCGCCAACGTCCTCGGCGGCGTCGTCTGGGCGGGCGGCACCACCGCCGTCATCTACTACCTCGGTGTCGTGGCCGAGTCCTGGCTCAAGCGCTTCTCGTGGCTGGGCCTGGTGCTGGCCGTGGGTATCGGCGTCGCGTCGATGCTGGTCCTGAAGCGCAAGGCCAAGAAGGGCCGGCCCCTTGCCGCCGCCGAGTAGGAACGCGCCCCCGAAGGGGCGCGGGGAACGGCGCGAGCAACCACAACCGAACCGGCGGGAGGCGTTCCTACAGACCGCCCCCCACCGCCCGCCGATGCTCCACGGCCAGCGCCGCGTACATCGTCCCGTTCAGCGTGACGCCCTGACGCTCCTCCTCCGTCAGCTCCCGCTTCACCTTCGCCGGCACCCCCGCGACCAGTGAACCCGGCGGCACCCGCATCCCCTGCGGGACCAGCGCCTGCGCCGCGACCAGGGAGCCGGCCCCGATCACCGCGCCGTTGAGGACCGTGGCGCCCATGCCGATCAGGCAGTCGTCCTCGACGGTCGCCCCGTGCAGCACGGCGTTGTGCCCGATGGAGACACGCTCGCCGACGGTGACAGGGAAGCCCGGGTCGGCGTGGAGGGTGCAGTTGTCCTGGACGTTGCTGCTCGCGCCGACGGAGATCCGCTCGACGTCGCCGCGCAGCACCGCGCCGTACCAGACGCTCGCCCCCGCGTGCAGTGTCACGTCCCCGACGACCGAGGAGGTCGGCGCCACGAAGGCCTCCGCGTCCACCTTCGGGTCCTTGCCGCCGATGCCCGTGATCAGCGCCTTCTGCGTCATCATCGCCTCCTGCTCGAGTGATGTACGGCACCGTACGCCACCCGGTGGGGTGAAGATCACAGCCCTGGGGAGTCATGCCCGTCCCGCACGCCGACTACCGTGAACGGGTGCCGAAGCGCAAGAACACGTATCCGTCCTGGCGGAGCCGCCTCGCGCAGCGGGCCGTACACGCGGGCTGGGCCTGGGTGCAGCGCACCGGCTCCGTCACCGCCGCCCACCCGGGACGCTTCCGCTTCGGCGCGCTGGGCACGGGCACCCGCCTCGCGTTCCCGCTCGGCACGGTCTTCGGAGAGCCCTGGATCCACGTCGGCGACCACTGCATCATCGGCGAACAGGTCACTTTGACCGCCGGACTCATGCCCGACCTCGACCTCGGTCCCGAGCCGATCCTGCGCATCGGTGACGGAGTCGTCCTCGGCCGTGGCAGCCACGTCATCGCGGACACCACGGTCACCATCGGCAGCGACTGCTACTTCGGCCCGTACGTCTACGTCACCTCCACCAACCACTCGTACGACGATCCGCACCAGCCCATCGGCAAGCAGTGGCCCCGGATGGAACCGGTGGAGATCGGCTCCGGCTGCTGGATCGGCACCGGCGCGGTGATCCTGCCCGGCGCGAGGATCGGGCGGAACGTGGTGGTCGCCGCCGGTGCCGTGGTCCGGGGCACGGTCCCCGACCACGCCGTGGTCGCGGGCGCGCCCGCCCGCGTCGTACGGCGCTGGACACCCGAAGGCGGCTGGCAGCCGCCGCTGCGGACCCCGGCACCTGTCCCGATCCCCGACGGGGTCACGCCGGGACAACTGCGGGCGCTGTCGAAGCTGGACGACGAGGCGGTGGCCCGGCTGGCCGAGCTGGACGACGAGGCGGTGGCCCGGGTACCCGAGCCGGACGACCGGGCGGGAGCGGCGGGCAGGCTCGCGGAGCCGGCCGCCGAGAGCTGAGCGTCCCGGCGCCTCGGCCCGCCGCCGGACGCGGTGTGCCCGCCGGAGCGCGGCCCGCGCCCCGCCGCCCGCACACCCCGCGTCCGCCCGCCGGGACGGCCGTTCACCGCGCCGCCCGCTGTTGTTAGCGTGCCGCCATGCACGCACCCATCGGGAACTTCGACAGCGCCACGCCCGCCACGGAATGCCTCGGCGAGCTGACCCGCCCGGTCGCCGACGCCGTACGCCACTGGAGCGGCGGCGTCCCCGCCGACCAGATCGTCTACGTCGACACCGCGGCGGAGTGGGCCGACACCGCCACCTTCGTCGAGCACTACGGCCGTGAGCTGCTCGAACAGTCCGCCAACTGCGTGGTGGTCACCGGCAAGCGGGGCGGCGGCACGACGCTCGCCGCCTGCGTGGTCCTCTCCACCACCCGGGTCGACGTCAACGGGGTCGTGCGCCGCCACCTCGGCGCCCGCAAGGCCTCGTTCGCCCCGATGGACACGGCGACCGGCGAGACCGGCATGGAGTACGGCGGCATCACCCCGGTCGGCCTGCCCGGCGACTGGCCGGTGCTGGTGGACCCGGCCGTCGTCGACCTGCCGTACGTCCTCGTCGGCAGCGGCCGCAGGCGCGGCAAGCTGCTGGTGCCGGGCAAGGCACTCGCCGAGCTGCCGGGGGCCGTGGTCCTGGAGGGACTGGGCGTCGCCTGACCGTTCACGCGGTGGCGTGGTGGGCCAGCGCCAGATGCGGGTCGGCCTCGCCGGGGGCCGGTGCCGGGTCGGCGTGGACCAGGGCGGCGGTGAGCCGCGGTACCGCGTGCAGCAGGGCGTGCTCGGCCTCGACGGCGATGCGGTGGGCCTGGCGGACCGTCACCTCGCCGTCCACCACCAGGGCCACCTCGGCGCGCAGCCGGTGCCCGATCCAGCGCAGCCGCAGCTCGCCCACCCCGCGCACGCCGGCCACCTCGCCCAGGACGCGTTCGGCCCGGTCCACCAGCGCCGGATCGACGGCGTCCATCAGCCGCCGGAACACCTCGCGCGCCGCGTCGCGCAGCACCAGCACGATGGCGACGGTGATCGCCAGCCCCACGACCGGGTCGGCGAACCGCCACCCCAGTGCCGCGCCACCGGCGCTCAGCAGAACCGCCAGTGACGCCCAGCCGTCCGTGCGGGCGTGCAGCCCGTCGGCGACCAGCGCGGCGGAGCCGATCTCCCGGCCCACGCGGATCCGGTACCGGGCCACCCACTCGTTGCCGGCGAAGCCCACCACGGCGGCCACGGCGACCGCAGGGATGTGGGAGACCGGGCGCGGGTCGAGCAGCCGGTCCACCGCCGTCCACCCCGTGAGGACCGCGGACGCGGCGATCGTCAGGACGATGACGATGCCGGCCAGGTCCTCCGACCGCCCGTAGCCGTACGTGAAGCGCCGGGTGGCCGCGCGCCGGCCCAGGACGAAGGCGACGCCCAGCGGCACGGCGGTCAGCGCGTCCGCGGCGTTGTGCACGGTGTCGCCGAGCAGCGCCACCGACCCGGAGGCCACCACCACGACCGTCTGTGCCGCCGCCGTCGCGCCGAGCACCGCCAGCGACACCCACAGCGCGCGCAGTCCGCGGGCCGAGGACTCCAAAGCCGGGTCCAGCTTGTCGGCGCTCGCGTGGGAGTGCGGGGCGAGGCGGTGCGCCAGGCGGTGCCACGGGCCGGCGGGGGAGTGGTGGCCGGGGGCGTGCTCCTCGTCGTGGTGAGGGTGAGGGTGATGCCGGTGCGGGTTGCTCACGGGTGCCCCTTCCGGTGTGCGGGTGTGATGGCCCGCGCTGTGTTCCGGTGCTGTGTCCTGGTTCGATGTCCGGTGTCCGCCACGGTGTCCGGCCCCGTGTCCCGTACGGCGGTGGACGTCCGGCGCCCTTCCCGCCATTATGTGCTTATGAGCGCACGCATGCACCTGTCACCTGCGGACGATGCGCACCCGCGCACGCCGGGCGAGGAGCAGTTCGCGCTCGCCGCCGAGGTCCTCGCCCTGCTCGGCGACCGCACCCGCCTGACCCTGCTGCACGCCCTGACCGGCGGCGAGGCCGACGTCACCACCCTGACCGAGGTGTGCGGAGCGGCCCGGCCCGCAGTCAGTCAGCATCTGGCCCGGCTGCGGCTCGCGGGGCTCGTGAGCACCCGCAAGGAGGGGCGGCGGGTCGTGTACGCACTCCGTGACGGGCATCTGCGCCGCCTGGTCACCGAGGCGCTGAACGTGGCCGACCACCGGCTCGGCGACCGGCCCCTCCACGACTGAGCGGGAGCCCTCAGCCGGTGGTCCGGGCGCCGAGGTACTGCTCGGCGAACGCCGCCGCCGCGACCGGCGAGGCGAACAGGCGCCGCAGCCGGGCCCGGGCGGCGCCCGCCCGGTACGGGTCGCCCGACGCCGTGCCGTGGTACACCTCCCCGAGCCACTGGGAGAACTCCTGGTAGTCCCACGCCTGTGCGAGACACGTCGCCGAGTAGCCGGACAGCCCGGTCTCGTCGCCCCCCGTGAGGTGGGCGACCAGTCCGTCGCCGAGCAGGAACGCGTCGTGCAGGGCGAGGTTCAGGCCCTTGGCGGCGATGGGCGCGGTCAGGTGGGCCGCGTCCCCGGCCAGGAAGAGACGGCCGAAGGCCATGGGCTCGACGATGTGGCCGTGCATGTCCAGGACACGTCTCTCGATCAGCCGCCCCTCCCTGAGAGGCGGTGCGCCGACCGCTCCGAGCCGTTCCCGCAGCTCCGCCCAGACCCGCTCGTGCGGCCAGTTCCCCGGGTCGTCGCCCGGCGGGCACTGGAGGTAGTAGCGGGTCACCTTTGGACCGCGCGCCATATGGCCGGCGAAACCGCGCGGATGCATGCCGAACACGACACAGTCGCAGGACGGCGGCGCCTCGGCCAGGAGCGCCAGCCAGCCGACGCCGTAGTCATGGCACGCGACCCGCACGCGCCCGGCCGGAAGTGCCGCCCGGGTCACCCCGCGCGCACCGTCGCAGCCCGCGACGAAGTCTGCCTCCACGACACGCCGTTCACCGGAGCCCGGGCACAGGTACGACACCGACGGCCGCCCGGACTCCAGCCCGCGCAGGCGGACGTCCCGGACGCCGAACCGGATCTCCCCGCCCCGCACGTCCGCGTACTCACGGACCAGATCCGTCACCAGGCACTGCTGCGGATAGACGAAGTGGTGACGACCGGTCAGCCGGGTGTACTCGAACCGGTACGACTCCCCGGCGAACCGGAACTCGCACTCGGTGTGCCGCTGCGCCCGCTCCAACAGGCTCCGCGCCAGACCGCGCCGTTCCAGTCCCCGTACGGCCCACTCCTCGATGACCCCGGCGCGGGGCCGCCGCTCGATGAACTCCCGGGTCTCGGTCTCCAGGACCAGACAGCCGACGCCCGCGGCCCGCAGGACGTTGCCGACGGTGAGCCCGGCGGGGCCGGCACCCACGACGACGACCGGGAAACGTTGTGCGGCACCGGAGCTGACGCGGGGGGAGGCTGCGGTCACTGGGGCATTATGCGGGCGGTACGCGGCCCACGGGAACGGTCCGCGCGGCCCTCCGCGCGGAAAACACCCGGCAGCCCACGACCGGCGTCGCCACGCTTCCCGGGCCAGGGTCAGCCGAGCCGCGGGATCTCGATCGCCGGACAGCGGTCCATCACCATCTCCAGGCCCGCGGCCCGGGTCCGTTCGTACGCGGCCTCGTCGATCACGCCGAGCTGGAACCAGACGGCCCCGGCCCCCTTGGCGACCGCCTCGTCGGCGACCTGCCCGGCCAGCTCGCTGTTGACGAAGACGTCGACGACGTCCACCTCGAAGGGGACATCCGCGAGAGAGGCGTACCCCCGCTCCCCGTGCACCGTCTCCGCCTTGGGATGCACGGGCACGACGCGCTTGCCGAAGCGCTGCAGCACCTCGGCGACGCCGTACGCCGCGCGCTGCCGGTTCGACGACAGGCCCACCACGGCCCAGGTGTCGCCGAGCTCGGTGAGGATCTTCCGTACCGTTGCCTCGTCGCCGTACACCGGCGGCCTCCTTGGATTCCTGAACGGCTCGCGCCTCGCGTCTTCCCGCAGCGACAACGGACGGCGGCCCGCCTGGATTCCCCGCGCGGCGGGGGAGAGGCGACGAGCGCGCCCCTGTGCACCACCGCGCCACCCCGCCTACGCTCACCCCGTGCTGCGCATCACCGACGCCCGAACCCGAGAGCCCGTCCCCGCCGCCCCCGCCCGGCGGGGCCCGACCCGCGTCGAGGCGCACGCGCCGGGCCGCGACACGAGCGGCCTGCGCGTCCTGCTCGTCGCCGACCTCCTGGTCCGCACCCTGGAACTCGACGGCACTCCCGCGTGGTCGCTGCTGACCGGAGCGGAGGACCGGACACGGCTGCGTGCGGACGCCGCGGCCCTCGGTATCCGGCCCTTCGAGGACGGCGGCGCCGGCCCCGGACCGGGCGCCGGCCAGGCCGTGCACGTCGTGCGCGAGGGCGGGGCCACGCCGGACGGGGCAACGGTCGCCGTCGCGCCCGTGGACGCCGTCGAACAGCGCCCCGACGAACCCGACGCCCTGCGTCTGGCCCTGCTGGAGCACCACCACCACGCGCGCGTGGAACTCGACGCGGCCGCGCTGGACGACGCCCGGGACACACTCGCGCGCTGGCGCCGCGCGGTCGCCGCCTGGGCGCGGCAGCCGTCGCGTCCCGTCCCGGGGGAGATCCGCGACCAGCTGCGAGCCGCCTGGGAGAACGACCTGGACGCCCCCGGGGTGCTGAGCGTGCTGCGCAGGGTGGAGACCGATCCGGACCTGCCGGACGGAGCCCGGTTCGAGACCTACGCCTACGCCGACCGGTTCCTCGGCCTCCACCTCGCCCGGGACATCGGTACCCCGGTGTGATCGCGCGCCGCTGACCCGCGACGACGCTGCCGCGAGGCGTGCGAGGGCGAGCGCATAGGCTGGCCGGATGCAGGACGAGTACCGCACCGTCGCCCGCGCGGGTGTGCACGAGACCGAGATCAACCGCTCCCGTTTCCTGTGCGCCCTCGCCCCGGCCGCCACCGAGCAGGAGGCCCAGGCGTTCGTCGCGGCCGTACGCAAGGAGCACGCGGACGCCAACCACAACTGCTGGGCGTACGTCATCGGGGCCGACGCCGCCGTCCAGAAGGCCAGTGACGACGGCGAGCCGGGCGGCACCGCCGGTGTCCCCATGCTCCAGATGCTGCTGCGCCGCGACATGCGGTACGTCGTCGCGGTCGTCACCCGCTACTTCGGGGGCGTCAAGCTCGGCGCGGGGGGACTCATCCGCGCCTACGGCGGCGCGGTCGGCGAGGCCCTGGACGACCTCGGCACGCTCACCCGCCGCCGGTTCCGCCTGGCCACGGTGACCGTCGACCACCAGCGCGCGGGCAAGCTCCAGAACGATCTGCGGACGGCGGGACGCGCGGTGCGCGACGTGCGGTACGACGAAGCCGTCACCATCGAGATCGGCCTGCCGGAGACCGACGTGGACGCCTTCCGGGCCTGGCTCGCGGACGCCACCGCCGGGTCGGCCGGGTTCGAACTGGGCGGCGAGGCGTACGGGGACGCGTGACCCGGCCGGTCCGCGGTCGCCGGCGTGGTGTCCTCGGTGGGGCGAAGGCTCGTCCGCCCCACCGTGCGGGGCGCGCGGAGCCCGCTACTTCGTGGCCCCCTGCGCGAACCCGTTGTAGATGTAGCGCTGGAGGAAGAGGAAGATCACCAAAGTGGGCACGATCACGAGGATGGCCCCGGCGGAGATGTTCTCCCAGTGCGCGCCGAACGGTCCCTTGAAGCGGAACAGGGCCGTGGACATGGTCCCGAGTTCCTCGGAGGGCATGTAGAGGAACGGGATGTAGAAATCGTTGTACGTGGTGATGCCCTTGATGATGACGACGGTGGCGATCGCCGGCTTGAGCAGCGGAAAGATGATCTTCCGGTAGATGGTGAAGGAGTTCGCGCCGTCCAGCCGCGCGGCTTCGTCGAGGGACTTCGGGATCCCGCGGATGAACTGCAGGAAGATGTAGATGGACACGATGTCGGTGCCCATGTAGAGCAGGATCGGCGCCCAGCGGGTGTCGAACAGGCCGAAGCTGTTGACCACCTGGAAGGTGGCGACCTGGGTGGTCACGCCGGGCACCAGCGTGGCGATCAGGAACAGCGCCATGACGAGCTTCTTGAAGCGGAAGTCGAAGCGGTCGATGGCGTACGCCGTCATGGAGCCGATGACCACGGTGCCGCTGATGGAGAACAGCAGGATGAAGGCCGTGTTGCCGAAGGCCGTCAGCATGTGGCCGTCGGTGAACGCCGTGGCGTAGTTGGAGAAGTTCAGCCAGTCGTCCGGCAGCGCCAGGGCGCCCTGTCCGTCGGAGATCTCGTCGTAGGACTTCAGCGAGGTCAGGAAGACCACGAGGAGTGGGACCAGGACCACGAGGGAGGCGACGACCAGCGACAGGTAGGTGAGTGCGCTGCCGAGGCGCGGGCGCCGGCGGGGCCGGCCCTGGGCGGGGGCGGTGATGGTCATACGAGGTCCACCTTCTCGTCGGGCACGATGCGGCGCTGGATCCAGGTGATCAGCAGGATGATGACCAGCAGCACCACGGCGCAGGCGGAAGCGAGGCCGGTCTTGTTGAACTGGAAGGCGAACTTCACCGTCTGGATGACGAACGTCGACGTCTCCGTCGCGCCGCCGGTCATGATGTACGGGATCTCGAAGACGGACAGTGAGCCGGAGATCGCCAGGATGACGCTGAGGCTCAGCACCGGGCGGATGCTCGGCGCGATGATGTGCCGGAACTGCTGCCACCGGGTCGCGCCGTCGAGCTGGGCGGCCTCGTAGAGCTCGCCGGGGATCGACTGGATCGCGCCGAGGAACAGGACGAAGTTCAGTCCCGTGAAGCGCCACACGGACACGCCCGCGAGCGAGGTGTTGGCCGATTCCGGGCTGCCCAGCCACGCGTGGCCGGTGTCGGCGCCGAACCAGGACAGCACCGAGTCGAGGGTGCCGCCGTCCTGGAAGAAGTAGAGGAAGACGAAACCGATCGCGACCCCGTTGATCAGGTAGGGGAAGAACAGGATCCCCTTGAACAGGTTCCTGAAGCGCAGGTCGAAGCTGAGAATCACGGCGAAGTACAGGGCGATGACGATCTGTACGGCGGATGCCGCGAGGTAGTAGAAGCTGACCGCGAAGACCTTGAAGAGCTCGGGCCGGGTGAACAGCTCGGTGTAGTTGTCGCCGCCGACGAAGTTCCGGTCGGGGCTGACGCCGTCCCAGTCGGTGAAGCTGTAATAGATCATGTTGCCCACGGGCACGTAGGTGAACGTGACCAGCAGGGCGAGGGGGGCCAGGAGGAACAGCCACGGGGTGATACGGCGCAAGGGCCGGTCGTGCCACGAGGCGGCGCCCGGCGCACGGCGCCGGGAGGGATGCTTGCCGGTCCGGCCCGGTTCGGCGGCCGGAGCGGGCGGTGATGCGGTGGAGGCGGTGCGGGTCATTGCGGGGCCAGGGCCTTTCGTCGTCCGCTGAGGGCACTGGGGCGGGATCGGGGCCCCTCCCGCCGAGGGGAGGGGCCCTGCCGGGAGCCGGTTCAGGAGCCGGCCATCTGCCTGGCCTCGGACCAGCGATCGTTCAGTTCGTCGAAGTAGCCGTCGAGTGATCCGTCCACCGCGCCGCGGGCGATGTCGATCAGCTTCTGCCGGTAGTCCGGCTTGGCCAGGCCGATCTCGGAGGCGTTGTCGATGGCGTTGACCTCGGCGGTCTTCGCCTCGGAACGCTCCACCATCTTGACATCGTTGTCAACGTAGCCCTTGAGGGTGTCCGGCATCCCCTCGGACTTCAGGGCGGAGACGGCGCCTTCCTTGGCCGAGTAGCCGGACTTCTCGGTGAACCAGTCGATCCAGGCCCGCGCCGCGCTCTTGTGGTCGGAGTGGATGTTGACGGCCTGCTGGTAGTCGGAGACCAGGGCCGCGCAGAACTTGCCGCCCGTCTGTGCCGGGACGGGCATGAAGCCGATGTCGTCGGGGTTCTGGCCGGCCTTCTCGGCCGCGTCCCGCATCTGGTTGATCGCCCAGGAGCCGAGCATCATGCTGCCCACCTCACCCTTGGCCAGGAGGGTCTTCGAGTTCTCCCAGTTGGTGGTGGCCGGGTCCTTCTCCGACAGCTTCTCGTGGACGATGTCGTGGAGCAGGGTGTCGAGCGCGTTCAGCTCCGTGCCCTTCTCCCAGGGCTTGTCCATCGAGGCCAGCTTGTCCGAGGCCTGGCTGTCGCAGCTGACGGAGCCGACGCTGTTGGTCCAGGGGCTGCTGAGCGGCCAGCCGTCCTTGAAGTTGGTGTAGTACGGAGTCGCGCCCGTCTTCTCCGCGACGGTCTTCAGGTCGTCCAGGAACCGCTGCGGCGTCGTCGGCCATTCGGTGATGCCGGCCTTCTTCCACAGCGCCTTGTTGTAGACGAAGCCGTTGGCGGTGCCGAAGGTGGCGATTCCGTGGGTCTTGCCGTCGACGTCGGTCTTGTCGGTGAAGCGGTAGGTGTTCTTCATCGTCGAGGTGTCGCCGAGCGGTGCGAAGAACTTGGGGTAGTCGCCCTTGGCGATCACCGAGGGGATCAGCAGGACGTCGCCGTAGTCCTCCGTGTTCATGCGGATCTTCACCTCACCCTCGTAGTCGGTGAGGCCCTCGAACTTGACCTTCACCTCGGGGTAGGTCTTGTTGAACTCGGCGGCGTACTTCTTCATCGTCCCGTCCTGGATCAGGTCGGTGCGATTGGTCAGGACGGTGATGTCCCCCGAGACGCTGTCCGGGTTCACCGGCGCGGCGGCGGTCTCGTCGGCGTTCGGGCTCCCGCCCCCGCCGCACCCCGCGACGGTCAGCATCGCGGTGGTCAGCAGAGCGACGCCCAGCGTCTTCTTCCCCATGTGCCCAGCTCCTTCCAAGGATTACGGCTCGGGCTCCGGTGGTTGTCGGCGACTATGTCAGGCGTCCGTGAACCGGTAAAGCTAAGTATCGGACCGCGATACTTAATCGTTACCCGCGGTGAACGGCAACGCCGGGTGTCGCTGGTACTCACTGTGGCGCAGTGGTGGCTCCTGTCAAGAGATGAGGGCTAGACCGGTTCACTTGTGTGGGGTTAAGTTAAGCCGCGTCGTACACGAAACGGGCCCGTCCCCGCCTAAGGAGCCGCACATGAAGGAAGTCGTCCAGCTCACCGAGGACTGGAGCCTGCGCCACGGCGAGAGCCTGCTGCCCGCCCATGTCCCCGGTTGCGTCCACACCGATCTGCTCACGGCCGGCCTGATTCCGGACCCCTTCCTCGGTGTCAACGAGCCGGAGGTGGCGTGGGTCGGAAAGCGTGCCTGGACCTACGTCCGGGACGTGGCCGCCACCGACACCGCCGAGGAGGGCCACGAGCGGACCGACCTGGTCTTCGACGGACTCGACACGGCCGCGACCGTCACCCTGGACGGGCGGGAGCTGGGACGCACCCGCAACATGCACCGGCGCTACCGCTTCGACGTCACCGGCCACCACGGGCGGCTGAAGGTGGACTTCGCCTCCGCCTACGACGAGGCGGCGTCGGTACGCGAGCTGACGGGTGAGCGGCCCAACGTCTACCCGGAGCCGTTCCAGTACATCCGCAAGATGGCGAGCAGCTTCGGCTGGGACTGGGGCCCGACACTGGTCACCGCCGGAATCTGGCGCCCGGTCAGGCTGGAACGCTGGTCGACGGCGAGGCTGGCCGGCGTGCGTCCGCTCGTGACGGTCGAGGGCGGCACCGGCCGGGTCGAGGTGCGGGTCGAGGTCGAGCGCACGGCCCAGGGCGCGGACTGTTCTCTCGCCGTCCGGGCCACCGTCGCCGGTGTCGAGGCCCACGCGGCCGTCGACGGTACGCGGGCCGTGCTGACACTCGACGTACCCGACGCCTCCCTGTGGTGGCCACGCGGCTACGGCGACCAGCCCCTGTACGACCTGGAGGTCGCGCTGGTCGAGGCCGGGCCCGAGGCGAAGCCGCTGGACTCCTGGCAGCGGCGGATCGGTTTCCGGACCGTGGAACTGGACCGCTCCGAGGACGAGCACGGAACCGGGTTCACCGTGGTCGTCAACGGCGTACGGGTCTTCGTCCGCGGAGTGAACTGGATCCCCGACGACGTCTTCCCCTCCCGGATCACCCCCGAGCGGTACCGCACGCGGCTGCGCCAGACGGCCGAGGCGGGCGTGGACCTGGTGCGCATCTGGGGCGGCGGGATCTACGAGGACGACGCCTTCTACGACGCGTGCGACGAACTGGGTCTCATGGTCTGGCAGGACTTCCTCTTCGCCTGCGCCGCCTACCCCGAGGAGCAGCCGTTGCGCGGAGAGGTGGACGCGGAGGCGCGCGACAACGTTGTCCGGCTGATGCCGCACCCGAGCCTCGTCCTGTGGAACGGCAACAACGAGAACCTGTGGGGCTTTCGTGACTGGGACTGGGAGCCCGGACTCGCCGGCGACTCCTGGGGCGGCGGCTACTACCTGGACCTGCTGCCGCGCATCGTCGCCGAGCTCGACCCGACCCGGCCCTACACGGCGGGCAGCCCCTGGTCCGGGTCGTGGGACCACCACCCCAACGATCCGGCCCACGGCACCCACCACTCCTGGGAGGTCTGGAACCGCCGGGACTACGCCGAGTACCGCGACTCGGTGCCCCGCTTCGTCTCGGAGTTCGGCTGGCAGGCACCCCCCGCCATGGCGACGCTGCGGCGCGCGCTCCCCGGTGAACAACTCGCTCCGGACTCGCCCGGCATGCTGCACCACCAGAAGGCCGAGGACGGCAACGGCAAGCTGAACCGGGGCCTGGAACGCCACTTCGCCCCGCCCGAGGGCGACTTCGACCGCTGGCACTACCTCACCCAGGTCGTACAGGCCCGCGCGATCGCGGCCGGCATCGAACACTGGCGCTCGCACTGGCCGGTCTGCGCCGGCACCGTCGTCTGGCAGATCAACGACTGCTGGCCGGTCAGCTCCTGGGCGGCCATCGACGGCGACGGAAGGCTCAAGCCCCTCTACCACGAGCTGCGCCGCGTCTACGCGGATCGCCTCCTCACGCTCCAGCCGGGCGCCGACCGCCCGGTCCTCGCCGTCGTCAACCAGGCCGCGGAGCCGTGGCAGGCTCCGGTGACCCTGCGCCGGATGCGGGCGGACGGCACCGAGGTGGCGAAGCTGGTCCTCGACGTGACCGTCACTCCCCGTTCGGTGCACCGGCGCAGTGTGCCGGAGGAGCTGGTGCCGGACGAGCGGTCGGGCAAGGAGTTCCTCGTCGCCGACAGCGACGGCCTGCGCGCGCTGCATGTTCCCGTGCCGGACAAGGAGTTCGCGTATCCGGTGCCGCGCTACGACGTGGCCGTGGAGTCCCCGGTCGGTGGTGATGCGAGTAGTGTCGAGGTCGTGGTGACAGCACACACTCTCGTACGTGACCTCCTCCTGCAGGCCGACCGGCTCGGCCCGGACGCGGTCTGCGACACCGGCCTCCGCACCCTCCTTCCCGGAGAACGGGCCCGCCTGCGGGTCACGGGGGCGGCCGAATCCGGGGCCAACGCCGTGCGCGCCGCACTGTACTGCGTGGAACCGGCGTGAGCGCACCCTCCGAACGCGTCACCATCAAGGACGTGGCCGCCGCCGCGGGCGTGTCCAAAGGCGCCGTGTCCTTGGCGTTCAACCACAAACCGGGTGTCTCCGATGCCACCCGGGAGCGGATCTTCGCGGCGGCGCGGCAGCTGGGCTGGGCGCCGAACTCCTCGGCCCGCAGCCTGTCGCGGCAGTCGGTCGACACCGTCGGGCTGGCCATCTGCCGGCCGGCCCGGCTGCTGGGCCTGGAGCCCTTCTACATGGAGTTCGTCTCCGGCATCGAGAGCGTGCTGGCCGAGCGGGACTGCTCGTTGCTGCTGCGGCTGGTCGACTCGCTGGAGGAGGAGATCGGACTGCAGGAGCGCTGGTGGAGGGAGCGGCAGATCGGCGGCTCGATCCTGGTCGACTTCCACCAGGAGGACCCGCGTGTCGAACCGCTGCGAAAGCTGGGCCTGCCGGCCGTGGCGGTCGGCCACCCCTCCCTCACCGGTGGCTTCCCCTCCGTCTGGACCGATGACGCCGCCGCCGTCGCCGAGGCGGTGCGTTACCTGGCGGCGTTGGGACACCGGCGCATCGCGCACGTGGGCGGCCCCCGCGGCCTGGGGCACAGCGCCATCAGGACGACCGCCTTCGAACAGACCATGGGGGAACTCGGCCTCGACAGCGGCCCGCACGCGGAGACGAGCTTCTCGGGCGACGACGGGGCGCGTGCCACACGCTCCCTGCTGCTGGCCCGGGAGCGGCCCACGGCGATCCTCTACGACAACGACATCATGGCGGTCGCCGGACTGGGCGTCGCCGCCGAGATGGGCATCTCGGTGCCGGACGACCTGTCCCTGCTGGCCTGGGACGACTCCCAGCTGTGCCGGCTCACCCACCCGACGCTGTCCGCGATGAGCCACGACGTGCACGGCTTCGGGGCCCAGGTCACACGCGTGCTGTTCGACGTCCTCGACGGCCGCAAGGTCGTCTCGCAGCCGGTGGCGACCCCGTCCCTCGTGCCGCGTGCCTCGACCGCCTCACCCCGTTCCCAGAGATGACACGGACGTCCGAGGGCGCGCGGCATCGTGCCGCGCGCCCTCGGACGTCGTCGTGTCCTGTGGGCGTCAGGGGGCTGCGACCGTCCCGGCACGGATGCGCGAGTGGTCGGGATCACCCGACGTGGACGGCATCAGCCGTTCCCGCCCCACGCCGACGCGAAGCGGAGGGTGAGGACGGCCTCGGCGATGCCGGTGATCCGGGCGGTGCTCACCCTTCGCCCATCTGCCGCCCCTGCGCCAGGTCCCGCACCGTCCGCTCCAGCCGCGTCTGCCGGGTCTTCGGCGTCGCGGCCTGGAGCAGCGGGAGCATCACGAGGTAGCGGGCGGTCCGGTCGAGCGCGTCGAACGCCGCACGCGCCGCCGGGTCCGCGGCGAGGGCCGCAGCGAGGTCGTCCGGGACGACAGCCGTCGCCTGCGACGCGTACGCGCGGTCCCAGCGGCCGTCCTCCTGGGCCCGTCGGACCTCGGCGAGGCCGGGCTCCCGCATCCGGCCCGCCCCCGCCAGCGCCGCGGCCTTCTCGACATTCACCCGCGACCACAGACTCCTCGGTCGCCGCGGCCCGTACTTCTGCAGGTAGTACCGGTCGTCCAAGGCCCGGCGCTGCCCGGAGATCCAGCCCCAGCACAGCCCCACGTCGACCAGTTCGTCATCCGTGACCGACGCGATTCCCGACGCCTTCTTCGCGACCTTGACCCACACGCCCTCGCGGCGGGTGTGGTGCCCGGCCAGCCAGTCCTCGAAGGCCGCCGCATCAGGGAACGCGACGACTTCCACCCCGTTGAACTCGTCCATGCGGGCCAGGCTAGCCCGGCCGCGCGCCGGCGGACCCGGCCGGACACAGCACCGGAGGGTGGCGGCCCCGAGGCCGGCGGGCAGGTGCCTCGTACCTGTCGGCAGACAAACGTCCGAAAGCCGTTGACGGTGTCCAAGGCGCGGGTGTGCGCCCCGCACGAATAGGAACCGGTTAAGTTCCTGTTGCGAACGTGGTTTCCGCTACTGCGTCACCGGCCTCCTGGAGCTGCTGACGGGCGGCCGCCGCCGCTCCGACGAGGCCCGCGTCCCGCGCCAGAGCGGCGGGACGCACCTCGATACCGCGGGCGAAGTCGAGCACCGCGAAGGTGCGCAGGTGGCGACGGAGCGGAGTGAACAGCGTCTCCCCGGCCTGGGCGACACCACCGCCGATGACCGCGACTTCGATCTCCAGCAGAGTCGCGCTGCCGGCGATGGCGGCGGCCAGGGCCCGTGCCGAGCGGTCGTAGGCGGCCAGGGCGCGTTCGTCGCCGGCGCGGGCGGAGGCGGCGACGGCGGCGGCCGTCGGTTCCGAACCCGGCTGCGGCGTCCAGCCCGCCCGCACCGCGTACCGGGCGATGGCGGTTCCGCTGGCGTATCCCTCCACACAACCTCGTGCGCCGCAGGCGCAGGGGGCGCCGTCGAGGTCGACGGAGATGTGCCCGATGTGCCCGGCGTTCCCCGAGGGCCCCGGGTGCAGTCGGCCTCCCAGAACGTAGCCGCCCCCGACGCCGGTCGAGACCACCATGCACAGCGCGTTGTCCACTCCGCGAGCGGCGCCGAGCCAGTGTTCGGCGGCGGTCATGGCCACGGCGTCTCCGAGCAGCACCGGTCTGATGCCGGCGAAGAGCATCGGATGGGCGCGCACGCTCTCGACGAGGGGAAAGGTCCGCCAGGCGGGGATGTTCACGGGGCTCACCGTGCCGGCCGCCGTGTCGACGGGGCCCGCGCTCGCGATGCCCAGTCCGCGTACCGTGCCCCAGGCAGGGGCGGCGGCCAGGGTGTCGATCACCGCGTCGACGGTCCGGGCCATGCGCTGGGTGGACTCGCGCGCGGGTGTGGGGAGTTCGGCGCGGTGGACGACGGTCCCCCGTTCGTCCACCAACGCTCCCGCGATCTTGGTGCCTCCGATGTCCAGGGCGGCGTACACGATTCAGTCCTCTCTCGGGCCGGCCGGCCTCTCCCCGCGCACCGCTCACCGGCGGCGTTGAGTGAGAGACCGGGGCCGGACAACGTTGTCAAAGAAGGGGCGGCAGGGAGCCCTGCGCGAGGGAGCCGCGCTCCGCCGGGCTCAGACCGGCGGACGCCACGAACAGCGTTCCCTCTCCCTCCACCAGAACGTCGTCGTCCGAGGCGGGCAGGAAGCAGGAGTCACCGGGACCGAGCCGAAGCTGGTCCGTGCCTCCTGCGCGCAGTTGGACCGCTCCGTCCGCGCAGAAGGCGATGCGAGCGCCGGCCGACGGCACCAGGGGTCCGCCCGGGCCGTCGAGTCCGGTCCGGTGGAGGGCGAACTCCTCCACCGGGCAGTCGTACAGCTGTGTGGAACCGGGTCCCGGGACGCTTGTGGGCGTGACCTCCGGCACGCGCACCGCCGGGTCGGTGATCCGCAGCAGTTCGGGCACGTTCACTTCCTTGGCCGTCAGTCCGGCGCGCAGCACGTTGTCGGAGTTGGCGAGCAGTTCGAGTCCCACTCCCCGCACATAGGCGTGCAGTCCGCCGGCCGGCATGAACAGTGCCGTGTCGGGCTCCAGGATCCGGTGCCTGAGGAGGAGGGAGGCCACGAGGCCGAGGTCTTCGGGGTGATGCCGGGACATGTGCCCCACCGCCGCGTACGCCTGCGCGTGGGGGCCGCTGGACCGTGCCCGGCGCCGGCATGACTCCACGACGCCGTGCACGAGCGCCGCGCGGTCGTCACGCGGCCATTCGAGCACGAGCCGCAGGGCGTCGGTCAGTACCTCGTCGCCGGCGCCGGCCCGCAGCAGCTCGGTGACCGGGCGCAACCGGCCGACCTCCAGGTCCTCCAGGACGCCCACGGCCTCCTCGCGGTCGCGGAAGCCGGCCAGGACCTCGAACCGGCTCAGCGTGTACAGCAGTTCGGGCTTGGGCCAGTCGTCCGTGTAGGGGCCGCGACGGCCGTCGGCCGACTGTGCGGCGAAGGCCGAGCGCGCCTGCTCCCGGTCGGGGTGCACCTGTATGGACAGGGGTTGTTCGGCGGCCAGTACCTTCAACAGGAAGGGCAGCCGCCCCCCGAACCGTTGGGCGCACGCGGCCCCCAGCTCCCTCTCGGGACCGCCGGACACGGCGTCCAGGAGCGTCAGCTCTCGCCCTCCGCGCGTGATGCCCGCGGGGCCGGACGGATGCGCGCCCATCCACAGTTCCGCCTCCGGCCCGTCCGAGGGTGTGCCTCTTCCCTGCAGCCGGGCCAGTGCCTCGTGCGAGCCCCATGCGTATGGCTTGATGACCGGTCGAAGTAGATCCACGTGTGTACGTTAACGGGATGCGAACGAAATCCATGACCCGATCGGCTTCTGTTATTGAACCGGTATAGCGCACAGGTCGGGTGGGTCGACGAGCAAGTCCTTCCGTTCGGAACGAATGGGGGTGGGAGGAGTGTCGATGCCTGCTGCGGGGGTGGTGTCCCGCAGAACCCGACCCCCTGGGGCCTCGACGGAGGACGAGTCCGGGCATGTACCGGTTAACCGGCTAGGAACGTAAGGCGACGTTGTCGGACTGTCAATGAGTCGCGTCGGCTCTGTTTTCGCTGGTGTCCGACCACTGTGTGACGCATGCCAGGGCTGGTCAGCTTGTTTAGCGGTTTAGTCGCACGCGGGCTGCCGGGCTCGGTGGACGGATCGTGAATCGACTATTGACATGGGCGCAACAGCCGGTGCCTCATGGTGTGGCGACGGGGCCGCTCGTGCCCCAGGGGCCGAAGTCGCAGCAAGCCGAGGTCGGTTGTCCGGCCCCGTATCCGCACCCGCGACGCCTGCGAAGCCCGCCTTCGACGGCACGCGCCTGTATCGAAGCGCCCGCGACGCTCGCCGAGCGTGCCCTCAGAGGCCGGCGCAGACGTCAGACATCGTTGTCATGCCGGATGTGGCCCGTCCGCATGCATCGTCCTGCTCCAGCACTCGCATCCGCATCCGCACCCGCACCTGCACCCGAGGAGAGATATGCGAAAGCCGAGAAGCACCCTGATCACCACGGCGGGCATGGCGTTCGCCGCCGTCCTGGGCCTGCTCACCTCGATGGCCGGCCCCTTCGTCGGCGAGGCCGAGGCAGCACCCACCGGTATCCGTGTCAGTGACGGTCGCGTGGTCGAGGCGAACGGGAACGAGTTCGTCATGCGCGGGGTCAACCACGCCCACACCTGGTATCCCGAGCGAACGAGCTCCATCGCCGACATAGCGGCCAAGGGCGCCAATACCGTCCGCGTCGTTCTCAGCAGCGGCGACCGGTGGACGCGGACGAGCGCCTCCGAGGTCTCCTCCCTCATCGGCCAGTGCAAGGCCAACAAGGTCATCTGCGTGCTGGAGGTGCACGACACCACCGGCTACGGCGAGGACGGCGCCGCCACCACCCTGGACCGGGCCGCCGACTACTGGATCGGCATCAAGAGCGCGCTCCAGGGCCAGGAGGACTACGTCGTCGTCAACATCGGCAACGAGCCCTTCGGCAACACCGGCCACGCGGCCTGGACCGACGCCACCAAGGGCGCGATCGGCAAGCTCCGGGGGGCCGGCATCAGCCACGCCCTGATGGTCGACGCACCCAACTGGGGTCAGGACTGGTCCGGGACCATGAGGGACAACGCCGCATCGGTGTTCGCCTCCGATCCCGACCGCAACACCATCTTCTCGATCCACATGTACGGCGTCTACGACACCGCCGCCGAGGTGCGGGACTACCTGAACCACTTCGTCGGCAACAAACTGCCCGTCGTCGTGGGTGAGTTCGGCGACCAGCACAGTGACGGCAACCCCGACGAGGACGCCATCATGGCGACCGCGCAGTCCCTGGGCGTGGGCTACCTCGGCTGGTCCTGGAGCGGCAACGGAAGCGGCGTCGAGTACCTCGACATGGTCAACGGCTTCGACGCGAACTCCCTGACCAACTGGGGCAACCGCATCTTCAACGGTGCCAACGGCATCGCGGCCACGTCCGAGACCGCCACCGTCTACGGCGGTGGGGGCGGAACGGGCGGCGGTACCGCGCCCAACGGTTACCCGTACTGCGTCAACGGCAGCTCCTCCGACCCCGACGGCGACGGGTGGGGCTGGGAGAACAGCCGCTCCTGCGTGGTCCGGGGCGGCGGCGCGGACGGCGGGGGCGGAACGGGCGGCGGTACCGCGCCCAACGGTTACCCGTACTGCGTCAACGGCAGCTCCTCCGATCCCGACGGCGACGGGTGGGGCTGGGAGAACAGCCGCTCCTGCGTCGTCCGGGGCAGCGGCGCGGACGGCTGACGTTCCTCGTGCACACTCACGGGGTGGCCTTCCCGTCCTCCTTCCCTCGGGGCGGGGAGGCCACCCCGGTGGCACCGGGAAAGGGCCTTCCGTTCCCAGGGTGATCCGAGACGAGTGGTGGCTCAGGGGGCCGCATGCGTTAGCGTGGCGAGGGTCGGTGGCGAGCTCCGTGCTGGTTCGGGCTGGTTTCAGAGGTGCGGTAGGGGTAAACGTGCAGGTCAGGGCTGTTTCATGAAAATTCTGCACACGTCCGACTGGCATCTCGGCCGGGCGTTCCACCGCGTGAACATGCTCGGAGCCCAGGCCGCTTTCATCGGCCACCTCGTCGAGACCGTGCGCGAGCACGCCGTCGACGCCGTGGTCGTGTCGGGAGACGTGTACGACCGGGCCGTGCCGCCACTGGCCGCCGTGGAGCTCTTCGACGACGCACTGCACCGCTTGGCCGACCTCGGTGTGCCCACGGTGATGATCTCCGGCAACCACGACTCGGCCCGCCGCCTCGGCGTCGGTGCCGGACTCATCGACCGAGCCGGGATCCACCTGCGCACCGACCCGGCGGGCTGCGGCAACCCGGTGGTGCTGGAGGACGCGCACGGTGAGGTGGCCTTCTACGGGCTGCCGTACCTCGAACCAGCCCTGGTGAAGGCCGGGCTCGGGGTCGAGAAGGCGGGCCACGAGGCCGTGCTCGCCGCCGCCATGGACCGGGTCCGCGCCGACCTCGCCGCGCGCGCGCCGGGCACCCGTTCCGTCGTCCTCGCGCATGCCTTCGTCACCGGCGGCGAGCAGAGCGACAGCGAGCGGGACATCACCGTCGGCGGGGTCGCCGCAGTGCCCTCCGGCGTCTTCGACGGCGTCGACTACGTGGCGCTCGGGCACCTGCACGGCTGCCAGGCCCTCACCGAGCGCGTCCGCTACTCCGGCTCCCCGCTGCCGTACTCCTTCTCCGAGGCCGCGCACCGCAAGAGCATGTGGCTCGTCGACCTGGACGCCGACGGCTCGGTCACCGCCGAGCGAGTCGACTGCCCGGTGCCGCGCGACCTGGCCCGGCTGCGCGGCACCCTGGAGGAGCTGCTCGCCGACCCCGGGCTGGCCCGGCACGAGGAGGCGTGGGTCGAGGCGACCCTCACCGACCCGGTCCGTCCCGCCGACCCCATGGCCCGGCTCACCGAGCGCTTCCCGCACACGCTGAGCCTCGTCTTCGCCCCCGAGCGGGCCCCGGACGACCCGGCCGTGTCCTACGCCCGCCGTCTCGCCGGCCGCAGCGACCAGCAGATCGCGGAGGACTTCGTGACGCACGTGCGCGGCGCCGGGCCCGACGGCCACGAACAGACCGTACTGCGGGACGCCTTCGACGCGGTGCGCGCGGACGAGACCGTTCGGGAGGCGGCCCGGTGAGGCTGCACCACCTGGACATCACCGCCTTCGGCCCCTTCGGCGGAACACAGCGCGTCGACTTCGACGACCTGTCGGCCGCCGGACTCTTCCTGCTGCACGGACCCACCGGCGCCGGCAAGACCTCCGTCCTCGACGCCGTCTGCTACGCGCTGTACGGGTCGGTGCCCGGCGCCCGCCAGAGCGGCCAGGGCATGACCCTGCGCAGCGACCACGCCGCCGCCGGCACGCGCACCGAGGTGCGCCTCGAACTCACCGTCGCCGGACGGCGACTGGAGGTCACCCGGCAGCCGCCCTGGGAGCGTTTGAAGCTGCGCGGCAAGGGCACGACCGTCGACAAGGCCCAGACCTGGCTGCGCGAGTACGACGCGACGGCCGGCGTCTGGAAGGACCTCAGCCGCTCCCACCAGGAGATCGGCGAGGAGATCACGCAACTGCTCGGCATGAGCCGCGAGCAGTTCTGCCAGGTCGTGCTGCTGCCCCAGGGCGATTTCGCGCGCTTCCTGCGCGCCGACGCGGAGGCGCGCGGCAAGCTCCTCGGCCGGCTCTTCGACACCCGGCGCTTCGCCGAGGTCGAGAAGCGCCTCGCCGACCGGCGCCGCACGACCGAGGCCCGGGTGCGCGAGGGGGACGCCGCGCTGCTGGCCGACGCCCACCGGATGCAGCAGGCCGCCGGCGACGCCATGGAGCTGCCGGAACTGGCGCCGGGCGAGCCGGGGCTGGCCGATGCCGTCCTCGCCGCCGCCGCCCTCGCGCGCAGCACGGCCCGGGAGCTGCTGACCGTCGCCGACTGCCGGCTCACGGCCGCCGAGTCCGCCCAGGCCGCCGCCGAACGCGGCCTCGCAGACGCGCGGGAACTGGACCGGCTGCAGCGGCGGTTCGCCGAGGCCCGGGAGCGGGGAGCGCGGCTGGCGGAGCGGGCCGACGCCCACCGCGCCGCGCAGGAACGCATGGCGCGGGCCCGCAAGGCCGAAGCGGTGGCCCCCGCGCTCGAGCTGCGGGACGCCGCCGACGCCGAGCACCGGCGGGCCGCGGCCTCGGAAACGCACGCGCGTGCCCTGCTGCCCGAGGCCCTCGCGGACGCCGGGGCCGCAGGGCTCGCCGCCGCCGCGCGCCGGGCAGCCGAGGAACTGGGAGGGCTGGAGTCGGCCCGGCGGGCCGAACAGCGCCTCGCGGACCTGGTGGAGGAGCGGGCCGGGCTGGACCGCCAGGAACGCGCCGACGACGACGTCCTGCACGAGGCGGCGAGCTGGCTCGCCGACTGGGAGACCACCCGCACCGGACTGCAGGCCCGCGTCGACTCCGCGCAGGAGGCCGCGGCCCACGCCGAACAGCTCGCCGTACAGCGCGACCCGGCACAGCGGCGGCTGGACGCGGCCCGGCAGCGGGACCGGTACGCCACCGACACGCAGCAGGCACAACGCCACGCCCTCGCCTCGGCCGAACGCGCCGTCGAGGCCCGCGCCCACTGGCTCGACCTCAAGGAACAGCGGCTGACCGGCATCGCCGCAGAACTCGCCGTGGGCCTCACCGACGGCGCACCGTGCGCCGTGTGCGGCGCCACCGAACACCCCGCCCCCGCGCGCAGGATCGCGGGGCACGTCGACCGCGAGGCGGAGGAGCGCGCCCTCGCCGCCTACCAGGACGCCGACGAGCGGCGCGCGGACGCCGAACGGCGCCTGGGCACCGTACGGGAGGCACTCGCCGCCGCCACGGCGGAGGCAGGGGAGACGCCCGCCGCCCGGCTCGCCGAAGAGGCCGAGGAACTGGAGCGGCGGTACGCGCGGGCGCGGGCGAGCGCCTCCGGGCTGCACGCCGCGCAGGAGGAGCTGCGCCGGGCGGAACACGAGCGCGAGCAGCGGGTCGCCGCCCAGCAGCAGGCCGCGGTCCGGGCCGCCTCCCGGGTCGGCAACCGGGAGCGGCTGGACAGCGAACGGGCCACGCTGGAGGAGGAGTTGACGAGAGTTCGCGCAGGCGCCGACAGTGTGGCGGCGCGAGCGGCGCAGCTGGAGCGCCGGGCCGCGCTGCTGACGGAGGCCGCCGACACCGCCCGCGTCGCCGAGGACACGGCCCAGCGGCTCAAGGACGCCGACGCCCGTCTTGCCGACGCCGCTTTCCGCGCCGGCTTCGACACCCCGAGGGACGCCGCCGCCGCACTGCTCGACGACGCCGCCCACCGCGAGCTGCAACGCCGGCTCGACGCATGGGACTCCGAGGAGGCCGCCGTCCGCGCGATCCTCACCGAGGCCGACACCGCCGCCGCGGCCCAGCGGCCGCCCGCCGACGTGGCGGCGGTGGAACGCGTCGCCACCGAAGCGGGCCGGCGCCTGCGCGACGCCTCCTCCGCACGCGACGCGGCCGCCCGGTGCTGCGCCGAACTGGACCGGCTGTCCGCGAGGGCCACCACCTCCGCGCGCCGGCTCGCCCCGCTGCGCGACGAGCACACCCGCGTCGCCCGCCTCGCCTCCCTTGCCGCGGGGACCTCCGCGGACAACGAACGCCGGATGCGCCTGGAGTCGTACGTGCTGGCGGCCCGCCTGGAGCAGGTGGCCGCCGCGGCCACCGCGCGGCTCCAGCGCATGTCCTCGGGCCGCTACACCCTCGTCCACTCCGACGACCGCACCGGGCGCGGCCGCAGTGGCCTCGGCCTGCACGTCGTCGACGCCTGGACCGGCCGCGAACGCGACACGGCCACGCTGTCCGGCGGTGAGACGTTCTTCGCCTCGCTCGCCCTCGCGCTGGGCCTCGCCGACGTGGTCACGGACGAGGCCGGCGGTGTCCGCCTGGACACCCTCTTCATCGACGAGGGCTTCGGCAGCCTCGACGACCAGACCCTCGACGAGGTCCTCGACGTCCTCGACTCACTGCGTGAGCGGGACCGCAGCGTCGGCATCGTCAGCCATGTCGCCGACCTGCGGCGGCGGATCCACGCCCAGCTGGAGGTCGTGAAGGGACGGTCGGGTTCGGTGCTGCGGCAGCGGGGCGCCCTCTGAGAGGTCCCGGCGGACCTCAGCGGCCCAGTGGCCGTCGGGGCAGCGGCGAGGAGTAGACGACGCTCGTGGTGACCGAGCCCAGCGCGCTGATCCGGCCCGACACCTCCTCCAGGTGCCGCATCGAACGGGCCGCGACCTTGATGACGAAGCAGTCGTCCCCCGTGACGTGGTGGGCCTCCAGGATCTCGGGAGTGACCGTGACCAGGTCGTGGAACGGCTTGTAGTTGGCGACCGGATAGCGCAGCCGCACGAAGGCCAGGATCGGCAGCCCCAGCCGCTCGGGGTCGACGACCGCCGCGTACCCCTGGATGACCCCCGCCTCCTCCAGCCGCCGCACCCGCTCGGTCACCGCGCTCGCCGACATCGAGACGGCACGGGCCAGCTCGGCGAAACTGGCCCGCCCGTTCCGCTGGAGGGCGTCGAGGATGAGCCAGTCGGTGGCGTCCGGGGAATACGTGGTCATCCCGGATGGATAGCAGCGAATCCCCGGCGGAACAAGAGCACGACCGGGGAAACGCCCTTCTGGGGACGCCCCCATCGACCATAGATTTCTGGCCAGGAGATCCACCGAGGAAAGGCCGGACCATGAGAGACACCACCACGAACCCCGTTCTGCGCGTCGCCCCCGCCGCCCCCGCCGAAGCCGCCGCGTACTTCCGGGCGAGCCTCGCCTTCCACGCGGACGTCTCCGACGTCGCGGCCGCGCTCGCGGACGACGGCGATCCCGGGTTCGTCCTGGTGGACACCCGCTCCACCGAGTCCTGGGACCAGGGCCACATCCCCGGCGCCGTCCACCTGCCCACCGCGCTCGTCCCCGAGCAGGCCGGCCGGCTCCTCGACCCGGCCGTGCCGGTCGTGACGTACTGCTGGGGCCCCGGCTGCAACGGCGCGACCCGCGCGGCCCTCGCCCTCGCCGAACTCGGCCACCAGGTCAAGGAGATGCTCGGCGGCTTCGAGTACTGGGTCCGCGAGGGCTTCGCGTACGAGACCGGGCAGGGCACCGAGCGCCACTCCGCGGACCCCCTGACCGCTCCGGTCGTCGCGGCCGACTGCGGCTGCTGACGGGCGTACAGGTGCTGCCGCACGGCGCCCCGGCCGGTACGCGGTCCACGCGGCCGAGGTGCGCGCCGGGCCCCAGACCTGGCTGGACGTCGTACAACCGCGACGGCTCGCGGACCGGTGGCCGGCCGGTGGGCCTCGCGTCGTCGGAGCGATATCGGGGTGCGTTGTGGCGGCGGGCCACCCATGATGGTTGACCATGCCACGACTTCCGCACCCCGCCGTCGAAGACCTCCGCCGCGACCCCCTGCCCCTGCGTGGCCGGACCGCCCTCGTCACCGGAGCCAGCCGCCGTGGCGGCATCGGCCACGCCGTGGCCCGACGGCTCGCCGCGTACGGGGCGAGCGTCTACCTGCACCACCACGTCCCGCACGACGCCGCCATGCCGTGGGGTGCCGACCGGCCCGAGGACGTGGTCGCCTCCGTGCGCGCCGCGCTCGGCGACCCGGACGCCACCGTGGTGGCCGGTCCGAAAGACCTCGCCGACCCCGCCGCACCGGGCGAACTCCTCGCCACGGCCGCCGAGGCGCTCGGCGGACGGCTGGACGTCCTGGTCGCCAACCACGCCCTCAGCGGCTCCGACGGCACCCTCGACACGATCGACGCCGCCATGCTCGACGCGCACTGGAAGGTCGACACCCGCTCGGTACTGCTGCTCGTCCAGGCGTACGCCCGGCTGCGCGCCGTGCTGCCGCCCCGCACACCCGGCGGACGCGTCGTGATGATGACCTCCGGCCAGGACATCGCGGGCGGCATGCCCGGCGAGATCGCCTACGCGCTGCAGAAGGGGGCGCTGGCCTCCATCACACGCTCCCTGTCGACGTCCCTCGCCGAGCACGCCGTTACCGTGAACGCCGTCAACCCCGGGCCCGTGGACACGGATTACCTGACCGGCGACGCCTACGAGGCCGTCGCCGCGCTCTTCCCCGCCGGGCGGTGGGGCATGCCCGACGACCCGGCCCGCCTCATCGCGTGGCTCGCCACGGACGAGGCGGAGTGGGTCACCGGTCAGGTCATCGACTCGGAGGGCGGCTTCAGGCGGTGAGCCGGATCGGAGCCGGGCCGGGAGCCGGGTTTGGAGCCCGGATCAGAGTCGGGACAGCTCGTCCACCAGGTCGTCCAGGCCCAGCGAGCCCTGGGAGAGGGCCGCCATGTGCCAGGCCTTCGGGTCGAAGGCGTCGCCGTGCCGCTTGCGGGCGTTCTCCCGGCCCAGCAACCACGCCCGCTCACCGAGCTTGTAGCCGATCGCCTGGCCCGGGATCGTCAGGTACCGGGTCAGCTCGCTCTCCACGAAGTCCGCCGGACGGCTGCTGTGCGCGCCGAAGAACTCCTGCGCCAGCTCCGGCGTCCAGCGCTCGCCCGGGTGGAAGGGGGAGTCGGCCGGGATCTCCAGCTCCAGGTGCATGCCGATGTCCACGATGACCCGCGCGGCCCGCATCATCTGCGCGTCCAGGTAGCCGAGCCGCTGCTCCGCGTCGGTGAGGAAGCCCAGTTCGTCCATCAGCCGCTCCGCGTACAGCGCCCAGCCCTCGGCGTTGGCGCTGACCATGCCGACCGAGGCCTGGTAGCGGGAGAGGTCCTCGGCGACGTGCGCCCACTGGGCGAGCTGGAGGTGATGACCGGGGACACCCTCGTGGTACCAGGTGGAGACCAGGTCGTAGACCGGGAAGCGGGTCAGGCCCATCGTCGGCAGCCAGGTGCGGCCGGGGCGGGAGAAGTCCTCGGACGGGGACGTGTAGTACGGGGCCGCCGCGCTGCCGGGCGGGGCGATCCGCGACTCCACCTTCCGCACCCGCTCGGCGAGTTCGAAGTGGGTGCCGTCCAGCGCCTCGATCGCCTGGTCCATCAGGCCCTGAAGCCAGTCGCGGACCTCGTCGACGCCCTCGATGTGCTTGCCGTGCTCGTCCAGGTGCGCCAGCGCCACCCACGGTGTCTCGGCGCCCGGCAGGATCTTCTCGGCCTCCTGCTTCATCTCGGCGAGCAGCCGGTGGTACTCGGCCCAGCCGTACGCGTACGCCTCGTCCAGGTCCAGGTCGGTGCCGTTGTAGTAGCGCGACCAGCGGGCGTAGCGCTCGCGGCCCACCGTGTTCGGGGCGTCCTGGATCGCCGGCGCGTACACGTCGCGCAGCCAGTCCCGCAGCTCCACCACGGCCGCGGTCGCGCCCCGCGCAGCCTCGTCCAGCTCCGCGCGCAGCGCGTCGGGGCCGGCGGAGGCGAAGTCCTCGAACCAGCCGCGGCCCTCACCCGTGTCCGCCCACTCGCCGAGCTGCTCGACGAAGGTGGCGGTCGGGCGCGGAGCCGCGTACAGCTTGCGTTCCAGACCCAGGGCCAGGGACTCGCGACAGCCCGCGAACGCCGCCGGCACCGCGCGCAGCCGCTCGGCGATCCGCGCCCAGTCCTCCTGCGTCTGCGTCGGGGTGATGGTGAAGACCTCGCGCACCGAATGCGCGGCAGTGCCCATGTTGCCGACCGAGCGCAGGCCCTCCTCGGCCTCGTGCACGGCGAGTTCGGCGGTGAGACGCTCGCGCAGCAGCCGGGCGCAGCGCCGCTCCACGTCGCTGTCCCCGCCGGGCCGGCGCTCCGCCTCGTCCAGCAGGGCGAGCGTGGTCCGTGCCAGCTCCGCGAGCGCCTCCTGCCCGGCGGGCGAGAAGTCGGGCAGGCGGCTGGAGCTCTCCTGCACGCCGAGGAACGTACCGGTGACCGGGTCGAGGGCGATGAGTTCGTCGACGTAGGCGTCGGCGACCTCGCGGGGCAGCGGGCTCTTGGTCTCTGACATGCGGACATCCTCATACGGATTCCGGTGCCGCGTCAGCCCGGTTCGCCGGGCCCGCCGCCGCGGGTGGCCGGATTTCGCTCAGGGCGTGGCCGGGGGCGCGGCGGGCGGCAGCAGGGGGCCGCACTCCCACTGCTGGAAGATGAGCCGCGTCTCGACACGGGCCACCTCCGGCCGGGAGGTGAACCCGTCCAGGACCAGCCGCTGCAGGTCCGTCATGTCCGCGACCGCGACATGGACGAGGTAGTCGTCCGGGCCGGTGAGGTGGAAGACGGTGCGCGACTCCGGAAGTGCCCGGATCCGCTCCACGAACGGGCCGACCAGCTCCCGCCGGTGCGGGCGCACCTGCACGGACAGCAGCGCCTGGAGGCCGCGGCCGAGCTTCGCCGGGTCCAGTTCGAGCCGATGGCCGAGGATCACCCCGGCACGCCGCAGCCGGGTCACCCGGTCCAGGCAGGTCGACGGGGCCACCCCGACCTGGGCGGCGAGATCGCGGTAGGTGGTCCGGGCGTCGTTCTGCAGCAGCCGCAGCAGATGAAGATCCACCGGATCCAGTACGACAGATTCTGCCATCTGCCGAACGTAGCACGGCCTGCGGTCGCGCAGGGCCGGTCGGTGTTCACTCTTCGAGTCATGGACTCTGCGCGCACGCACACGTCACCACCCGACGACGTACGCATCACCGCTCCCACGGGCAGGGCGCTGGCCACCGAGGCCGTGCACGCCGGCCGCGACGATCTCGCCGCCCAGGGGCTGCACGCCCCGCCCATCGACCTGTCCACGACCTACCCGTCGTACGACAGCCGCGGCGAGGCCGCCCGCATCGACGCGTTCGCCACCAGCGGCGCCGACCCCGAGGGCCCGCCGGTCTACGGCCGCCTCGGCAACCCCACCGTCGCCCGTTTCGAGACGGCGCTGGCCCGGCTGGAGGGCACCGAGGCCGCGGTCGCCTTCGCCAGCGGAATGGCCGCGCTGAGTGCTGTCCTGCTGGTCCGCGCCTCGATGGGGCTGCGGCACGTCGTGGCCGTACGTCCCCTGTACGGCTGCAGCGACCACCTGCTGTCCGCCGGACTGCTCGGATCCGAGGTCACCTGGACCGACCCGGCGGGCATCGCGGACGCGCTGCGCCCGGACACCGGCCTGGTGCTCGTGGAATCACCGGCCAACCCCACGCTGGCCGAGGTGGACCTGAGGGCCGTCGCCCACGCCTGCGGATCCGTACCGCTGCTCGTGGACAACACGTTCGCCACGCCCGTGCTCCAGCGCCCCACCGAACAGGGCGCGCGCCTGGTGCTGCACAGCGCCACCAAGTACCTGGGCGGGCACGGGGACGTGCTGGCCGGTGTGGTGGCCTGCGACGAGGAGTTCGCGGGCCGGCTGCGGCAGGTGCGCTTCGCCACCGGTGGCGTACTGCACCCGCTGGCCGGCTACCTGCTGCTGCGCGGGCTGTCGACCCTGCCCGTGCGGGTACGCGCCGCCTCCGCGAACGCCGCCACGCTCGTCCAGCGGCTCACCGCCGACCCGCGCGTGGCCCGCGTCCACTACCCGCGCATCGGCGGTGCGATGGTCTCCTTCGAGGTCCACGGCGACCCGCACGAGGTCATCGGCCGCGTCCGTCTGATCACCCCGGCCGTCAGCCTCGGCAGCGTCGACACGCTCATCCAGCACCCGGCGTCCATCAGCCACCGCATCGTGGACGCCGACGACCGCCGGGACGCCGGAGTCGTCGACCGGCTGCTGCGCCTGTCGGTCGGCCTGGAGGACGTCGACGATCTGTGGGCCGACCTGGACCGGGCGCTGGGGGAGCGGGTGGCCGGGGCGATCCCGCTGCGGGAGGCACTGTCGCGGGCCGACTGATCCGCGCGGCACCGCCGGCCGGCTCACTCCATGCCGATACGCTCCCCGCGCGGCAGCCGGGCCGCGGCCCGCGCCGCCGGGTCCAGGCGGGCCGTGATGACCAGGGTCCCTTCCTCGATCTGGTAGTCGAGGGGGAGGCCCAGGCCGCGCATCGCGGCGACCATGCCGGTGTTGGACGCCTGCGTCACGGCGTACACGCTCTCGCAGCCCGTCTCCGCCGCCATCGTCACGAGCCGGTCGAGGAGTTCACCGCCGATGCCCCGGCGCTGCCACGTGTCCTCGACGAGCAGCGCGACCTCGGTCTCGTCCCCGTCCCACAGCAGGTGCCCCAGCCCGACGATCCGCCCCGACGCGGTCTGCACGGCGAGGGTACGGCCGTGGCGCGGGCCGAGCAGGTGGTTGAGATACCGGTCGGCGTCACCGACCGGGCCGTGATACCGCATCCCGAGCGTCCGCGTCGAGCACCGCTCGTGCATCGCCTTCGCCGCCGGAACGTCACGCGTGTCGGCCCGGCGGACCGTGATGTCGCTCCCCTCCGGCAGCGTCAGCACGTCCAGGCTGCGCGGGATGCGCGGGCCGAGCCGGGCGTCCAGCTCGACCAGCGCCCGCGCCCGGGCGAACTCGGCCGGGGTGAACGGAAGATACGGCCGCTCCACGCTGATCATCCCGCCCTCCGGGGCGCGCAGCCGCAACACGGTGTCCTCCAGCGCGCCTTCCGGCGGTACGTCGTCCGCCGCGCCGTCCCCGACGGCCGCCGGCCACGAACGGATGGTGCACCGGCCCAGCAACTGCCGCAGCGCCAGCGGGAGTTCCGCCGCGTCCAGAGCCGTGCGGGCCGCCAGCCCCAGTATCCGGGTCGGCGCGTCGACCAGGTCGTGGGCGTCCGCCCGCTCGGTCCAGGTGTGGTCACCGCCCGCCGCCGACACCACGCCCGCCAGCTCGGCCCCCGTCAGCTCACCCGGGGCACGGAGCAGGAACTCGTCCACCGTGCCCTCGGCCAACGGGTGCGTCTGCAGGCTCAGGATGTCGACCCGCCGGTCGGCGAGGGCCGCGCACAGCACGGCCAGCGACCCCGGCGCGTCCCGCACCGTCGTCCGCATCCGCCACAACGCGCTGCCCGCGGCGTCGGCACCGGCATCGGTGGAGGCACCGGTCCCGGTCCCGGCCTCGTCATCGGCCCGGCTCCCGGCCGCCGCTGCGGACCGCGGCCGGGAGCCGGTATCGTCCGCCGGCGGGGCGTGCCCGTGGCGCCGTGACCACCAGGTGTGGAACCCCGCCGTGGCGATCAGTGCGGCCACCGAGGCGAGCAGCATCACGGGCACCCCGGGGCCGTGCCCGACGAGGTGGGCCACGGCATCCGTCACATCAGACATGTCTCGAGTCATGCAGCCACTGTGATGGAGCGGTGTTGCGTGATCACGAACGCTCTGTGACCGATGGGTAAAAAAGGCTTCCGGGGCATTTACCGCATTCTGCGGGACGCACCGAACCGGTCCGCAGAATGCGCCAGGTGCGGCACGTCGCCCCGGGCTCCCGTCCGCTCGGCGCACTCGGGCACCACGGTGACCGCGCCGGCGGGCATCGCGCCCTGCGAGGTCTCCGGCCCCACGCGCCGTCCGCCCGCCACGGATCCCAGCGCGGGGGGCCGTCGGCAGGCCACGGCCTGCAAGGATCGCCTCTTACGGAAAACCGTGGAGCCAGCCACTGACCATCGGTCCGACCTGCCAAAGCGGCCCAGCAGGGCGGCCAGTCGAACTGCGCGCGCGGGAGAAGGAAGCAGGCCGCGCACCGGGGGATGACGCCGGTGCGCGGCACACCCGACAGGCTATACGGGAGTTACTGGCCGACCCTGCCCGGCTGGAGCACCTTCGTGAACAGCACCGTCCCGTCCTGCTCACGCAGCCGCACCGTCATCTCGGCGCTGTCGCCGTCGATGTCGACCTCGCCGAAGAACTGGTAGCCGCCCGCGGGGGAGACGTTGGAGGCGGTCGGCGCCTTCACGAACACCCTTTCCGGGCCGAAGGTGCCGTCGAGCGCACTGGCCGGGAAGGCACCCGCGTTGAGCGGCCCGGACACGAACTCCCAGAACGGCTCGAAGTCGGTGAACGCGGCCCGCGAGGGCTGGTAGTGCTGGGCCGAGGTGTGGTGCACGTCGGCCGTCATCCACACCGTGCCGGTGATCCGACGGTGCTTGATGAAGCGCAGCAGCTCGGCGATCTGCAGCTCGCGCCCCAGCGGCGCGCCGGGGTCGCCCTGCGCGATCGCCTCGATGTTCGCCTTCCCCTCACCGCCGTCGGGCACCACCAGGCCGAGCGGCATGTCGGCGGCGATCACCTTCCACACCGCACGCGACCGCGACAGCTCCCGCTTGAGCCACTCGAGTTGCTCGCGGCCCAGGATGCCCTGCGGGTCCACCGTCTCGTCGCCGGGGGAGTTGGCGTTGCGGTACGTCCGCATGTCCAGGACGAACACGTCCAGCAGGGGGCCCTGGCGCAGCACCCGGTGCACGCGGCCCTCCCGTGCGCCGGGGCGCAGCGTGGAGATCGGGAAGTACTCGGCGAACGCGCGCCGGGCCCGGGCGGCCAGGACGTCGACGCTCTTCTCGGTGTAGC
The DNA here is from genome assembly GCF_044328675.1 of Streptomyces sp. NPDC017890. NCBI lineage: Bacteria > Bacillati > Actinomycetota > Actinomycetes > Kitasatosporales > Streptomycetaceae > Streptomyces > Streptomyces sp. NPDC017890. Next base: position 98,128 of record NZ_JBIRHU010000017.1, read on the forward strand.
GGCTGTCCGTGTCCGCGATCACCTGGCCCGGGTACCAGTTGTTGCGGACCTCGTGGTCGTCCCACTGGATGACGGACGGGACCTGGGCGTTGAAGCGGCGCAGGTTCTCGTCGAGCAGGTTGTAGCGGAAGTTGCCGCGGAACTCGGCCAGGGTCTCGGCGACCTTGGACTTCTCCTCGGTGGTGATGTTCCGCCAGGTGCCGCCGTCGGGCAGGGCGGCCGTCGCGGCTATGGGGCCGTCGGCGTAGATGTTGTCGCCGCTGCACAGGAAGAAGTCCGGGTCCAGGGCGCCCATGGCGTCGTAGATGCGGTAGCCGCCGAGGTCCGGGTTGATGCCCCAGCCCTGGCCCGCCAGGTCGCCGGACCACACGAAACGCACTCCCTCGCGCCGGCGGACCGGCACCGTGCGGAAGGTGCCGGGCACCGGCTCACCGGTGCGGCGCGGGTCGTCGGGGTCGGCGAGGAGCACGCGGTAGTGGATCTGCTCGCCCGGCGGCAGGCCGCGCAGCCTGGTCGTGCCGGTGAAGTCCGTGTCCGCCCCCAGCAGCGGGCCGCGCCATCTGCGCGGGTTGCGGAACGACTCGGTCGCGGACGTCTCGACGATCATCCGGGCCGGCCGGTCGGACCGCACCCACACCAGACCGGAGTGGGAGGTCACGTCTCCCGTCTGCACGCCCCAGCCCGCTCCCGGCCGCCCGGAACGGGCGAACGCCGGTGCCGCCCCGAGAGCGGTGGGCAGGGTGAGGGCCGCCGACGCGGCAAGGGAGCCGCGCAGCACGCTGCGGCGACCGGGCAACGGACGGTGTGACATGGATGCGCCTCCAGGGACGGGACCCGGCCAGTGTTTCGGCCGGTGTGCAGAGCCAGACCTACTGGTGCGGCGCGGCGATCACGCAAACGCCGGGTGAACAACCGTGCGCCCGCGCGCGGGGAGCGCCTCACCGGCCCGTGTCACACGGCCTGCGCCGTCGTCCCCACCGCCGCTGCGTGTCACGCGGCTCGGCTCCCAGTCCCGCCGCCGCTGCGTGTCACGCGGCCGTTGCCCCGAGTCCCGCCGCCGCTGCGTGTCACGCGGCCGTTGCCCCGAGTCCCGCCGCCCCGCGTCACACGGCCTTCGCCATCATCTCCACCCCCGCCCGGATCCGTCCCGGTGCGAGATGCGCGTACCCCAGCACCAGCCGCACCTCCTTCCGGGCCGCCCCGTCACTCCCCGCCTCGCCACCCCCCGCGTCGTGCCCGTACTCCGCGAGTGGGCGCACCGCGACCCCGGCCTCCGACACACGCGCGAGGAAGCGCTCCTCAGGGCCGTACTGCTCGGGGAGGGTGGCGATGGCGTGGAGTCCGGCGGCGATGCCGAAGACACGGGAGCCGGGGAAGTGCTCCGCCAGTGCGGCCACCAGCGCGTCGCGCCGTTCGCGGTAGGCGCGCTGGCAGAGGCGCAGCTGGCGGTCGTAGTCGCCGCGCTCCACGAAGCGGGCGAAGAGTGCCTGGTCGAGCGCCGGGTGTCCGAGGTCCGTGGTGCGTTTGCGCTCCACGACGTCGTCCGCCAGCCACTCCGGTACCAGCAGCCAGCCCAGCCGCAGCCCCGGCGCGAGGGACTTGCTGACCGAACCCGTGTAGGCGACGCGTTCCGGATCGAGTCCCTGGAGCGCGCCCACCGGGGCACGGTCGTAGCGGAAGTCTCCGTCGTAGTCGTCCTCCAGGACGAGCCCGTCCACGGACCGCGCCCAGTCCAGCAGTTCCGCGCGGCGCCGTGCCGAGTAGGCGATCCCGGTGGGGAACTGGTGGGCGGGCGTCGTCACGACGGCCCGTACACCCGAGGCGCGCAGCGGGCCGATGGCGAGACCCTCGTCGTCCAGGGGCAGCGGCACGGTACCGACGCCCGCCGCCGCGTACAGGGCGTCGTGCTGGGGGCTGCCGGGGTCCTCGACGCCGGTGGCGCGCATCCCGCGCGCGTGGAGCACGTCGGCGAGCAGCGCCGTCGCCTGCGCCACCCCGGAGACGACGACGACCCGCTCCGGGTCCGCCACCACGCCCCGGCGCCGCGTGAGGAGCTCGGCCAGGGCGGTCCGCAGCCGGGGCAGCCCCCGCGGGTCGGGATAGCCGAGGCCCTCGTGCGGCAGGTCCGTGAGCACGCCGCGCTGCGTGGCGGCCCACGCCGAGCGCGGGAAGAGCGACAGGTCGGGCGTCCCCGGCACGAAATCGGCCCGGTCGCCCCGTGGGCGCGGGGCGAGATCGCGCGCGCGTGGACGGGCGGCCCGTACGGCGTCGCCCACCCAGGTCCCCGCGCCCCGCCCGCTGCGCAGATAGCCCTCGGCCGTCAGCTGCTCGTACGCCTCCGTCACGAGCCCCCGCGACACCCCCAGGTCGGCCCCGAGATCCCGGCTCGACGGCAGGCGGGTGCCCGGCGTGAGCCGGCCGGAGCGGACGGCGTCCCGCAGCGCCGCCTGCAGTGCGCGGCCACGTGAGCGTGCCGGTGCCGAGACGGCGGGCAGCAGCAACTCCCAGGCCGCTGTGCCGTCGGCGGTTCGGCCGGCGGAGCCCGGACGGCCGTCCGGGCCGGTCGGCGCTGACGTCATGGAAACAGTCCCCCCGAGGATCACGTCCGGTCAATCGCCCCCACTTTACGAGGGGTTGGGTCCGCCGGTGCGTAAACCGTAGTGACAGACCACAGCGAGGGGGGCAGGCCGGTGCCGGGCCCCGGAATCGTCAGCGCAATCCAGGAGCGCCCGTGGACGCCAAGAACCGTTTCGAGACGAAGGCCACCTTCGCTCTCTCCCGACTCGAATGGCTGGGCTTTCTCACCGTATCGCTCGTGCTCGCATTCCAGCACCGTACGGAAATCCGCTGGGGCGTGTTCGTGCTGCTGTTCGTGGTGATCGACGTCATCGGTTATCTACCCGGCGCGATCGCTTTCCGGCGCAGCCCCGACCGGCGCGTTCCGCGCGGCTGCTACGTGGCTTACAACGCGATGCACAGCCTGGTCACGGCAGGTGTCCTGGCCGGGGCGTGGGCGCTGTTCGTCCGGCCGGAATGGGCACTGCTCGCCCTGCCGATCCACCTCATGGGAGACCGGGCACTCTTCGGGAACTCCCTCAAGCCCTTCGGTGTCGCCTTCGAACCGGAAACCACCCCGGCGTTCCGGGAGTTCGAGCGGCGATATCACGCATCTCCGGATTCCGGTGAAGGCGCCGCGGCGCGGACTCCCGTGGAGGAAAACAATGCCGTCCGTGCTTGACACGCTGGCCGCGCACAGCGACAACCCCAGTTCCTTTCTCGCCCTCAACAGCGGGAACACGTACTTCCACGACGACCGGTTCGAGGGCGCCTGCGCCTACCGCACCTCCGGCCGCTACGTCCTGCAGTTCGGCGGCCCCTTCGCGGCGCCCGAACACCGTGCGCGGCTGTTGGACGCCTTCGCCGCGCACGCCGGACGCCGCCTGGTCGCCGTGCAACTGCAGCGGGCGGACGCCGAGCTGTACGCGGAGCACGGCTTCACGGTCAATCAGATCGGGGCGTCGTACGCCGTCGACCTGAGCCGTTTCACGCTGCGCGGCTCACGGTTCGTCCGGCTGCGGAACAAGATCTCACGCGCCCGGCGGGCCGGCCTGGAGGTCGCCGAGGTACTGGACGGTGACGCACGTGCCGAACTGGACCGGATCGACCAGTGCTGGCTGCGGGAGAAGGGCCGGCACGTCAAGGAGCTGCGCTTTCTCGTCGGCCAGCGGAACGGCAGCCTGCAGAGCCACCGCCGTCTGTTCGTCGGCCGGATCGACGGCGAGGCGGCCGGATACATCAACTACTCGCCGGTCTACGGCAGCCGCCCCGGCTGGCTCCACGACCTCAGCCGGCGCCGCCCCGACGCGCCGCCCGGCGTGATGGAGGCGCTCAACGCCACCGTCATGGAACGGCTGACCGCCGACGGCGCCGGCTGGCTGCACTTCGGGTTCACCCCGTTCACCGGGCTCGCCCCGGAGCACGAACCGCCGGGCGCCAGCCGCCTGTTCTCCCGGTTCGCCCGGCTGCTGGCCGAGCGCGGCGACGCGGTCTACCCCGCGGCCTCCCAGCTGGAGTACAAGCAGAAGTGGGCCCCGCACGCCGTCCTCCCGGAGTACATCGCCTTCCGCGGCAGGCCGCGCCCCGGCGCCGTCTGGCAGCTGCTGCGCGCCACCAACGCCGTGTGAGTCACCGCTTCCACGGCGGCGCACATGCCGCGCGGCTGCCGTGGGAGCGCTGTACGAGTGCAGCACTGCCGTACGAGTGCCGCACGAGCGCCTGCGAGTGACGCGCAGGTTCCCCGCCCGTCCCACCCCGGAGGACCACGTCCATGAGATTCCTCGAGCGTGAACGCGCCGCCCTCGCCAAGCTGCTGCCCGACCTGGACCACGCCCTGTGCGAGATCCCGCTGATGGAGATGGAGCGGCCGGGCAGCCCCGGCATCCGGTACTTCCGGGACAGCGGCGGCCCGGGACTCCTGGTCCCGGAGTCCCACCAGGGCCGGGGCGCCACCGCGCTGGACGCGCTGCGTGTGCAGCGGGCCATCGGCAGCCGCTCTCCGTCGCTCGCCGTGGCCACCACCATGCACCACTTCTCCGTGGCCACCCTGGTCGGACTCGGCGGCCACGGCGGCGGCCTGGAGTGGATGCTGATCGAAGGCGTGGCCTCGGCCAACCGCCTCATCGCCTCCGGTTTCGCCGAGGGCCGCGGCGGCGCCGGCATCCTGGACCCGTCGATGACCGCCACGGTGACCGCGGACGGCATCCGGATCAACGGCGTCAAACGACCGTGCAGCCTCGCCCGCTCCATGGACGTGCTCACCGCGAGCGTCATGATCCCGCGTGAGGACGGGCAGGGCGACGAACTCGCCGTCGCCCTCGTGCCCGCGCAGAGCGAGGGCCTGAACGTCAGCGGCTTCTGGTCCAGCGCCTTCCTCGCCGGCGCCGAGAGCGAACAGGTCACGCTCACCGACGTCCTGGTCCCCCCGGAACTCCTGCTGCGCACCGCGACGACCTCCGGCGAACGGCTCGACGAGCTCCAGACGGCCGGTCTGATCTGGTTCCAGGTGCTGATGACGGGCAGCTACCTCGGCGCCGCCGGCGCGCTGGTGGAGCGGGTGCTGCTGAACGACCGCATCCCCGAGCACGAGCGTGTACGCCTCTTCGTCGAGGCCGAGGCAGCCATGGCCACCGCCGAGGGCGTCGCCCGCCGTATCGACGCCGGTGACCTGGACGAGTCGGCGCTCGCGCAGGCCCTGTACGCGCGCTACGGAGTCCAGGACGCCATCGCCCGTGTCGTGCCGCGCGCGGTCGAGCTGCTCGGCGGGCTCAACTTCATGACGTCCGACGAGGTGGGCCACCTGGCGGCCTGCGCCAACGGACTCTCCCTGCACCCGCCGTCCCGCTCCCGGATGACCGGCTCGTTCTCCGCCTACCTGGCCGACCGGCCGCTCGCCATCGCCTGACCCCACCCCACCGTTCACCGGTGGCCGAGACCCGTTGGGAGAACACCTCCATGCCGTCAGACAACCAGCGTCCGGCCGTCCTGCCCGCCGGCCGCCCCGGACCGCGGGACCGCCCCACCCTGCTGCTCACCGGTGGTTCCGGGGTGCTCGGCCGGGCCCTGATCGATGAGTTGGCACCCGACTTCGACCTGCTGTGCCTGCGCCGCAACACACCCCTGCGCGATCCGCGGGTACGCGAACTCCGGGGCGACCTCGTCGCACCCCGGCTCGGTCTGAGTCCCCTGGCCTGGCACGAACTGGCCCTGGAGGTGGACGTGGTGCTGCACTCCGCCGCCGAGACCAACTGGCGCACGCCGCCGGACGACATCACACGCACCAACCTGCTCGGTGCGGACACCATGCTCGACCTGGCCGCCCGGGCCGACGCCCCGCTGTACCTGGTGAGTACGGCGTTCGTGGCCAACACTCCCACGGAGGAGGACCGCCGGCGCTTTCCCGGCGCCGCCGCCTACCTCGACTCCAAGACCCGTGCCGAGCAGATGACACGTGACTCGGGCGTGCCCGGCGCCATCGTGCGGCCCTCGGTCGTCATGGGGGATTCCGGCACCGGCCGGATCGCCGGTCAGCAGGGCCTGACCAAGACGATCGGTTCGATGGTCCTGGGGCAGGTGCCCGTGCTGCCCGGAGCCCCCGAGGCCCGGATCGACATGGTGCCCCAGGACTACGTCTCGCGCGCCATCGGTGACCTGGTCCGGGGCCGCGTGGGCGGTGGCGAGTACTGGCTGACGGCGGGGAAGGAGGCCATCGAGCTACGGGAGGTCGCCGACGTCTGCGCGGACGTCGCCGTACGGCACGGCCTGCCCCGGCCCGCACGGCCCCGGCTCATCCCGGTCGAGGCCGTGCACCGGCTGCTGCTGCCCATGCTGGAGGGCACCGCGCTGCCCGCCTCGGTCCGCCGGCGACTGGAGCACTACGCGGAACTGCTGCTGGTGTTCCAGCGGGAGCTGCCGTTCGACACCTCCCTCGGCGGACCCGACTGCGGCACCCGGCTGACCCGCACCGACATCCGTGCCGCGCTCGTGCGCAACGCGGAGAGCTGGGCCGAGGACAGGGCCGCCCTGCTCGGCCGGCACCGGGCCGCCGCGGCCGCCCCGAGGGAGGTGGCGTCATGACCGTGTCACCCCCGCCCGCCGGGACCACGGTTCCGGCCGCCGAGCCCGCCGTGCCGCCCGCCGAGCCCGCCGCACCGTCCGACCGGGCCGACATCGCCGGCCTCTACCTCAAGCACATCGGCACCGGCCGCGCCGTCATGGGCCGGGTCATGGGCGGCATGGCCGAGGTCCGCTCCGAGGGCGTCTGGATCCACGCCGACGACGGCCGCCGCTTCCTGGACTTCGGCGGCTACGGCGTCTTCATCCTGGGCCACCGGCACCCGGCCGTCGTCGAGGCGGTGCACCGCCAGATCGACACCCACCCGCTGGCCAGCCGCGTCTTCCTCGAACCCGTGGCCGCCCGGGCCGCCCAGGCCCTCGCCGCCCACACCCCGCCCGGCCTGGACTACGTCCACTTCGTCAACTCCGGGGCGGAGGCCACCGAGGCGGCCCTGAAACTGGCCCGCGCCCACGGCCGTACCTCGTTGATCACCACCCGCGGGGGTTTCCACGGCAAGACCCTCGGTGCGCTGAGCGTCACCGCCAACCCCACGTACCAGACGCCGTTCCAGCCCCTGCTCCCCGACGTCACCCAGGTCGCCTACGACGACCCGGCCGGCCTCGAACAGGTGCTGGCCACCCGCCGCGACCGGGCCTGCGTCGTCATCGAACCCGTCCAGGGCGAGGGCGGCGTCCGCATCCCCCGCCCCGGCTACCTCAGCCAGGTGCGGGCGCTGTGCCGGGCGTACGGCGCCCTGCTGGTCGTCGACGAGATCCAGACCGGCATGGGACGGCTGGGCACCTGGTGGGGCGTCGACGCCGAGGACGTGCGCCCGGACGTGCTGCTGGCCGGCAAGGGGCTCAGCGGCGGCGTCGTACCGATCGCCGCGATGGCCGCCACCGCCGAGGCGTACGCCCCCTTCAGCCGTGACCCCTACCTGCACACCTCCACCTTCGGCGCCTCCCCGATCGCCTGCGCCGCCGCCCTCGCCACCGTGCGGGCCATGGAGGAGGAGGACACCGTGGCCCGGGCCGCCGTGCTCGGCCCGCGCGTCCTCACCGCCGTACGGGCCGTGTGCGCGCCGTACGAGGGCGGGCTGGTGCGTGAGGTGCGAGGCCGTGGCCTGCTGATCGGTATCGAGTTCCACGAGGAACAGGCGGTCGGTGAACTCCTGCTGGAGTTGATCTCCCGTGGCGTGCTCGTCAACCACTCCCTCAACTCGACCCGGGTGCTGCGGCTGACCCCGCCGGCCGTGGTCGAGGACACCGTGCTCGACCTGTTCCTCACCACCCTCGCCGAAGCCCTGCACAGCACGGCCGACCGCATGGCCGGCTGACGCCGGCTCCTGTCACCGGCCCCCGTCCCCAGCCTCCGGATACCTCCGGGAAGGAACCGAACGACCCATGCGCCAAGTGGTCCTGCACGCCCTCGCCGACGGACTGGCACCCGCCGACGTCTACCGACGCATCAGCGACTTCCGCCGTTACCCCGAGTACAGCGACACCTTCCGCGAGGTGCACGTCGAGCCTCCGCTGCCCGACGGTTCCACGGTCTCGGACTGGACCGTGGAGTTCCGGGGCGGTCTGATGCGGTGGCGGGAACGCGACACCTACTCGCCCGAGACGCACTCCCTCGCCTTCGAGCAGCTCAGCGGCGACTTCCAGACCTTCGAGGGCAGTTGGCGCTGCGAACCGAGGGACGGCGGCACGCTCGTCGTCTTCACCGCCGCCTTCGACCTCGGCATTCCCTCCCTGGCCGGGATCCTCGACCCGGTGGCCGAGTCGACCGTGCGGACCAACATCACCCGCGTGCTGCGGGGCCTGGCGGACGCGGAGGTGATCGATGAACGCGCGGCTGCGGCTCGTGGCTGACCGGGCGGCCATCGCGGGCGCCCCGCCCCCGCCCCCGGCCGCCGATCCGCTGCACGAGGAACCGGGGCCGGGTGCTGCCCGCTGCCTCGGCCTCTACGCCAAACTGGCAGCCGGGGTGGCCGTCGTGACCGCCCGGGGCGAGGACGGCCCGCTCGGCATGACGGTCTCCGCCGTCACCTCGCTCTCCGCCCGCCCGCCGCTGCTCCTGGTCTGTCTGCGCGACGGCTCCCGCACCCTCGCCGCCGTCCGTGCCCGCCGGGCCTTCGCCGTGCACCTGCTGCGTGCTGAACAGCAGGAACTGGCGGGCCGGTTCGCGTCCCCCGCGACGACCGCGGCCGAGCGGTTCGCCGGGACCGACACCCGGCACGTGCTGGGCGCCCCCGTGCTCGCCGGCGTGCTCGCCTGGTCGGTGTGCCTGACCGAGGACGTACGCCGCTACGGCGACCACCACCTCGTCGTCGGCCGGGTCGCCGCCGTGCACGTGGGCGGCGGACGCCCCCTGTTGTGGCACGACCGCCGGTTCGGCACGCTGACCGAGCCGGTGCAGGACGCCGCCGGATGACCGGGCCGCCGGCCGGAACGCCGTGCTGGGACCCGGCGGAACTGCCGCCGCACCCCCAGCTGCACGGCGTGGTCACCGCGGACGTGGCCGTCGTCGGGGCCGGCCTGGCCGGGCTGTCCTGCGCCTACCACCTGGCGGAACGCGCCCCCGGGCTCGACATCGCCGTGGTGGACGCCGAGCACCCGGCCGCCGGGGCCAGCGGCCGGGGCACCGGGCTGCTGGGTCCCCGGGCCGGCCCCGCCGTCGACCGGGCGGTGCACCGCTTCGGGCCGCAGACGGCGCGCCGGATGCACCGGGCCAGTGAGCGGGCGGTACACAACGTCCTCGACCTGTGCGCCCGGCTCGACGTGCCCTGCGGGCTGCGGACCGGCGAACAGCTCATGGCCACGCGCTCGTCCGCGGGCCTGGTGGCACTGGCCCGCCAGGCCCGCGCCTGCCGTCAACTGGGCCTGGACGTACCCGTCCTCACCGCGTCCGGTATCCGCGACCGCGTGGGCGTGCCGTTCCGGGCCGCTCTCCTGCACCGCCCCGCCGCCACCCTGGACCCGGCCGCCCTGACCTGCGCCCTCGCCCGCGCCTGCGCCGACAAGGGCGTGCGCTTCTACGGCCGCAGCCCGTTACTGGCACTGCGCCCCGGCGACCTGGTCGGGCCCGAACTGGTCCTTCCGTACGGCCGGCTCCACGCCGGACATGCGGTGCTGGCGGTCAACTCCGCCGCTCGGGCACTGGATCTGCCGGTCGGCACGATCCTGCCGCTGGAGGTGTACGCCGTCGCCACCGAACCGCTGAGCGCTCCGGCGTACGAGGCGCTGGGCGGGCACGCGGGTCACTCCGTCGTCGACGCCGTGCCGATGGCACCGTACTTCCGCCTGCTCCCGGACCGGGGCCTGGTGGCGGGCGGCGGCACCGCCACCTTCCCGGCCGGGCTCGGCGCTCCCCGGCTCCAGTCCCTCCGGGAACGCGCCTGGGTCCGGCTGGAGAGCTGGCTGCGGTCCCTGCACCCCGACCTCGCCCGGGTGCGGGTCACCCACCGCTGGTCCGGCCGCATCGGCATGACCGGCGACGACCTGCCGGTGGTCGGGCCGGTCCACGGTGTCCCCGACGTCTGGTACATCGGCGGCTGCTGCGGACACGGCCTCGCCCTGTCCGTGGCGCACGGCGCGCATGTGGCCGCGGCCCTGCTGGGCGAGCCGGAACCCGGCGAACCGTTGCCCTGGCACCGGTCCAGGGCCCCGCGCCTGCCCGTAAGCGGACCCGCCGGGCCGCTGCTGCGCGCGTACGTGGACGTGCTCGGGCGCGTCGCGCGTCGCGCGTGCTGACGGCCGCCCGGGGCGGTAGTCATGTCCTCGCAACCGACAGAGAGGTTCCTGATGCGCCATCCCCACCCCGGCGGTGACGGCGGTCTGCCGGCGTCCCTGCCCATGGGCACCGCCGATGTCGCCTACCACCTGGCCATGGGGGGCAGACCGCTGCCGGCCGGTTTCCTGTTCGGGTTCTCGGGCCACGCCCCCACTCTGGACTCGGTGCGCGCCCGGGTCGCCGAACGGGCGTACCGCATCCCGGCGTTGCGCTACCGCATCGACAGGAAGAGCCGGACGTTCTCCCGCGTCGAACGGATCGACGTGGAAAGGCACGTGCACGAGGCGTGGCTGCCCGGGGACGACGACGGCTCGGGCGCCGGGCGGCTGATGCTGTCCCGTCCCATGGGCGGGGACGCCCGGCCGCCCTGGGACGTGTGGCTGGTCCACGGACCCACCGGCGGCCACAGCCTGTGCTACCGCACCGATCACACCTTCCAGGACGGCGTGGGAGCCGCGCACACGGCGCGGGCCCTGCTCGACGACGACCCCGGCGGCGGACCGCCACCGCACCGCCGCGGCAGGCCGGCGTTCGCCGGCCTCGCCGGCGCCTTCGGTGACGTGGCGGCTTCCTTCCGGCGGAGCGACAAACCGGCCTTCGACGTACCGGCCGACGGGCGGACCGACATGTGCCAGGCGGTCGTCCCGGTGGCGCGGCTGAGAGCCGTCGGCCGGGCCCACGGCGCCACCGTGAACGACGTCTTCCTCGCCGCACTCGCCCACGCGGTGGGCACCTGGCACCACAAGGGCACCGGGTCAGCCCATCCGCCGCTGCCGGTCGCGGTCCCGATGTCGGTGCGGGGGCCCGGCGAGGAGTGCGCCCCGGGCAACCGGCTCGTCGTGGCACGTGTCCTGCTGCCTTGCGACGCCCCGTCCCCGCAGGACGCCCTGCACCGTGTGGTGGCCCGTACCGAGTCACTGCGCGCCGGCCGCCAGCGCGAGGCCCTGCGCCTGATGCTGGCGGCCGGGCCGCGGGCGGCCGGAGCCCGGGTCGGCACCCGGATGGTGAACGGCCGGTCCGTCGCCGGGCCGGTGAGCAGCGTGAACTTCGGCAGCGCCCTCGTCCACCGGGGCAACGCCGCCCGCCGGGCCGTCGTCTACTCCGGGCTCGGCGCCGGCATCCGGTGCCTGACCACGCTGACGAGCCAGCACGACACCGCCTGTCTCGCCGTGATCCACGACGAGGCCCTGTCGACCGCCGGCGAACTCCCGGGCCTGTGGCTCGCGGCACTGCTGGAACTGGAACGGCGGTAGTGGACACGGAGCACGGCAGGGTCCCGGGCGTCGCCATGAGCCCGGGCCCACCGCCGTGCCGTCCGGTTCCTCAGCGGGCGTCGCCCAGCGTCCCCGTCGTCAGGAACACGCACCTCGCCGCGGCCTCGGTGAGCAGCGGCAGATACGGGTCCAGACGCCGCACCACGTACGGCAGCGTGAACAGGTCGGCCACCCGCGCGTCCCAGCCGTGCTCCGCCCACCAGCCCTCCGGCTCGGCGAGCTGCCAGTGCCAGGAGATCCCGGTGGCCGACAGCGCTTCCAGGAACGGCGCCACGAACGACGAGGACGCGGCCCCGGCGTTCACGCACTCCGCGCCGAAGGTGCTGCCGGGCGCGGAGAGTTCCGTCATCGTGCCGACGATGGACTCCACCGCGTGCGGCTGGAGGTGGTACAGGTGCGTCTCGCACAGCCACGCGGTGGGGCGTCGCGGATCGAGCCCGGCGGCGAGCAGGTCCCCGCCCCAGGAGCCGGCCGGATCGCAACCGACGGTGCTGCGCCGCCCGCAGGTCGGCTGCGCCCGGTCCAGGACGTGCTCCTTGAAGGCCAGCAGCGCCGGATCCTCCACCTCGAAGACGTGCACCCCGGTCGGCCAGTCGAGCCGGAAGGCGCGGGTGTCGAGACCGGCCCCGAGAAGTACCACCTGGCGGCAGCCCGAGCGGGCCGCGGACACCAGGTACTCGTCGTAGAAGCGGGTGCGTACCACGGCCCAGTCGGGCAGCAGCCGCTGGAGCGGGCCGTCGCCCGGGGGGCCTCCGGTGAAGCCCGCCGCGCGCAGGAAGCCGGCGGCCCACGGATCGCGGACGTACGGGGCGGGCCGGCCGTACTCGGCGGCGTGCGCGGACGCCGTCCAGAGGGCGACCCGGGAGAGTCCGTCCGGCAGCGGGACGTCCGGTCCGGGCGTGGGCGCGGGCCGTGCGGTGTCCGGCATGGGAAACCTCCGTGTCGGTGGTGTCGGTTCGTCGTGCGCCGCGCCCCGCTCAGGGGGACCGGCGACGGCTGAGCAGGACCGCCAGCGCGCCCAGCGCCAGCAGTCCGCCGGAGGGGCGGGCGGGCCGCTGGCCGCCCATCGCGGCGGAGGTCCGCGGCTCGTGGACGTTCAGCGCGAACTGGCGGTTGGCGATGTCGGACAGCACCCCGCGGACCTGCTCGGGGCTGGTGACGGCGGTCAGCAGCAGTTCCATGGAGTTGCGGGCGAACTGGTTGCGGCCGAGGAACTCGCGGCCCAGCGAGAGGAGGATCTTCGGCACCTCGCCCTGGAACACCTCCGGCAGCGTGATCTCGGGAGCCAGACAGCGCACCGAGCCGTCGAGGTTCGCGAAGGACTTGCCCAGCAGCGACACGGCCGGCGGCGAACCGATGCCCCGCTTGGTCGCCTTGGCCAGGACGGTGGTCAGCGCGACGCCGAAGTTCATGTCCTCCAGGGACAGATGCGAGACCTTGGGGACGAAGGCGGCCATGTCGGCGGTGAACGCCGGCATGTTGGCCCATGGTGTCCTCCGGCCCATCTCCGCCCAGTGCTGCGCCAGCCCGGAGCCGTCGTTCTGGGCCAACGTCATGAAGAGGGGAAGTAGTTGCACGCTGGTGCGCCGGTCCAGGCGGCCGATCATGCCCCAGTCGATCACCGTCGCGGGCCCGCCGGGCGCGGCGAAGACGTTGCCCGCGTGCGGGTCGGCGTGGAAGAAGCGGTGGACGAAGTACCCGTGGTACATGAAGCGCAGCAGGTCCCTGCCGATCTCGACGCGCTCGTCGTCCGTGAAGTGGCCCCGGTCGATGTGCCGCACCGACTTCCCGCCGGCGAGCGACTGGACCAGGACCCGGGGACTGGCGTGCAGCACCCGAGGCACCTCCAGCGTGCGGAACTGCCGGACGTGCTCGCGGGCCTCGTCCATGTTGCGGGCCTCGCCGTTGAAGTCCAGCTCCGGCTCCATCGCGTCGAAGACGGAGCCGAGCATCGCCTCGATGTCGATGACCTCGTTGAACCGGGGTGCGACGCGGGCCACGATCTTCGACGCCCGTCGCATCAGGGCCATGTCGGCGAGCACGCCTTCCCGGATGCCGGGCCGCTGGATCTTGACCACGGCCGGGCGTCCGCCGGGCAGCGTCACCCGGTAGACCTGGGCGAGGGACGCCGCCCCGAGCGGTTCGACCGTCTCGACGTCGTCGAAGCGCAGCTTCCAGTCCGGTCCGAGGTCCCGCGCCAGCACCGGCTCGAACACCGAGAACGGCTGGACGTCCACCTGGTCGTGCAGGTTCTGCAGCTCGTCCCGGATCGACTGCGGGACCATGTCCGGCCGGGTGGACAGGATCTGGCCGAGTTTCACGTAGAAGGGCCCGAGGCTCTCCAGTGCCTGCCGCACCGCCTTGGCGCGGCGCTGCTCCGACCCGGCCGGGGTGTCGGCGGCGGAGGCAGCGGTGTCCTCCGCCGGGGACCGGGTGTCCCGTCTCGTACGTCTCCGCAGCCGGGTCGCCTGTCCCACCTCGTCGGCCACGAGGCTGCCCAGCACCTTGACCACGAGACGCAGCCGATCGCCGACGACAGACGCCATCGTGTGACCCTCCTCAGACAGGGATCCGGTACGGAACGGCGGCCGGCGTGCTCCACCGGGCCGGCCGGAGCCGGCCGGCCCGGTGGCACGGTCGGTCAGGCCGAGGCCGAGGACTGTCCGCCCTGGCCCGGCAGGTCGGTCAGGTTCTGCAGGCCCTGGAGCGCATCGATGAGCTTGGGCAGCACCTGGAGCAGCTGGGTGAGCTGGGACGGGAGCGACATGAGGTCGCCGACCCCGCCGGCGGCCTGTCCGAGGCCTCCGGCCAGCTGCCCGAGACCGCCGAGGGCGCCGGCCGCACCGCCGACCGCGGCGAGCGGGTTGGCGGCGCCGCTCAGGGCGGCCAGGGGGTTGCCGGCCCCGCTGAGCGCGGCGAGCGGGTTGGCCCCTCCCACGGCGCCGGTGAGCGCGGCCAGAGGGTTCTGTGCCGCGTTGGCGATGTTCCCCAGCTGGCTCGCGGCTCCTGCGGTGAGGCCCGCGAGCGGGTTGCCGGCACCGCCGGCTCCGCCCAGTGCGGCCAGGGGGTTGCCCGCGCCGCCCGCGAGGGCCGCCAGCGGGTTCGCGGCGCCCGCGAGCGCGGCGGCCGGGTTGACGGCGCCGGCCAGGACGCCGAGCGCGTTCGCCGGCAGTCCGGCGAGTGCGTCGACGGGGTTGCCGGAGCCGCACGGCCCGGGCCTGTCGGACCGGTTGAGGATGTCGTCGAAGGCTTCCTTCCCGCTGTCGGCCATATTGCCGACCAGGTCCCTGAAAATGTCCTGGATATTCTTGTTGTTGGACACGGATGAGGCCCCTTTCCGTTTTCCTGCGATGAGAGGGAGGTGGCTTCGATGCGTTACCGGACAAAGCCTTCCAAGGACTTCGCACATACATTCCTGAGTCGTGCGCGGCCCCTGGTGAAGGCGGCCTCGGCCGCTTTGACGGAAATGTTGTGCATGCGAGCGAATTCCGCAGTGGAAATCCCCTTGGAGCGGGCGAGTATGACCTCCTGTTCCCGCCCGCGCAGGTGTTGTACCTGGCCCAGCAGCCATCTGCCGAAGTCTTCGTCGCAGACGTCCTCCTCGGTCGTGCCGGAGGCGTCCATGGGCGCCGCGCGCTGCAGAAGTCTGCTGCGACGCTCCATGTCACGGTAGAAGTCGATGCAGAGGCGAAGCGCCACGGACGTCAGAAAGGAACCGAGTCGGTTCTTGTCCAGCGCGGCGTGGGCGGCTGCGCGGGCCATCGTTTCCTGAACGCAGTCCTCGGCGTCCTGGAAACTGGGCAGTCTTCGCCGAACCAACCGCATGAGGCGGTCCTGATGCTGGAAGATGTCTTCCCAGGAGCATTCAGCGGGCGATTGACAGGTAGAATGTCGCGCCATCGTGGATTGCAGCCCGTTGTCTCTCGGATCGAGGAGGGGGAACCGCGGCCGGCTTTCTATTTGTCGGCCATGTGCTTTTCCTACCCGAGCCCTTACGGCGGCAAACCGGAATGTGTAGCTCCACCGGTCGGCAGGAATGATTCTTCGCCTTCATTTCCGCGGAGCCGGACGCCGGGTCCAGTCACGGTTCCAGTTGAACCACATGTCCCGTACCGTCTGGTGCACTTGGGAGCCGCCGGCGCGCAACTCGGTGGTGTACGCCTGGACGGCCTCCCTGCCCACCATCCGCGCGCCGCCGGTGAAGTAGGAGCCGCGCACGTGCCGCGGTGAGCGGAACCTGCCCCAGAGCAGGATCTTCATCAGCGGCCACAGGGTGAACACGCCGGAGGGGCAGCGGTCTTCGGGATCGAGAGTGCCCCACACGGCGGGGCAGAGCTCGCTCTCGCGCAGCAGCTCGTAGATACGCGCGATCGTGCGGTCCTTCGTCAACTGCCCCGCGTCATAGGCGAGTACGGCGTCCCGCGCCTGGTCGAACAGTCGCTCCACCCACGGGTTGTCGACACCCTGGAGACCCCGGTACGGCGGCAGCTCCAGCGCGTCGAAGCAGGCGGGGTCGTGCGTCTTCTCGAACGTCACGGCGGCCTGGTTCTGGGCGTTGGTCCCGTACAGCGTGGTGATGGTCCACACCCGGTTCCAGGCGTTCCACAGGTCGAAGTCGTCGAAGGAGATGTAGCTGCAGGAGACCAGGTCGTCGTAGAACCGGAACATGCGCTTGGTCCAGTGGTCCAGGTACGCGAACCGGGCGGTGTCGAAGTCGTCCTGGCGCACCGCCTCGATGAGCCGGTGGCCAAGGGCGTTGAGCGCCATCACGGTGACCGCGAGGCCGCTGGAGAAGAGCGGGTCGATGAAGTCACTGGCGTGCGGCAGCAGGCACCAGCGGTCGCCGACGACCTTCTGCGAGGCGAACTGGGTGCGGTCGGTCGCCACGTACGGCCGCACCGCCCGTGCCCGCTCGAACTGCCGCGCCACACTGGGGAACCGGCGCACGTGGTGCCAGAACTCCTCCTCCGCCGGGACGTCGTCCGGACGGGGATACCGGTCGAGGTCGAGGTTGACACCCACGCTGCACAGCTCGCTGGTGCTCGTCGACTGGTTGTCGAACGGGATCACCCACAACCAGCCGCCCCGGAACATGTGGTGGAGCGTGCCCTGGCTGAACGGGCTGGGCATTCCGTGCTGCTCGCGCGGCGGCGCCACGGTGTCGAAGGGGTGCACGTCCACCATGTGCGTGAAGATCGTGCGCGACCGGGTGCGGTACGGCGGCTCCTGCCGCAGCCCGAGCCGCTCGGGCAGCACGGCCCGCATCCCGCCGGCGTCGACCACGTACGACGCCCGGAAGGTGCCCCGGTCCCGGGTGACCAGGGTGGCGCCGTCCTCCTCGAACTTCACGTCGTCGACGAGGGTGTGGGTGTACGCGGTGACACCGTAGGACACCGCGACGTGGAACATGTACGCGTCCACGTCCTGCCGGAAGTAGTGCGAGTCCGGACCGAGCGGCGGCCCCCAGGTGGGGTACTGGGTGCATTCGTCGGGCCGGGTCGGCTCGCCCTCGCGGTGGTAGACGAAACTGAAGTTCCGCTTGACCCCGCAGTTCGACGACACGTGACGGCGCAGCGCCCCGTTGGTCGCCAGGTGCTCGATCTCCGGGACGCCGTAGCGGCGGGCCAGCACCCGCAGGCCGAACGTGGTCTCGGGGACGGTGGACTCTCCGATGGCGAAGCGGGGGTGGCCGCTGCCCTCCAGCAGCAGGACGCGCACACCGTTGCGTGCGAGTACGGCCCCCAGCATCGTCCCGCCGATGCCGCCACCGACGATGGCGACATCGAAAACACGCTGGTCCTCTTGCATGTCTGCGGTTCCTTTCGCGACGGGAAGAGCGAGTTGTCCGGCTCCGCGGTCACCGGCGGGCGATCGCGGAGGCGGGCAGTACCCGGCGCAGCCCGCAGGCCGCCACCCGGGCACAGAAGGAGACGGCGAACCAGGGAGTGGGCGCCAGCTCGGACAGCCGGCGCCGGTCTCCCGGTACGAGGCGCTCGCCGCGCCCGGTGACGTCGAGCCACGCACCGAAGTGCAGCAGCCGCGCCTCGGGCCCGGCGTCGCGCGCGGGGAAGGGCCGCATGTGCTCGCGCACGGCGCGGGTCAGGGCCCCGCGCCGTTCGGCGCCCACGGCGTGCCCGGCCAGGAAGAGGTCGAGCAACTCGGCGGAACGGCCCGGGAACCCGCCGCGCCCGAGCGGCGCGCGCCCCACCAGTCCGGCGTCGTGGAACGCGGCGGCGGCCAGCAGCCCGACCCGGTCGTAGGCCGTCCCCCGGGTGCGCGCACAGGCGTCCGCCAGCAGAAAGGTACGCAGGGAGTGCACGGCGACGGAGGGCGGCAGCCGGCCCATCTCCGTCAGCGCGGCACCCGCGAGGGGATGCCCGAGCAGTTCCGCCAGTCCGGGCCGGCCGAGCAGGGGCTGCCACGACCCGGGCAACGCCTTTGGTGGAACAGAGGACCGACTCCCTCCGCCACCGCCGGACTCGGGCAACTCGGGCCCTGCGTCCATGACCAACATCCCCTCGCCGTGAGCCGTGCCGACGTGTGTCCGTCTCACCTGTCCTTACGCTCGGGGCCCACCGCACCCCCAACGCGCAACGCCCCGTGTCCGACCGCGCGTTGGCGCGTGGGCGACGGCGCACGGTGCGGAATTCGCGCTCCGGGCGTGCTTTTCGGATTCCCTTTCGGGGGAGTTCTCGACGGGCGCCGGCTGGCAGTCTGAATTCCGTGATCGCCGTGCTCAATGTTCATGAACGCGCCCTGCCCGCGGCCCCCGAGGAAGTCGGCGTGCTGATCGACTCGCTGGGCAGCGAGGACGACCGCCTCTGGCCGCCGAACTGGCCGCCCGTACGCTTCGAGGGGCCTCTCGCCGTCGGCGTCGCCGGCGGTCACGGACCGGTGCGGTACGTGGTGAGCCACTACGTGCCGGGCCGGTGGGTGCGGTTCCGGTTCACCGGCCCCCAAGGATTCGAGGGGTTCCACGAGTTCAGCGTCGAAGGCCTCGACGAGCGGCTGACCGTGCTGCGCAACACCCTCGTGGTCCGTCCGCGGGGTGTGCGCTGGCTGGGCTGGGTCCTGATCGTCCGGCCGCTGCACGACGCGGCGTTCCGGCACAGCCTGGACTGCGCCGAGTGGGCCCTGACCGGGCAGGTGGGCCACCCGGTCAGGGAGAGCCGGTACGTGCGCCTGCTGCGTGCCGCCGCCGCACGGCTGGCCGTATGACCCATTCGAATGAACAAGCCCTACTTACCCGATGGAACGAATTCTTTACCTCGAACGAGGGATCGTTGCGGAATTCGAGGGACGCGAAACTGAGAATTCAGCGCCGACCCAGCGGTATTCCCAACGACAGGGAGATCGTCGTGAGCTTCGTCAACCCCCGCATCCCCGGCGTCAGTTCGGAGGACGTCACCACCGATATCACCGAGGCGCCGCACCGGGTGCACGGGCTGGCGCAGGCCGGCTCCGCCCAGGTCATCGCCACCGTCGATGTACGGGCGGGAGAGGATGACTGGAACGTCCCGGCGACCGAGGAGCATCCCCGCCCGGTGGTGCTCGTGCACGGCACCTTCGGCAACCGCGGCTACACATGGACCTCCGCCGCCCCCCTGCTGCGGCAGCACGGCCACCGGGTCTTCCGGCTCGACTACGGCCAGCACGGCAGTCCGGTGATCTTCGGGCTGGGCGACATCAAGCACTCCGCCCGGCAGCTCGCGGACTTCGTCGACGAGGTGCTGCGGCGCACCGGTGCCCAGCAGGTCGACCTGGTCGGCTTCTCGCAGGGCGGCATGATGCCGCGCTACTACCTGAACGCCCTCGGCGGAGGGCCCAAGGTGCACAACTTCGTCGGCATCGCGCCCAGCAACCACGGGGTCACCGCCCAGGGCCTGCTGAACCTCGCGCGTCAGATCCCCGGCGCGGTGGAACTCCTCGAACAGGGCGCCGTCGGGGAGGTCGTGCCGGCCTGGCCGCAGCTCCAGCACGACCATCCCTTCCAGAGTGAGCTGGCCGGCCTCGGCGAGACGACGGAGGGCGTCCGCCACACCGTCATCGCCACCCAGTACGACGACGTGGTCACGCCGTACACCTCGTGCGCCCTCGAGCAGACCGAGGGCCGCTACGTCGACAACATCGTCCTGCAGGACATCGACCCGGACGACCGCACGCCGCACGCGAGCATGCCCTACAACCCGACCGTGCTGAAGGAGGTGCTCAGGGCGCTCGCCTCCTGAGCGCGGCTGCCGTCCAGGAGGACGCGGGCGACC
The DNA here is from genome assembly GCF_044328675.1 of Streptomyces sp. NPDC017890. Taxonomy (NCBI): domain Bacteria; kingdom Bacillati; phylum Actinomycetota; class Actinomycetes; order Kitasatosporales; family Streptomycetaceae; genus Streptomyces; species Streptomyces sp. NPDC017890. Next base: position 118,068 of record NZ_JBIRHU010000017.1, read on the forward strand.
AGCGCCGGATCGTCGTTCATCGGGACGTGACCGCAGCCGGGGAGTCGCACCAGCCGGGCCCGCGGAATGGTGCGCTTGGCGCGTATGCCCTGCCGGGACAGGAGCAGCCGGTCCCGGTCGCCCCACGCCACGGTGACGGGGACGCCGGGGACGTCGTCGGTGAACCGCACACTCCGTCCGGCCCGGAGCGTCTCGGCGAACCCCTCCGCGCGTGCGAGCGCCAGCGTCTCGGCGACCACGGCCTCGGGGGAGCGGCGGCCGGGACGGGCGTAGATCGTACTCGTCAGGGCGGTGCGGCCGACCGCCGTACGGGAGAGCCGCTCGACCAGGGGGAGGGGCAGGCTCCGGGCGGTCCGGCGCATCCCCGTCAGCACGCCGAAGGCGTAGCGCCGCTCGGCCTGCGTCCAGAACCCGGCCGGGGACAGGGCCGTCACCGAACGCACCAGGTTCTCGCGGCCGAGCTCCAGGGCCAGCAGTCCGCCCAGCGAGTTGCCGGCCACGTGCGGCCGGTCGAGGCCCAGAGCCGCACAGAAGGCGTGGAGTACGGCGGTCGTCGTCGGCAGATCGTGCGGCAGTCCGGGCGGCAGCGCGGTCGACTGCCCGAACCCGGGCAGATCCACCGCTATCACCTCACGCTCGGTCGCGAGGATGTCGACCACCGGGTCCCAGGCCTGCCGGTGGTGGCCTATGCCGTGCAGCAGGAGCAGCGGCTCGCCGGCGCCCGCGCGCGCGTAGGCGAGGGTGATGTCCTGCGGACCGTGCGCGGTGGGGGCCGTGAAGGAGAGCGTTGCGGGCATGGGGCTCCTTGTCGGGAACGCGTGTTTCCGGGAACACATGAACGGTGACGGCGTTGCGTAGACAGCTTGTCAGTAAGAGCTACCGACGGGTAGCCCCCGGTCGTCGCCCTTCGCCACTCCGTCACCCTTCGCCAGCCGTCACCCGTCGCCGCCCCTCGTCGGCAGGGCGGCGACGGGGGCCTGCGCCGCCTGGACACGGCCGGACGAGTCCGCTGGGATGGAGCGGTGACCACCGAAACCGCGACCGACGTGTTCGAAGAGCACCGCCCCGTCCTCCTGGGAGTCGCCTACCGCATGCTGGGCCGGCTGGCAGACGCCGAGGACGTGGTCCAGGAGGCCTGGCTGCGCTGGTCCGGCGCCGACCGGTCCGGCGTCCGCGAACCCCGCGGGTACCTGGTGCGCGTCACCACCCGCCTCGCCATCGACCGGCTGCGCCAGATCAAGTCCCGGGGCGAGACGTACGTCGGCCCGTGGCTGCCCGAGCCCTGTGTCACCGACTTCGGGGACGCCGTGCCGGACACCGCGGAACGGGCCGTCCTCGCCGACTCCGTGTCCTTCGCCGTCCTCGTCGTCCTGGAGTCGCTGTCACCGCTGGAACGGGCCGTGTTCGTCCTGAGGGAGGCGTTCGGTTACCCGTACGCCGAGATCGCCGCCATGCTGGACCGCGGGGAGGCCGCGGTGCGCCAGCTCGCCGGGCGGGCCCGCAAGCACGTCGACGAGCGGCGGCCCCGCTACGACGTCGACCCCGCCCAGCGCCGGGACCTCACCGAACGCTTCCTCGCCGCCGCGGCCGGCGGTGACCTCGAAGGCCTGATGGCGCTGCTCGCGCCCGACGTCCGCCTGGTGGGCGACAGCGGTGGCAAGTCCAAGGCGCCGCTGCGCGTCCTGGAGAGCTCGGACAAGGTGGGCCGCTTCCTGCTCGGCGCCGCACGGAAGGGAGTTCCGGAGGTCTCCTTCCGCTCCCTGGAACTCAACGGCGGCCCGGCCCTGCTGGTCCTGTCCGGGGGCGCACCCGACTCCGTCTTCCAGCTGGACGTGGCCGACGGCCGTATCCAGTCGGTGTACATCGTCCGCAACCCCGACAAGCTGCGCTCCCTGGCCGCTCTCTCCTAGCCGAACGCCTCCCTGACCCGGCCCGAGCCCCCGTCCCGCGACGGGGGCCTCGTCGTCCTGCCGCGGGGTTGGTCTTGACCAAGGGTGTGGGCCGTTTTATCGTCGCAGAGAACTGCAACAACCTTTAATAAACAAGGGCGTCAAAACGCCGCCGGACCACGGTGATTGCGGAGGACAGGGTGGGGACCACGCAGTTGGAACCGGTGCCGGAACCGAAGTACTGGCATCTCAGGACCGTGCTCAGCGAGGCACTGGACTCGGAGTTCTCGGTAGGTGAGGTCCTGCCCAACGAGCGGGACCTCGCCGCCCGCTTCGGGGTCGCCCGCGCCACGCTCCGCCAGGCCCTGGAACAGCTCGAACTGGAAGGCAGGCTCCAGCGCCGCCGTGGCGTCGGTACGACCGTCGCCCCGCCGCGCGTCGGCGTTGCCGTCGGCACCCGGCAGCACGTCTGGCCCGGCACCTCCGACGACGCCTGGCGGCCGGCCGACTGCGCCCTGGCGGCTCCGCCCGCGGCCGTCGCCGACGCGCTGGGCACCGGCCGGGACGAGCCCGTGCACACCGTCCGCCGCTCCCGCGTCACGCACGGCCAGCCCGTCGCGGCGGAGCTTCTGTACGTCCCGCCGGCCTCGGTGCCCGACCTCACCTCCATCGACGCGCCCTCCGGCGTCGCACGCGCGCGTGCCGTGCTCCGCGAACTGCGGCGCGGGGAACTGGAGCGGCAGGAGAGCGCCGTGGAACTGGGATCGGCCCGCGCGGAGGACGCGAAGGAGCTGGACCGCCTCCCGGGAGCGCCCGTCCTCGTGGTCACCACCCGCTACCTCGTCGAGGGCCGCACCGCCGCGCTCTCCGTCGCCACCTACCGCGCGGACACCTGCCGGCTGACGTTCGGGGACTTCGGCGACGTGGAGATCCACCACGGCCCCGACACCCGGGCCTCCTGACCGGCCCGGACCCGTCCGCGGCAGGTCAGCGGCGGGCCGTGGCGCCCTCGACCGCGAACAGCTGCTCCTCGACATGGTCGAGGGCCAGCCGCAGCGCGCCGGTCGCCACGGCCGCCTCGCCGAGGAGCGACAGGGCCAGCTTCGGCGGGCGCAGACAGTAGCGCGCCAGCTCACGTCGCAACGGCTCCAGTACGTCGTCCAGCCCGGCCGCCCAGCCGCCGATGACGACCAGCTCGGGATCGAGGGCCAGCACCATCACCGCCACATCGTGCACCAGCCGCTGGATGTAACGCTCGACGGCCGCACGGGCCCGCCGGTCGCCCTCACGGGCCTCGGCGAACACCTTGGCGACCGCCTGCTCGTCCAGCGGGTGCAGTGGCTGGTCCGTGGTGGACAGCAGCGTCTCCGGGGTCACGTCCCGGCCCAGCAGATGCAGCGCGCCGGTCTCGCCGGCCGCCCCGCCGTACCCCCGGTGCAGCCGTCCGCCGATCAGCGCCCCGGCTCCCGGGCTCAGTCCGGCCAGCACGAAGACGATGTCGTCGGACTCGGTGGCCGCTCCCTTCCAGTGCTCGGCGACCGCCGCCGCGTTCGCGTCGTTCTCGACCAGTACCGGACACTTGAAGGAACGGCTCAGCCGCTCGCCCAGGCGCAGCCCCGTCCACCCGGGCAGCGCGGTGCCCAGCCGGACCGTGCCGTCCGCCTCGACGATCCCCGGCGTGGCCGCTCCCACGGCACGCAGCGATCCGCGGGCCACACCGGCCCGGCGCAGCAGCTCGGCGACCGCCGTGCGCAGCCGCTCCAGCCGCTCGTCGGCCGGGGCACCCTCGTCGACGTCCTTGGCCTGTGCGCCGATCACGCGGCCGTCCAGGCCGGACAGGAGCGCGGCGACGCGGTGCGGCCCGATCTCCAGACCGAGCAGGTGCCCGGCCTCCGCCCGGAACCGGAACCGCCGCGCGGGCCGCCCCTGCCGACGGGCCGTACCCTCGTCGGCGGCCGCCTCGATGACGAGACCCGCCTCGATGAGGCCCTCGACGACCCCCTCGACGGTCGGCCGGGACAGCCCTGTCACCCGGGTGATCTCGGTCAGCGTCGCACAGTCCGTGGCACGCAACGCATGCAGCACCACCGCGGAGTTGATCCTCCGCAGCAGCGACGGATCCCCGCCGGTCAGCCCGCTCAACGTCCGTCCTCCCAGCTCGTGCGCGTGTTCGCCGGATCGTACTCGGCCCGCTCCGCCCCGGCGAGTGCCGGTCGGCCCCTGCCGCAGTACCGCGGTGCCTCACCCGGGCGCCACGAAACCCGACTCGTACGCCGTGATCACCGCCTGTGTGCGGTCCCGCGCCCCCAGCTTCGACAGTACGGCGCTGACGTGCGACTTCACCGTCTCCGTGCCGACGGTCAGCCGGGCGGCGATCTCCGCGTTCGACAACCCGCGTGCCATCAGCCGCAGGACCTCGCCCTCCCGCTCGGTCAGCTGCGCCCGCTCCAACTCGGCGCGGGCCGCCCGGTTCCCGCCGCCGTCGCCGTACTCGGCGGCGAGCTGCCGCACCGAGGCCGGGAAAAGCAGGGACTCGCCCTCCGCGATCAGCCGTACCGCGTGCACGATCTCGGCCGGCCGGGCCCGCTTCAACAGGAACCCGTCGGCGCCCGCACGCAGCGCCTCGTACACGTACTCGTCGTTCTCGAAGGTCGTCACCACGAGGATCTTCGGCGGCTCGGCCATCGTCCGCAGCAGCGCGCGGGTGGCCTCGATGCCGTCCATCAGGGGCATCCGGACGTCCATGGCGACCACGTCCGGCCGCATCTGCCGCACCAGCGGGATGACCGCCGCCCCGTCGGCGGCCTCGCCGACCACCTCGATGTCCGGCTGCGCCTCCAGCACGGCCCGCAGACCCGCGCGTACGAGGGGTTCGTCGTCGACGAGGAGCACTCTGACCGGCATCCGCCCAGCGTAGATCAGCCCGGCGGCAGCTCGACGCGTACCTGCCAGCCACCCGCGCCGTCGGGCCCAGTGTGCGCCCGCCCGCCCAGCAGCGCGGCACGCTCGCGTATACCGCGCAGCCCGCTGCCGCGTCCGGGCGCGGCTCGCGCGTCCGGCAGCGGATTGCACACCTCCAGCGTGAGCGCCCCGTCCGCGACCTCGACGCGGACCCGCGCCGGCACGCCACCCGCGTGCCGCAGCACATTGGTCAGCGCCTCCTGGAGGATGCGGTAGCCCTCCCGGGAGACAGGCCCCGGCAGGGTCTCCAACGGCCCCGTGACCTCGGCGTCGACCTTCGTCCCGGAGGCGCGGGCGGACTCCAGGAGACGGCCGGCGTCGGCGAGCGTCGGTCTGCTGCTCACCGGCCGCTCCGCCTCCCGCAGCACGCCGAGCACCCGCTCCAGGTCCTCCAGGGCCGCCCTGCCGGTCTCCTCGATCGCGGTCAGGGCCCGTTCGGTGAACTCGGGGCTGTTCGCCGCGCGGGCGGCACCCGCCTGCACGACGGCCACGGTCAGCGCGTGACCGATGGAGTCGTGCAGCTCGCGGGCGATGCGGTTGCGTTCGAGGAGTTGTTCGGTGCGTTCCTCGAGGGCGTTGAGCCGCTCGGCGGCGGACGGTCCGAGGAACGCGCGGGCCGCCGCCGTCGCCATGACACCGAGCCCGACCACGGCGCCGTACAGTGCGAGGAGCGGGAGCACCGCGAGGAGCGCGTACGCCCAGTGCGGCGCGGCGTCCCGCAGGACGGGTATGTCGTCGATCCGGTGCCCCAGGGCGAGCCGGACCAGTTCGACGGTGAGAACGGGCAGCCAGACACAGGCACCCGTGGTCAAGATGCCCAGGAGCATGCGCAGCTCCAGCCAGGCCACCGTGCGCAGCCGGTCGCGCCAGTTCGCCGAGGGTGCGACCGAGAAGGCGGAGTCCTCGTGGCCGGGCGTGAGGAGCAGACGGGCCTGCACGCCCTCGCCGGTCCGCACCGCCGGGATGAAGCCGACCGGGGCCAACACCAGCGCGGGCACCCACATCTTGGTGTCGTCGATGAGCACCCACACACTCACGATGAGCATGGGCACCCACAGGTGCAGCAGCCGGGTGTACGTCGTCCCCCGAAACAGCGGGCGCAGGAAGCGGACCATCGCGTCATCGTGCCAGCCGCCACTGACAGCGGACCTCCCCCGCACGGGGGAGACGGACTCCACCGGCGGGGGAGGCCCCGGCCCCGTACGAACCGGCACGCTGTCGACATGACCAGCATCGACGTCCAGAACCTCACCAAGGAGTACGGCACCCGACGAGCCGTCGACGACCTCACCTTCACCGTGCGCCCCGGCCGCGTCACCGGCTTCCTCGGCCCCAACGGCGCCGGCAAGTCCACGACCATGCGGCTCGTCCTGGGCCTGGACCGGCCCACCTCAGGGACCGCGACCGTCGGCGGACGCCCCTACGCCACCCTCCACGAGCCGCTGCGGCACGTCGGCGCCCTGCTCGACGCGCACGCCGCCCACGGCTCACGCACCGCCCGGGACCACCTGCGCGTCCTCGCGGCGAGCAACGGCGTCCCGTCGCGCCGGGCCGACGAGGTGATGGAGGAGACGGGCATCGCGTCGGTGGCGCGCCACCGGGTGCGGACGTACTCGCTGGGCATGCGCCAGCGGCTGGGCATCGCCGCCGCCCTGCTGGGCGATCCCGAGGTGGTGATGCTGGACGAGCCCTCCAACGGACTGGACCCCGAGGGCATCATCTGGATCCGCGAACTGCTGCGCCGGCTCGCGGCCGAGGGACGCACGGTCCTCGTCTCCAGTCATCTGATGAACGAGACCGCGTCCTTCGCCGACCACCTGGTCGTCCTCGGCCGGGGCCGGCTGCTCGCCGACACGCCGATGCGGGAGTTCATCGACGCGCGCGTGCAGCCGCGGGTCCGCGTCCGTACGTCGGACCCCACCGCCCTGAAGGCCGCCCTCGCCCGGTACGGCCACGACGCGGTGGAACACGACGACGGGCACTGGACCGTGCACGACGCGCGTGTGGACGACATCGGCCGCGCCATGTCCGCCGCGGGCGTCCCGGTCCTCGAACTGACAGCGCACGAGGGCACGTTGGAACAGGCCTACCTCGACCTGACGGCCACCGAGACCGAGTTCAGCGCACAGCCCCAGGAGGCGTGACCATGCACTTCACCCCCGTACTCCGCTCGGAGGCGCTCAAGGTCCTCACCCTGCGCTCACTGTGCGGCACCCTGCTGGCCGTGTTCGCGGTCACCACCGCCTTCTCCGCGCTGGCCGGGGTCTCCGACACCTCCGACCCGGACTTCGACCCGTTGTTCATGGCGTTGTCCGGCGTCATGCCCGGCCAGATCGCCGCCATCGCCTTCGGGGCCATGGTCGTCTCCTGCGAGTACCAGGGCAACGGAATCCGGCTCTCCCTGGCCGCGGTTCCGCGGCGCGGACGGTGGTTCGCGGCGAAACTCGTGGTAGTCGCCGTGCCGGCCCTCGTCGTGGGGCTGCTCACCGCGTTCGCCGCCCTCGTCGCGGCCCGGGCGGGCCTCGGCTCGGCGGCGAGCGGACTCAGCACCGGCGAGCAGGTGCGCGGCGTCGTGGGATGCGGGATCTACTTCATGCTGATGGCCCTGCTCGCGGCCGGCCTCACGGCTCTGTTCCGCAGTGGCGTGGCCACCCTGTCCGTCCTGATTCCGTTCATCCTCATCGTCTCCTTCGTGATCGGCGACGCGGTGGGCGGCGCCACCGACTTCCTGCCGGACAAGGCGGGGCAGGTCGTCCTGTACGAGACGCACGACGGAACGCTGGGGCCCTGGGCCGGACTCGCGGTGACCGCGCTGTGGGCGGCGGCAGCCCTGCTGGCGGGAGCCTGGAGGCTGCGCAGCCGGGACGCCTGACACCGCCGGCGGCCTGACGCCCGGGCCGCTGACGCCCCGCCAATTGTCAGTGGCGGCCGGTTTACTGGAGGGCATGGACATCGCGCGGCACATCGCCCTCATCGACGAGCTGTGCTTCCGGCCCTTCCCGGCGGAGCACGGCCCGTCGGGCGAGGGCACAGGGGGGCCCGATCACTTCGTGGCGGTGCTGGAGAGCGGCCACGCCCTGCGCGGCGACGACCGGGCGGTGACGGTGGAGCAGTACGAGAAGGAGCGGGACGCCCTCTACGAGCGGCTCGCCACGCGCTGGGGGCAGACGGACCCCTGGAACCTGCAGACCGTCCTGCTGCGGACCGAGCGGGAGGAGATACCCGAGCCGTGGGCCGGTCTCAGCGCCCGCGCGCGCGTGGCGTACCTCTGGGAGGCGGAGGGCACCGGCCGCTGGGTCGCGGTGGCCGTCGCCGACCGGGACGACGAGGCGGACGAGGCGCGACTGCTGGCCGTCGTCACGGAGCAGGCACCACCGTGACGGACGCCAACCCCTACTGCTCCGCCTGCTGTTCCGTCTCCGCGGCGACCCGCAGCCGTGCGAACTCCTCCGCCATCGTCTGCGCCGTCCAGTGCGCGTTGAGCCCACTAGGATTGGGCAGCACCCACACGCGCGTGTCCCCGATCGTCCGCGTCTGCGGGCCCACTTGGGCCTTTCGCTCGTCGAACGCCGCCCGGTACGCGGTGACACCCACCACGGCCAGCCAGCGGGGCCGCAGCCGCGCCACCTTCAGCGCCAGCACCCGACCGCCCTCCCGGTACTCCTCCGCGGTCAGCTCGTCCGCCCGCGCGCTGGCCCGCGCGACGACGTTCGTGATGCCGAGCCCGTACGACGGCAGCTCCTGCTGCTCCGACGGCCTCAGCAGCCGTGGCGTGAACCCGGACAGGTGCAGCACCGGCCAGAAGCGGTTGCCGGGACGGGCGAAGTGGTGGCCGGTCACCGCGGTCATCAGTCCGGGGTTGATGCCGCAGAACAGCACGCGGAGACCGTCCGCGACGACGTCCGGTACGAGACGGTCGCGGGCGGCCTCCAGCTCCGCCTGGGTGAAGCGCGTCAGAGGATCGCTCCGGGGGTGTACCCCGCGGCGGCCGGGTGCTGCTTGACGATCTCCTCGACCCGGGCGACGACGACGCCGACCTGGTCGGCCGCGGCGCCCGTGAAGGACAGCTTGTCGGCCATCAGCGCGTCCAGCCCGGCGCGGTCCAGAGGGATGCGCTCGTCGGCGGCCAGCTTGTCGAGCAGCTCATTGCGCTCGGCGCCCTGCTCGCGCATCGCCAGCGCGGAGGCGACGGCGTTCTCCTTGATCGCCTCGTGCGCGACCTCGCGGCCCACGCCGGCCCGCACCGCACCCATCAGGACCTTGGTGGTGGCCAGGAACGGCAGGTAGCGGTCCAGCTCCCGGGCCACGACGGCCGGGAAGGCGCCGAACTCGTCGAGCACCGTCAGGAACGTCTCCAGCAGCCCGTCGAGGGCGAAGAACGCGTCGGGGAGCGCCACCCGGCGCACCACCGAGCAGGAGACGTCGCCCTCGTTCCACTGGTCGCCCGCCAGCTCGCCGGTCATCGAGGCGTAGCCGCGCAGGATCACCATCAGGCCGTTCACGCGCTCGCAGGAGCGGGTGTTCATCTTGTGCGGCATCGCGGAGGAGCCGACCTGGCCGGGCTTGAAGCCCTCGGTGACCAGCTCGTGCCCGGCCATCAGCCGGATGGTCTTCGCCAGCGACGAAGGCGCCGCCGCCAGCTGCACCAGCGCGGTGACGACCTCGTAGTCCAGCGAGCGCGGGTAGACCTGGCCGACCGAGGTGAAGGCCTGCGAGAAGCCCAGGTGCCCGGCGATCCGCTGCTCCAGCTCCGCGAGCTTGCCCGCGTCCCCGCCGAGCAGGTCGAGCATGTCCTGGGCGGTGCCGACGGGGCCCTTGATGCCGCGCAGCGGGTAGCGGCTGAGGAGCTCCTCCACCCGGCCGTACGCGACGAGCAGCTCGTCGGCGGCGGTGGCGAAGCGCTTGCCCAGCGTCGTGGCCTGAGCGGCGACGTTGTGGGAGCGGCCGGCCATGACCAGCTCGCCGTACTCGCCGGCCAGCTTGCCAAGCCGGGCCAGGACGGCCACCGAGCGGTCGCGGATCAGCTCGAGGGAGAGCCGGACCTGGAGCTGCTCGACGTTCTCCGTCAGGTCGCGGGAGGTCATGCCCTTGTGCACGTGCTCGTGCCCGGCGAGGTCGTTGAACTCCTCGATCCGCGCCTTCACGTCGTGCCGCGTGACCTTCTCGCGCTCGGCGATCGAGGCCAGGTCGACCTGGTCGAGGACGCGCTCGTAGTCGGCGATCGCGGCGTCGGGCACCGCGATGCCGAGGTCCTTCTGGGCCCGCAGCACGGCGAGCCAGAGCTGCCGCTCGAGCTTCACCTTCTGCTCGGGCGACCAGAGCGTGGCGAGCTCGGCGGAGGCGTAGCGTCCGGCGAGGACGTTCGGGATGCGGGGCTTGGCGGGAGCGGAAGTCACGTGAACGGATTCTACTGGCGATTCCTGCAGGCCAGCTCCACGGGGCTCTTCGTCGGAACCTACGAAGGGCGCGCGGGCGCGGGGATCACGGCGTCAGGTCCTCGTACGGCAGCAGCTCCGGACGCTTGGGCGGCAGGCCGTCCCCGGACGACCGGCCCGTCAGTCTGCGGCCGATCCAGGGCAGCAGGTACTGCCGGGCGAAGCGGACGTCCGCGGTCCGGCGCATGACCCAGCCCGGTGGCGGCGTCGCCGGGATCGGCGCGTGCCACTCGGGATCCTCGGGCTCGTAACCGAGCGACTGCCACACGGCCTCCGCGACCCGGCGGTGCCCCTCGGCGGTCAGATGCAGCCGGTCCACGTCCCACAGGCGCGGATCGGCCAGCGAGTCGGCCCCGTACAGGTCGACCACCACGGCGCCGTGCTGCTTCGACAGGTCGTCGATGATGGCGAACAGCGCCTCCATGCGCGGCCGGAACCGCTCCAGCACCGGACCCTGGCGCCCCGGGCTGCGCATCAGCACCAGCTGCTCGCAGTGCGGGGCGAGCCGCTCCACGGCCTGCGTCAGCAGATCACGTACCCGGGCCATGTCGCACTTGGGCCGCAGTGTGTCGTTGAGCCCGCCGACCAGCGTGATCACGTCGGCTCCCATGGCCGCCGCCACGTCGACCTGCTCGTCGACGATCTGCCCGATCAGCTTTCCGCGCACCGCGAGGTTCGCGTACCGGAAGCCGGGGGAGCGGGCGGCCATCCGCGCGGCGAGGAGGTCGGCCCAGCCCCGGTAGGAGCCGTCGGGCAGCAGGTCCGACATGCCCTCGGTGAAGGAGTCGCCGACGGCGACAAGACTGGTGTGGGTGGGATTCGTCTGCATGGCGACAGAAATGGTAGCCCCTACACATACCCGCCGGTCGGTCGCCCTCCGGGCCCGCACCGCCCTCCGCATCCGCCGGTGCCGCCATCCGCCTCCGCCCCCCGCCTTTCCCCCGTCATCCGCTCCCGCGCCGGCGCCGGCCTCCGCCCCACCGGCTCACGTCCGCTGCCCGAACAGCTCCCGCAGTACGTCCTCCATGGTCACCAGCCCCGCCAGCCGCCCGTCCGACCCGAGTACGGCCGCCAGATGGGTGCGGCTGCGCCGCATCGCGGTGAGTACGTCGTCCAGCGGGGTGCGCTCCCGCACCCGCGCGATGGGCCGCATGTCCCGCAGCCGGAACGGCACGTCGCGGGGCGAGGCGTCCAGCGCGTCCTTCACATGCAGGTAGCCGACGATCCGCCGCCCGTCGTCCACCACCGGGAAACGGGAGAACCCGGACCGGGCCGACAGCCGCTCCAACTGCTCCGGGGTGATGCCCACGCGCGCGTGGACGACGCGTTCCAGCGGCAGCACCACGTCCCGCACCGGACGCCGGCCCAGTTCCAGGGCGTCGTGGAGGCGCTCCTGCGCCCGGTCGTCGATCAGCCCGGCTTCGCCGGCGTCCTTCACGAACTCGGCCAGCTCCGCATCCGTGAAGGTCGCGGAGACCTCGTCCTTCGTCTCGACCCTGAGCAGTTTGAGCAGCGCGTTCGCGAAGGCGTTGATCGTGAAGATCACCGGGCGCAGCGCCCGGGACAGCGCCACGAGCGGCGGCCCGAGCAGCAGCGCGCTGCGCACCGGCTCGGCCAGCGCGATGTTCTTCGGCACCATCTCGCCGAGCAGCATGTGCAGGTACGTCGCCAGCGCCAGGGCGATCACGAAGGACACCGCGTGCCCCGCGCCGGACGGCACGCCCACCGCGTGGAACACCGGCTCCAGCAGGTGCGCGATCGCCGGTTCCGCGACCACACCGAGGACCAGCGTGCACAGCGTGATGCCCAGCTGCGCCGCCGCCATCAGCGCCGACACGTGCTCCAGGCCCCACAGCACGCTCTTCGCGCGCCGGTCGCCCTCCTCGGCGTAGGGCTCCACCTGGCTGCGGCGCACGGAGATCAGCGCGAACTCGGCACCCACGAAGAAGGCGTTGACGACGAGCGTCGCCAGACCGATCAGCAGCTGTACGGCGATCACCGGCCTGCCTTCCCTTCGCCTTTGTGTGCTCCGTCCGCGTCGTCGGCGGCGCGCGCGTCGTCGAGCGGCGCGTGCAGCAGCACCCGGGCCGCCCTGCGACCCGTGGCGTCCACGACCTCCAGCCGCCAGCCGGCGACGTCCAGGATGTCGCCGACGGCCGGAATGTGCCCCAGTCCGGCCGCGACCAGCCCGGCGACCGTCTCGTACGGCCCCTCGGGCACCTTGAGTCCCAGGCGCGCCAGCCGGTCCACGCGGGCCGCGCCGTCGGCCCGGTACAGAGCGTGGCCCTGTTCGTCGGTGCCGGCCGGATCCAGCTCGGGCGTCTCGTGCGGGTCGTGCTCGTCCCGCACCTCGCCGACGACCTCCTCGACGATGTCCTCCAGCGTGGCCACGCCGGCCGTCCCGCCGTACTCGTCGATCACGACGGCCATCGTGCGCCGCCCGGAGAGCCGGTCCAGGAGCCGGTCGACGGTCAGTGACTCCGGGACGAGCAGCGGCTCGCGCATCAGCTCGGCGACCGCGATCCGACGTCGCCGCTCGGCCGGCACCGCGAGTACGTCCTTGATGTGCGCGGTTCCCACCACGGCGTCGAGAGTGTCCTGGTAGACGGGGAACCGGGACAGCCCGGTCGCCCGCGTCGCGTTCGCCACGTCCTCGCACGTCGCGCGGGCGTCGAGGGCGACGACCTGGACGCGGGGGGTCATCACGTTCTGCGCCGTCAGATCGGCCAGGTTCAGGGTCCGCACGAACAACTCGGCGGTGTCGGCCTCCAGCGCGCCCTCCTTGGCCGAGTGCCGGGCGAGCGCCGCCAGCTCCTGAGGCCCGCGCGCGGACGCCAGCTCCTCGGCGGGCTCCACGCCGAAACGGCGCACGATGCGGTTGGCCGTGTTGTTCAGGTGGGTGATGAAGGGCCGGAAGGCCGCGCTGAACCAGCGCTGCGGGCCGCCCACCCTCCTGGCCACGGCCAGCGGCGAGGAGATCGCCCAGTTCTTCGGCACCAGCTCGCCGACGATCATCAGGAAGACCGTCGACAGAGCCGTGCCCAGCACCAGCGCCAGCGAGGAGGAGGCCGAGCGCGAGATCCCCACGCTCTCCAGCGGGCCCGCGATCAGCGCCGCGACCGACGGCTCGGCGAGCATGCCGACCACCAGGTTGGTGACCGTGATGCCGAGCTGCGCCCCGGAGAGCTGGAAGGTCAGCTTCCGTACGGCCTTCAGGGCGCTCGCCGCACCCCGCTCGCCCCGCGCCGCCGCCCGTTCCAGCTCGCCGCGCTCGACGGTGGTCAGCGAGAACTCGGCCGCGACGAAGGCGCCGCACGCGAGCGCGAGCAGGATCGCCACCAGCAGCAGAAGCACTTCGGTCATCGGGTCACCTCGGATCCATGATCGGCCAGGACACGGAGGTTCGCGCGATGTCGTGCGCCGAGGAGGGGCGCCGGGTCACAGCCCCGGGGGGAGGTCCGCGGCAGGCGCCGGGAGAATCGCCGATGGGGACTGGACTCGCTCATGCGCCGGTCGTCACAGCCTTTCAGTCGGGGAGGGGCTTCACCCAGCGTCGCCACTGCTCCTGAGGCGCGTACCCGGCCGCCCGCCAGGCATGCTGGGCCCGCTCGTTGCGCCGCAGCACCATCGCGTCCCCACGGCGCCCGCCGAGCCGGACGAACCGCTCCTCCGCGGCCGTGAGCAGGGCCGAGCCGATGCCCTGGCGCCGGTGGTCGGGGTGCACCGCCAGCCGGTACAGATGGCACCGCCAGCCGTCGAAGCCCGCGATCACCGTGCCGACCAGGTCGCCGCCGCGCTCGGCCAGGATCAGCGCTTCGGGATCGCGGGCCACCAGCCGCTCCACGCCCTGCCGGTCGTCACTGATGCTCGTCCCCTCGGCGGCCACCTTCCAGAAGGCGAGCACGGTGTCCAGATCCCCGGGCCGCGCGGCGGCCCGTATGCGAAGTTCGGTCATGCGACGACCCCATCACGCACGCCGGACCGCCACGCGACATTCCGGCATGCGGACCGCGGCGTCCGCCGGAGCGCCGCGCAGGCCGGACCGCCACGCCCGCCGGACTGCCGCGCACGCAGACGGTCAGGCACTTCGGGCCGCCGCGCACGCGGACGGCCACGCACGTCGGACCGTCACGCACCTCGCAGGGCCGCGCGCGTCGGACGGCCTCGTAATCCCACGGGGCGCGCACGGGGCGCGCGTACGGCCGTCAGGCGTCGCGCAGCGCCCGCATCACCGGGGCGAAAGCCTCCATGTACGGCTCCAGCACCGTCAGATAGGTGAACCCGTACCGCTCTCGCTGCGCCCGCACCCGCTCGGTGATCTGTTCCACGGTTCCGGCCAGGAAGATGGGCAGCTCCAGCACCTGCTCGAAGGTCAGGTGCGGCACGTACTCCAGGAAGGGGCGGACGGCGGCCTCGCGGTCCTCGGTCACGACGACCATCTGGATGAGCAGGTTCAGCTCCGCCGGCTCCTTGCGGCCCGCCGCCAGCTCCCGGTACCGGGCCACGCGCTCGTCGAGTTCCCCGGCGGTGATCGGGGCGAGCTGCCCCGTCGAACTGCCCCGCACGGTACGCCCGCCCGTGAAGGCGGCGATGGCGGCGTGCCGGGCCGTCAGCTCCAGCATCCGGTCGCCGTTGGCGCCGATCAGCAGCGGCACCCCGGGACGTTGCACCGGCCGCGGCCGGTACTCCTCGTCGCCGAGCAGTCGCTCCAGCTCCTCGACGGTGCGCCGCAGATGGTCCACCCGCTCACCGGGCGAGCCGAACGGCAGCCCCGCCGCGTCGTGCTCCGCCCGTACGTAGCCGGTGCCGAGCCCGAGTTCCAGGCGTCCGCCCGTCAGGGCGTCCGTGGTCGCCACCTCCCGGGCCAGCAGCGCGGGGTTCCAGAACCCCGCGTTGAGCACGAAGGTGCCCAGCCGGGGCCGCTCGGTGGCCCGGGCCGCTGCGACCAGCGCCGGGAACGGCGCCGGCATGCCGAGATGGTCCGGGACCAGGATCACGTCGTACCCCAGCTCCTCGGCCCGCCGGCATTTCGCACTCCACTCGTCGGCAGGCGCGGACGTCATCAGGTTGACGCCGAAGCGGAACGGACGCGACATGAACTCTCCTACGTGGCGGGGGACTTCGGGCCACTGGAGTCAATCACTCGTGCGCTATGGCCGCCAGCACATTCATGCGCGAGGCACGCAGCGCGGGCAGCAGCGCCGCCACCACGCCCACCACCGCCGAACCCACCACGACCGCGACGACCGTGCCCCACGGAATCGCGAACGCCGTCAGCCCCTCCAGTGCCAGCACCTGCTGAACGCACACGCCCCACACCAGCCCCAGGACCAGCCCGAGGACCGCTCCGAACACCGCGATCACCACCGACTCCAGCCGGATCATCCGGCGCAGTTGTCGCCGGGCGAGCCCGATGGCCCGCAGCAGCCCGATCTCACGGGTGCGCTCCACCACCGACAGCGTGAGGGTGTTGACCACGCCGAGCACCGCGATGACGATCGCCAGCCCGAGCAGCGCGTACACGAGGTAGAGCAGCACCGCGATCTGGTCGCGTACCAGCTGTTTGTAGTCGGCCAGGTCGCGCACCTGCACCTGCGGATACGGGTCCAGTGTCCGTTCCAGGTCCGCGCGCAGTGCGTCGGCGCTCGTCCCCGGCTCGGCGTTCACATACAGCGACGAGTCCTGGCCCCCGGGTGCGTACCGCTCCAGCGTCTCCAGGCCGAAGAACAGCCCGCCCTCCATCCCGAACCCCTGGGCGGAGTCCTGGTCGGTGAGCGAGCCCACCGTCAGGTCGGCGACGCGCCCGCCCTGGAACTCGACGGAGACCGTGCTGCCGGGGCGTACGCCGTGTTCCCGCGCGAAGTCCGCGTCCATCGCCAGGTGACCGGGCGCGAGCGCCGCCGCCGTGTCCCCGCGCGCGTACGGGATGTTGGCGACGTCGTCGAGGCGCGGGCCGTAGCCCGTTGCGGTCGTCTCCACCCGCTCACCGTCCGGCAGCCGCACGGCGACCGGCGCGAACCGCGACCGTACGACGAGCCCGACGCCCTCGGTCTCGAGCACCCGCTCGCCCACCTCACGCGGGAACGGCATGAAACCGCCGTTCTGCACGACGAAGTCGGCGCCCATCACCTTGTCGATCTGCTGGTCGAAGGACTCGGTCATCGAGGCGCTGGCCACCGACATCCCGCCGACCAGCGCGATGCCCACCATGAGCGCGGAGGCCGTGGCACCGGTGCGGCGGGGGTTACGCAGCGCGTTGCGCCGGCTCATCCGGCCGACCGAACCGAACAGGGCCGGGAAGGCCGCTCCGAGCACCCGGATCACCGGCCGGACGAGCAGCGGCCCGGCGATCACGGTGGAGAGCAGGGTCAGGACCACACCGAGCCCGAGCAGCGCCGCCGCCGAGGAGGTCCCGGTCGCCGCCGCGCACCCCACGAGCGCGGCCAGGCCCAGGGCCCCGACGACGGCGCCGGCCACGGCCCGCGTCCGCAGCGGCCGGCCCACTCCGGCGATCTCCGCGTCCGCGAGGGCCGCCATCGGGGAGACGGCCGACGCACGGCGCGCCGGGAGATAGGCGGCGACGAACGTCACCCCGACGCCGACGACGTACGCCGCGACGGGCGTCGCCCAGCCGATGGCCATCTCGCCGGAGTCGATGTTCATGCCGAGCGCGTTCATCAGAGCGATCAGCCCCGCGGCCAGCCCGATGCCCGCGGCCAGGCCCAGCGTCGAGGCGACCACGCCGAGCAGCAACGCCTCGGTGAGCACCGAGCGTCGCACCTGACGCCGGTCCGCGCCGAGTGCGCGAAGCAGCCCCAGCTCGCGGGTGCGCTGCGCGATCAGCATCGAGAAGGTGTTGACGATGAGGAACACGCCGACCAGGACCGCGATTCCGGCGAAACCGAGCATGACGTACTTGATGACGTCGAGGAATCCGCCCAACTGTTCGGCGTCCGACTCGGCCTGCTCGGCGGCCGTGCGGTACTGATAGGCGTCCGCGCCCAGGGCGTCGGCGACGCGCCGCTTGAGCAGGTCGTCACTCGTCCCGGCCGCCGCCTCGACGGAGATGCCGGTGGCCGCGCGGGGATCGCCCAGCAGCTTCGTCTGCGCCGTCGGGGTGTCCAGGAAGAGCAGCGCCGCTCCGGGGTTGGTCGTGGTGAACGTGGCGATGCCGACGATCTCGACGTCGAACGAGCCCGGCGGGGCGATCACGGTGACGGTGTCGCCGATACGCACGTCCGCGCGGTCGGCGGTCTCCGAGTCGAGCAGCGCCTGCCCCGGGCCGCGCGGGGCGTGACCCGAGGTGAGTTCCACGGGGCTGCGGTCGGTCGGGTTCCAGTTGGTGCCGATCGTGGGGGCGCCGGTGGTCGGGCTCACCGACTCGTTCCCGTCGTCGACGACGGTGATGTTCTCGACCTCCGCGTCCACGCGCGCGGCGGCGACCCCGTCGACCGCGGCCAGCCGGTCGGCGAGCGCGGCCGGCACGGTCGCCGTCCTCCCGGAGGGCACCGACTCGTCGAGGCCCTCCTGCGGGCGGACGGTGACATCGGCGGAGGTGGAGGCGAACAGCCGGTCGAAGGTACGGGTGAGGGTGTCGGAGAAGACCAGGCTGCCCGCGACGAACGCCACGGAAAGCAGGACCGCCAGCGCCGAGAGCACCAGCCGGCCCTTGTGCGCGAGGAAGCTCCTGAGCGTCGCCTTCAGCACGGCGTCAGTCCTTGCCGGGAGAGCCCGGCGCCAAGGGAGAGCCCGGCTCGGGAGAGCCCGGCGCCAAGGGAGAGCCCGGCGCGGACGGGGAGCCCGGTCCGTGGGCTGTGTCCGCTCCGGAGGGGGACCCCGCCCCGGTGGGCGCGCCCGGGGCGGCCGGGAGGCCTGCGCCGGTGAACAGGCGCATGCGCTCCAGCACCGCCTCCGACGTCGGCCGCTCCATCTCGTCCACGATCCGTCCGTCCCCGAGGAAGAGCACCAGGTCGGAGTGGGCGGCGGCGCCCGGGTCATGGGTGACCATGACGACGGTCTGACCCAGCTCGTCCACGGCCTCCCGCAGAAAGCCGAGCACTTCCAGACCGGCCCGCGAGTCGAGGTTGCCGGTCGGCTCGTCCGCGAAGATCAGCTCGGGCCGGGAGACCAGCGCCCGCGCACAGGCGACCCGCTGCTGCTGGCCCCCGGAGAGCTGGGCGGGCCGGTGCCTCAGCCGGTCCCGCAGCCCGAGGGTGTCGACGACCCGGTCGAGCCACTGCGGATCGGGGGCCCGGCCCGCGATGTCCAGGGGCAGCGTGATGTTCTCCAACGCGTTCAGCGTGGGAATGAGGTTGAAGGACTGGAACATGAACCCGACCCGGTCCCGGCGCAGCCGCGTCAGCTCCCGTTCCCTGAGCCCTGTGATCTCGGTGTCGCCGAGCCACACCTGACCGGCCGAGACGGTGTCGAGGCCCGCCAGGCAGTGCATCAGTGTGGACTTCCCGGAGCCGGACGGGCCCATGACCGCGGTGAAACGGCCACGTGCGATGTCCACGTCCACCGAGTCGAGGGCGAGCACCGTGGTCTCGCCCGAGCCGTACGCCTTGGTCAGGCCGCGCGCCCGGGCGGCGGTGTCGTCGGCCGACGCCCGACCGGGGGCGTGCTCTGCAGCAGGTGTGGACAAGACGGCCTCCTCGGTGGTCTCCGCGGGCCGCCAGAGTAGTGTGACCCGGCCCACACCAGGAATCCTCCTGTGGTACCGGTTCGCCGCTATTTCGCTGGGTTCTCGCGGGACGCCGGCCTTGCCGCCGCTAGCGTTCCGGCGCTAGCTTCGAGGTATGGCGAAGACCCAGAAGGCCCAGTTGAACGTGCGGGTGGACGAGGGCACCGCACGGGCGGCCCGCGAACGGGCCCTGGCCCGGGGGATGAGCGTCAACCGCTACATCGAGGAGCTGGTCCGGCAGGACACCGGCGAGGCCGGCCGCACCTTCGTGGAGGCCGCCGCCGACTTCATGCGGCAGTACGAGAAGGTGTTCGCCGAGGAGGTCGGCGACGGCCGCCGCTGAGCCGTCGAGCGATCCCGGACCGACGATCCCGGACCAACGATCTGCGGTGGACGACCTCGGATGAACGACCTCGACATCGACCTCGCCTGGCTGCTGATGCTCGCCGAACAACGCACCCCGGGAGACCCCCAGGTCACCGACTGGGGAGCGCTCGTCGCGGCCGTCGCCCGCCACCGTGCGGAAATATTCGACACGCCTGTCTACGAGGGCCCGCACGCCCGCGCCGCCGCGCTGCTCCAGCTGCTGATCCACGTCCCCGCTCTGGAGCGCTCCAACGCCCTGTTCGCCTCCGCGGTCGCCTATGCCTACCTGGTCGCCGGCGGGGTCAAGGTCGCCACCACACCCGAGCAGGTGCGGGATCTCGCCCTGCTGGTCAAGAGCGGTGAGGCGTCGGTCGACGACATCGCTGACGAGCTTCGCCGGTGGAGCGTGTGAGCCTGTGACTAGGCATCGGCTCCGGTCGGCCGCCACGCCGTGCCGAGCACGCAGTACGAACTCGGCAGCACCGGCCCGTTCTCCGGCATCATCATCCGCCGGTAGGGTCCCAGCGCGAACCCGGCCTCCCGCAGTGCGGCCACCGGCTCGCGGGACACATGGCAGCCGCCGGACAGGGCGGGCCACAGCGTGCGGTCCAGCGCACGCTGAGTGAAGGTCATCACCCGGCCGCCGCCCCGGCCGTGCTCGAAGAACCGCACCTCACCGCCGGGCCGCAGCACCCGCCTCAGCTCCCCGAGCGCTCGCGGCACATCGCGGACGCTGCACAGCACCAGCGAGACCACGGCCGCGTCGAAGGCCTCGCTCTTGACCGGCAGCGCCTCCGCCGCGCCCGGCGCGACGTCGACCGGCACCTGGGCGCGCAGCGCCGCTTCCACGGCCAACTGCCGCAGCGTGCGCTCCGGTTCGATGGCGACGATCTCCGAGACGGTGCCCGGGTAGTGGGAGAAGTTCAGGCCGTTGCCCGCGCCGATCTCGATCACCCGTCCGGACAACCCGGCGAGCAGCCGCTCGCGCACAGGCCCCATGCCCATCCGGGTCTCGGCGCTCACACTGACCCGGGCGTAGCAGCGGGCGAACAGCGGATGGTGCACGGCGTCCCGCGGCACCCCGCGGGCACGGGTGGATCGCAGCGCCATGGGACCTCCCTCACGAGGTGGTGCCTCACCACGATTGTCCCCCGTACGAGTGCCACGCACCCACCGCGCGGGCGGGGCCTTTCCCCCGGCGCCGGGCCCGCCCGGAGACGGGGCCGTGCCTCGCGCCGGCGTCCCGCGCGTCCCGGGCGGTCGGCCGGGGATGCTGGGCCGGGAAGCCACGGCCCGTGACGAGGGCCGGGCATGGACCGCCGGCCCCCACCGTGCGGACCGGCAGCCGCCACCGTGCGGACCGGCAGCCGCCACCCTGCGGACCGCCGGCCCCCACCGTGCGGACCGGGAGTCGCCACCGTGCGGACCGGCAGCCGCCCGCCTTCGAGCCGTACTGACCGTCCCGGTGCGGGCCCGTGAGGGGGCGACACGGGGCGCTGGCCGGCGCGTGGTGTTCGCCCCGCCGGTCAGGGAGCCTCGCGTGTCCCGAACGCCTCCGCGTCCCAGGAGCCCTCCAGGGAGGGTGCCAGCCAGTGCGGGGCCGTCGACCGGAAGGCGGCCGGAGGCAGGGAGCCCGCTCCGGCGGGCACGGCACCGAGCAGGGGGGCTCCGGCCACCTCCGGGAGGTCCGCGAGGTTGCAGCGCGAGGCGAGGTCCGGGGACCCCGGCCAACTGCCGATCACCACACCCGGCAGCTCCAGCCCGCGCGAACGCAGTTCACGTGCCGTCAGCTCCGTCGTGTTCAGCGTGCCCAGCCCGGCCGACGCCACCAGCAGCACCGGTGCCCCCAGCAGCCCGGCCACGTCCGCCAGCGTCCCGCCGGCCGCGTCGAAGCGTACGAGGAGTCCGCCCGCACCCTCGACCAGGACGAGGTCGTGCTCGGTGGCCAGCTTGCCCGCGGCCTGGGCCACGTCCTCGGGGCGCACCGGTGCCCGGCCGGCCCGCCGCGCGGCCGTCCCCGGCGCCAACGGCTCCGGGTAGCGGGCGACTTCCGCCGCCGTCACGGGGCCCGCGAGGCGCGCCACCTCCTGGACGTCCCCGGGCTCGTCCGGCCCTACGCCCGTCTGCGCGGCCTTCAGCACGGCCACCGACCGGCCGCCCGCCAGCGCGGTCGCGGCGACGGCGGCGGTCACGACCGTCTTGCCCACCTCCGTGCCCGTGCCCGTGATCACCAGTACCGGCATGTCATCCCTCTCCTGCCGCCGCGCACACCGCGCGGGCGATCCGTGCCACGTCCGCGTCGTCCGTGACGTACGGCGGCATGGTGTAGATCAGGTCGCGGAACGGCCGCAGCCACACGCCCTCGCGCACGGCCGCCGCCGTCGCCGCCCGAATGTCGACGGCGTGGTCGAGCTGCACCACGCCGATCGCGCCGAGTACCCGTACGTCCCGTACGCCCGGCGTTTCGGCGGCGGGCGCGAGGCCTTCCCGCAGGCCCGCCTCGATCCGCCTGACCTCCGTGAGCCAGTCCTGGCCGAGCAGCAGCCCGATCGACGCGCACGCCACGGCCGCCGCCAGCGGGTTGCCCATGAACGTCGGCCCGTGGGCCAGCACCGGCACCTCGCCCCGGGAGATGCCGTCGGCCACTTCCGACGTGCACAGCGTGGCCGCCATCGTCAGGTAACCGCCGGTGAGCGCCTTGCCCACGCACATCACGTCCGGCGTCACCGCCGCGTGCTCCGCCGCGAACAACGCGCCCGTACGCCCGAACCCGGTCGCGATCTCGTCGAACACCAGCAGCACGCCGTGCGCGTCGCACGCCTGGCGCAGGACCCGCAGATACGCGGGGGAGTGGAACCGCATCCCGCCGGCGCCCTGGACCACCGGCTCGACGATCACCGCCGCCAGTTCGTCGGCGTGCTGCTCGATCTGCGCCCGCAGGTGTTCCGCGTACGACTCCTCGTACTCCGTCGGCGGCGCGTCCGCGAAGACCTGGCGCGGCAGGACGCCCGTCCACAGCTCGTGCATCCCGCCCTCGGGGTCGCACACCGACATGGGCTGCCAGGTGTCGCCGTGGTAGCCGCCGCGCCAGGTCAGCAGGCGCCGCTTGGCCGGGCGGCCCAGCGATCGCCAGTACTGCAGGCACATCTTGACCGCGACCTCGACCGACACCGAGCCGGAGTCGGCGAGGAAGACGTGCTCCAGGCCCTCGGGTGTCATGTCGACAAGGAGCTTCGCCAGCCGTACGGCGGGCTCGTGGGTGAGCCCGCCGAACATCACGTGGCTCATCCGGTCCAGCTGCTCGCGTGCGGCCTCGTTCAGTACCGGGTGGTTGTAGCCGTGGATGGCCGACCACCAGGAGGACATCCCGTCGACGAGTTCGCCGGAGCCGCCGGCCGGCCGCAGCCGCACCCCGCTCGCCGACTCCACGACGAGCGGGTCCTGCCGGCCGGGCATGGGGCCGTACGGATGCCAGACGTGCCGCCGGTCGAGCGCCAGCAACTCGTTCACGGTCAGCGCGGGCTCAGGCATTGGGCGCGAGGTCCGTTCCGGCACCACGGCGGCGTACGGCGACCAGGTCCGTTCGGGCTTCGCCGGCCACCACCGGTTCGGCGGGCGCCGCGGGGCCGCAGCCTCCCTCCGCCGGAGCGGATCCGCAGCCTCCCGCGGCCGGGGCGGAGCCGCAGGCCCCGCCGCCCTCGTGCGATCCGCAGCCGTCCCGGCCCGCCGCCCGGTGCGCCGGCAGGGTCACCTGGCCGGCGCCCTCCACCTCGAAACCGGCGTCCGCGATCATCTCGAGGTCCGCATGGCCGGCCTGACCCTCGCTGGTGAGGTAGTCGCCGAGGAAGATGGAGTTCGCCAGGTGCAGCGCGAGCGGCTGCATCGTGCGCAGGTGGACCTCGCGCCCGCCCGCGATGCGCACCTCGGCGTCCGGGCAGACGAACCGCGTCATCGCCAGGATGCGCAGGCACCGCTGCGGGGTCAGGTGCCACTCCTTGGCCAGCGGCGTTCCCTCCATCGGGATAAGGAAGTTCACCGGCACCGAGTCCGGGTCCAGCTCGCGCAGCGAGAAGACCACGTCGACCAGGTCCTCGTCGCTCTCGCCCATGCCCGCGATCAGGCCCGAGCAGGCGGACAGCCCGGCCGCGTGCGCCTTGTTCACGGTGTCCACCCGGTCGGCGTACGTGTGCGTGGTCGTGATGTCCCCGTACGTCGCCTCGGACGTGTTGAGGTTGTGGTTGTAGGCGTCGGCGCCCGCCTCGCGCAGCCGTTCCGCCTGGCCGTCGGAGAGCAGGCCGAGGCAGGCGCACACCTCGACGGACTCGTTCTGCTCCTTGATGGCCTTGATGGTGTCGGAGACCCGGTCCACGTCCCGGTCGGTCGGACCGCGTCCGCTCGCCACCAGGCACACCCGCTTGGCGCCCCCGGCCACGCCCGCGGCGGCGGCCTGGGAGGCCTGGTCGGGCTTGAGCCAGGTGTACTTGAGGATCTCGGCCTTCGAGCCGAGCCGCTGCGAGCAGTAGGAGCAGTCCTCGGGGCACAGGCCCGACTTCAGGTTGACGAGATAGTTGAGTTTCACCCGTCGGCCGAACCAGTGGCGGCGTACCTTGCCGGCCGCGGCCACCACATCGAGCAGGTCGTCGTCGGAAGTGGCGAGGACGGCGAGAGCCTCCTCGCGGGTCGGCGACTCGCGCCGAAACCCCTTGTCCACCAGCGTGTTCAGCAGGTCCATGAGAGCCGATCCTGTCCTAAGGGGCCACCCGGGGCCAAGGAGACTTCGCACAACAGTGACAGATCACCGTGTGGGTATCGCCACACCTCGCGGGGGCGGCCGTACCGCTAATGTCTGTCCACTGCCTACAAAACCCGGAGGACCGACCCATGGCGTTCGGCTGGATCGACGAGCAGGCCGAGGTGCGCCGCCGAGCCGGACTCGTACGGATTCTGCGCCCCCGTCCGGCCGACTCGCCGCTGCTGGACCTGGCGAGCAACGACTACCTCGGACTGGCCCGGCACCCGGAGGTCACCGAGGGCGCCGTGCGGGCCGCGCGGGCCTGGGGCGGCGGTGCGACCGGCTCCCGGCTGGTGACCGGCACCACCGAGCTGCACGCCGAACTCGAACGCGAACTGGCCGCCTTCTGCGGTTTCGAGGCAGCGCTCGTCTTCTCCTCCGGCTACGCGGCCAACCTCGCCGCCGTCACCGCGCTGGCGCCGCACGGCTCCCTCGTCGTCTCCGACGCGGGCAACCACGCCTCGCTGATCGACGGCTGCCGGCTGGCGCGCGGCACGACGCAGGTGGTGGCGCACGCCGCCCCGGACGCCGTACGCAAGGCGCTGGCGACGCACGGCGGTCCCGCCGTCGCCGTCTCCGACACGGTCTTCTCGGTCGACGGCGACGCGGCCCCGCTCGCCGCCCTCGCCGGGGCGTGCCGGGAGCACGGCGCCGGGCTGGTCGTCGACGACGCCCACGGCCTCGGTGTCCTCGGCGACGGCGGCCGTGGTGCCCCGCACGCGGCGGGACTCGCGGGCGCCGACGACGTCGTCGTGACGGCGACCCTGTCCAAGTCGCTGGGCAGTCAGGGCGGCGCCGTGCTCGGTCCCGCGCGGGTGATCGAGCACCTGGTCAACGCGGCCCGGACGTTCATCTTCGACACCGGCCTCGCACCCGCGGCGGCGGGCGCGGCGCTGGCGGCGCTCACCCTGCTGCGTCATGAGCCCGAACGGGCGGCGCGGGCACGCGCGGTGGCGGCCGAACTGCACGCACGGCTGACCGCCCTGGGTCTTTCGGCGGTACGTCCGGACGCCGCGGTCGTCTCGGTGCGCGCCCCCTCCCCGGAGGGGGCCGTACGGTGGGCGGCCGACTGCCGTACGGCCGGCCTGTCCGTGGGCTGCTTCCGCCCTCCTTCCGTGCCCGACGGCGTCTCACGGCTCAGGCTGACCGCTCGTGCGGACCTCTCCGGGGAACAGATCGAACGTGCTGTGCGGGTGATCGGCGAAACGCGGCCATGAGTCGGCGTGACACGGCCGTGCGTCGCCCGATGCCCTGCCGGGGTCAGCGGCGGGGGATCCCGGCTGCGAACGACGCCCAGCTCCCGGGGGAGAAGAGCAGCGCGGGACCGGCCGGGTCCTTGGAGTCGCGCACGGCGAGCAGTCCGGCCCAGGGGCCGGCCGACGGCCGTGCCGTCTCGACGCAGTTGTTCGCCCCGGTGCTGTAGCTGCTGCGCAGCCACCGCACGCCGGGCAGATCGGTACTGGCAGGGATGTTCCGGGGGGATGCGGACACGGAGCCTGTCATGGTGCCTCCTTACGCGCCCGCCGCTGTCGCGGCGATGAAGTCCAACGAGTCCTCGGGCGAAAGGGCATGGGTCAGAAGAGCGTTGAAGGCCTCGGTGTAGGCCTCTAGGTCTTCTTTCCGTTCGAGGTGCAGGCTACTCGTCAAGTGGTCGAGAACAACCACGTCCAGATCAGAAGTGCTCGAAAAAGAAAAGATTACGAAAGGGCCGGTGACGCCGATGTGAGCCCCGGCGGCGAACGGCAGGACCTGGAGCCGGACATGGGGCAGACGCGCGGCATCCACCAGACGCGCCAGCTGACGGGCCATTACCCCGGGTCCGCCCACCTCCCGGCGCAGAACCGACTCGTCCAGGACCGCGCTCAGCTCCAGCGGCGGCCGCGCCCGCAGTACGTCCTGCCGGGCCAGCCGCACCTCCACCAGGGTGTCCAGCCGCTCCTCCGGCAGCCCGTCCACCGCGGCGCGCGTCACCGCGCGGGCGTACTCCGGTGTCTGCAGCAGCCCGGGGACCACGGTGGTCTCCAGCGTGCGCATCGCGCTCGCCTGGGACTCCAGGCTGATGAAGTCGCGGTAGGTCGGCGGCAGCACCCCTCGATAGGCGTGCCACCAGTGGTTCCGGCCGCCCGCGTCGTCGGAGCCGGCCAGTGTCACCAGCAGCTCCCGCAGCTGGTCGTCGTCGACGCCGTATGCGTCCAGCAGCAACCGCACGTCGGCCGGTTTGGCCCCGCTCGTCCCGGTCTCGATCCGGCTGACCTTCGACTGGTGCCAGCCCACCAGCCGGGCCGCCTCGCCGCTGGTGATACCCGCCGACGTCCGCTGGGCGCGCAGTTCCGCGCCCAGCTTTCGGCGGCGCACCACGGGACCGTGCTGCATGGGCCACTCCCCTTACTCCCTATGGGCCGTCCGAATACGCTCTGCCGTCGCAGAGTTCACCGCATCGAGCGACAGATATATGCATATCTTGGTGGATCGCCGTCCTTCACGGGCCGGTGATGGCAGTCTGGCGGCGAAGCACCAGTCCGGGACCGTACTCGAACCATCCGCCCCGTGTCGGGCTGCGGTCCCGTGGGAAGGGACGACGTCGCCATGGCAGACCATCTGGAAGCATCCGTCACTCTGCCGAGCGATCCCGCTTCGGTGGCCGCCGCGCGTACCTATGTGGTCGGCACGCTGGCGGAGTGGGGCCTGCCGGCGGACACCGACGTGTCCGAAACCGTCCGGCTCATCGTCTCCGAGCTGACGACCAACGCGGTTCAGCACACGTTCGGGCAGTCACCCACCTTCACGGTGGACCTCGTGCTCGACCGCGACGCGAGACTGCGCGTCGGCGTCACCGACAGCCATCCGCGGTTTCCCAAGCGTCTGCCCGCCGCCGTCCAGCAGGACAACGGCCGCGGCATGGTGATCATCCGCTGGCTGGCGGCGGAGTGCGGCGGCAAGCTGAGGGTGCGGCCCACGCGCGAGGGCGGCAAGACCGTCTCCATCGAACTGCCCTGGACGCCGCCGGGCAGTCCGGTGCCCCCCGAGCCGGCCACGGCCGTGGGGCGGGCCTCGGGACGGCAGGAGCCCCAGCGGTGAGGCGCCGACTGTACTCGGCGCGCCGCAGAGGCGCACCGCGCGCCGGTCGACGCCGCCGGGACCGCCGGACCAGCGGCCTCGGCCTGTCGAGCGCGGGCAGGAGGGATACGCGTACCGGCACAGCGCGTCGCGGCGGGAACCCACCGGGACGGCCGGCCGGCCGTGGCCCGACTCCCCGCCCTTCAGGGCGAGGAGCGGAAGTCACTTGACCCGGCCGTACCAGACGCTGTTGGTCCAGATCTTCTGCAGACGGACCACATCCCCGGTCTTCGGGGCGTGCCAGACCTTCCCCTTCCCGGCGTAGATGCCGACGTGGTAGACGCTGCTGCCCGAGTGGAAGAAGACCAGGTCGCCGGCCTTGCGTTTCTTGGCGGAGATGTGACGGGTCTTGTTGTACTGCTGAGCCGCGGTGCGCGGCAGCTTCTTGCCGGCCTTCTTGAACGAATACAGGGTCAGCCCGGAGCAGTCGAACCTGCGTGGTCCGACGGCGCCCCATTTGTAGGGTGAACCCTTCTTGGAGGCCGCGATCTTGAGAGCCTTCGTCGCAAGAGCCGCCGCGGCCGCCTCGGAGGCGGCACCGGGGACCACGACAGATCCGCCGATGGCGGCGAGGGTGAGGGCCGAGGCCGTACCGGCACGGGCGATCAGCGACGGGACACGATTGAGCGCAGACATGCGCAACCCTTCGTCAGCCGCCTGTGAAGGATGACCTGTCGGATTCGGGCTGGCGAAGTTGCCCGGCCGCACGAGTGCGGCTTCACCCCAAGGGCTGCTCGGCCCGGCGTCCTCCTCGCGGAGATGACCGTTCCGGCGACCCGTCGTGCTCGGGTCCTCCACTCCTGCCGATCCACTCCTGTCGACCGGTCGTCCGGGCGGCGGCAGGACTCGGCGTCCGCCCGGACCGCCCCGCCGCTGCGGCGAGGGCTTGTCGTCAGTCACGGATCTTGTCTCGCCCAGAGGGAGAATCCCAACGGGACGTGCCCTTTGTGTTGTTACACACCACTCACCCGTTCGGGTGGACGCCTCCGCGTTCGACCCGTCACCGAGTGCGGTGACGACGCTGGGACCAGCGGCGCAGCGGATCATTCCACTGCGTGAGCACGAGGGTTGCGCAACTTCGGCCGGTCGGAAATCGATGGTGTTCCTACGCCGAAAGGGGGTACGCCGTTTGGTCCGTTTCACCCTCTGACGCGTCAACTCCCAAAACGCGGCGGAAGGCCGGCACGTGCCGCCCGCCGTTCACCGCCCAGCACGGGCGGCGCCCGGACCAGGGTGCCGGCGTGCAGTTCCGTCCCGCCCCGCCGATGGATCGGCGCCGGCGTGTCGCGCAGGGCCGTCGCCCTTGCCGGCCAGCGCCTGCGCGGCCCGCAGACCGTGACAGGTGTCGCCGACCCGCGCGGCTGTGAGGCGCCCGAGCAGATCGACGGCGTCCAGGTCACGGCCGGTCATCTCCGCTTCGGTGTGCGTCAGGGCCGGGCGGCGGAGGCGGTTCCCGTGGCAGCATCGGCGGCTCCCCTCGAACGGGAGCGGGGGGAGTGCCCCTTCGGGCGGGCACGATACGACCCACCAGGCCTCACTCCGCAGCCTGTTGGGGGTCGAGGGCCGCTTCGCACTCGAGGTCCGCGGTCATCTGCTCGGAGGTGCGGCCCGTGTGTCGCATGAGGATCTCCGGCGAGCGAACACAGATGCGGACCAACCTGCCGACATGTAGCGCGAGTTCACTGGCCTGCCCCCTCCGCCGGGTCGGCGAGCACGAGCTGATGGATCACCACCCGCGCGCCCGCTCACCCGAGTCCATGGCACCGCCGCCGCCCCCGCGCACGCGAGCGCCACCGTTTCGGCATCGCTGCGGAACACGGGGCCCGAACCCGACGTGGTGGCCGGCCGGGTTCAGGAGGCTGCCGCGAACCCGACGTGGTGGCCGGCCGGGTTCAGGAGGCTGCCGGTGCCGGGGTCCGGTCGGGCGCCGGTGAGGCGCCGTGTGCGCGGTGTCGCAGCGCGCCGCCGAGCAGGACCGCGCCCAGACCCAGCAGGGACCAGCACGTCAGCGTGAGCGCGGGGCCGGTGGCCGCGGCACCGTCGAAGAAGGACACCGAGCGCAGCAGCGAGCCGCCCGCCCCCGGCGGCAGCCACTGGCCGATCGCGCCGGCCGGTCGGGGCAGCATCTGAGGCGCCGAGGACGCGCCGGAGAAGGGGTTGCCCAGCAGCATGATCACGGCCGCGCCCAGCCCGAGACCCGCCCGCCCGAACAGCGCCCCGAGCCCGGCGACGCCCGCGCCGACTGCCAGGGCCGACAGGCCGAGCACACCGGCCACGGCCCACCAGTCACCGGTGACCACCCCGAGCCAGCTGTGCGCGACCGCCGCCGCGACCGCGCCTGTCGACGCGGCGGCGCCGGCCACCGCGACGACCGCCCGCACCCCGCGCAGCCCCAGCAGGGTCACCACGGCGCCGGTCGCGATCCCGGCCAGTGCGAGCGGCAGTACGCTCGCGCCCAGGGCCGCGCCGCGCGGATCCGCCTCGGGGGCGGGTACCACGTCGACGACCTGGACCGGGGTGCCCGTGGCAGCGGCCTGCCCGGTCACCGCCTGCTGGAGCAGCTGGGCGACGGAGGGGCTCGCCGCGGACGCCGTGAGCAGCTTCGCGCCCCGGTCGCCGGCGACCACCGCGCCGTACACGGTCCGGTCCTCGATGGCGTCGCGGGCCGCGGCCTCGTCGGCGTAGCGGTGGATCTCGAAGGCGCCCTCGCGCTGGGTGAGCCGCTGCTCCAGCTGCGCGAGGGCGGTGGGTGGCCCCGCAACGCCGAGCGGCAGATCGCGGGCTGCCGTACGGGCGGCCGGCCAGGCGAAGGCGCACAGTGCCAGCGCCACCAGCACGGGAACCAGGACGACGACGGCGACCACACGGCGGCCGTGGGGAACGAAGGGGCGGGACATGGGTGCTCCTCATGAGAGAAGGATCGTTCGTTTTTGTTTCTGCCTCCACGGTGTGGCGGCTCGGCAGCCTTGTCAAGAAGGAATGTTCGTTTTAGGTTGGGGCCATGGCCCGCGTATCCCAGGAACACCTCGACGCCCGCCGTCGGCAGATCCTCGACGGCGCCGCGCTCTGCTTCGCCCGCAATGGCTTCCACGCCACGTCGATGCAGGACGTGCTGAAGGAGGTGGACCTCTCGGCGGGGGCCGTCTACCGCTACTTCAGCGGCAAGGAGGAGCTGATCGAGGCCATCGTCACCGAGGTACTGGGCGCCATCCGCGACGTGTACGAACGTGCGGCGGGGGAGAGCCCGCCGCCCATGCCCGACGAGCTCATCGCCCGCACCCTGGCGCACATGGCACGGGAGCGGCCGGCGGTGACGGACGGCGGCGAGTGGCTGTTCCCGCGGCTCATGATCCAGGCCTGGTCCGAGACGCTGCGCAACGACGCGCTGTCCGCTCTCCTGGGCGAGGGGTTCGCCGAGGTGACGGCGGCCTGGGCGAAGGTCGTGGTCCGCTACCAGGAAACCGGCATGATGCGCGACGACGTCGACCCGGAGGCCGTGGCCCGGACGCTGATGGCCATGGTGCAGGGCTTCGGGGCCCAGTACGCGCTGTTTGGCAGCTTCTCCCCGCAGGCCCTGCGGGAGGGCGTGCGGGGGCTGCTGAGCATGCGAGGAGCCGCCGACGGCATCGGTAATCAGTCGGTCAAATCCGGGTGACGTGAACGAAACACTCCAGCCCTACTCTGCACCCCGATCCACCTGCGGTTTCTGAACACCGGCGTGTGCGTTCCAGCGCATTCATGTGTGTTACATCTATAGCCGTCGCGGTGGCCGCGGCAGCCGGACCGCTCGGTCCCGGCGTGATGCCCTGTGAGGTGGTAAGTGCAGCTGACCCCGCACGAGCAGGAGAGACTGCTCATTCATGTGGCCGCGGACGTGGCGGAGAAGCGCCGCGCACGAGGTGTGAAGCTCAACCATCCCGAAGTCGTCGCCCTGATCACCTCGCACATCCTGGAAGGCGCCCGGGACGGTCGCACGGTCGGCGAGCTCATGGCCTCCGGACGCAAGCTGATCCAGCGCGACGAGGTCATGGCGGGCATCCCCGAGATGATCCACGACGTGCAGGTCGAGGCCACCTTCCCCGACGGCACCAAGCTGGTCACCGTCCACGATCCGATCATCTGACGGGGACGGCAGACATGATTCCCGGAGAGATTCTCTTCGCCGACGAGCCGGTCGTCTTCAACGAGGGGCGCGAGACCACCCGCCTGACCGTGCTCAACACCGCCGACCGGCCCGTCCAGGTCGGCTCCCACTACCACTTCGCCGAGGCCAACCCCGGCCTCGACTTCGACCGCGACGCGGCCCGCGGCAAGCGGCTGGGCATCGCCGCCGGCACCGCCGTCCGGTTCGAGCCCGGCATCCCGGT
Source organism: Streptomyces sp. NPDC017890 (assembly GCF_044328675.1). Classification (NCBI taxonomy): domain Bacteria; kingdom Bacillati; phylum Actinomycetota; class Actinomycetes; order Kitasatosporales; family Streptomycetaceae; genus Streptomyces; species Streptomyces sp. NPDC017890. The sequence continues at coordinate 149,678 of NZ_JBIRHU010000017.1, forward strand.
CGACGTGGAGCTCGTTCCGCTCGCGGGTGCCCGTGTCGTCGTGGGCCTGCGCGGCGCGACCGGAGGTGCCCTCGATGCCTGAACTGTCCCGTCCCGCCTACGCCGACCTCTTCGGCCCGACCGCCGGTGACCGAATCCGCCTCGCCGACACCGACCTCCTCGTCGAGATCGAGGAGGACCGCTCGGGCGGCCCCGGCCGCTCCGGCGACGAAGCCGTCTTCGGCGGTGGCAAGGTACTGCGCGAGTCCATGGGCCAGTCCCGTGCCGGCCGCGCCGACGGCGCCCCCGACACCGTCATCACCGGCGCCGTGATCATCGACCACTGGGGCGTCGTCAAGGCCGACATCGGCATCCGCGACGGCCGGATCACCGGCATCGGCAAGTCCGGCAACCCGGACACCATGGACGGTGTCCACCCCGACCTCGTCATCGGCCCCGAGACGGAGATCATCGCGGGCAACGGCAAGATCGTCACCGCGGGCGGCATCGACACCCACGTCCACTTCATCGCGCCGGCCGCCGTCGACGAGGCCCTCGCCTCCGGCATCACCACCCTCATCGGCGGCGGCACGGGCCCGGCCGAGGGCAGCAAGGCGACCACCGTCACCCCCGGTTCCTGGCACCTCGCGCGGATGTTCGCCGCCCTGGAGTCCAGCCCCGTCAACATCGGCTTCCTGGGCAAGGGCAGCACCATGTCCAAGGAGTCCATGCGTGACCAACTGCGCGCCGGGATCCTCGGTTTCAAGATCCACGAGGACTGGGGCGCCACCCCCGCCGTCATCTCCGCCTGCCTGGACGTGTGCGAGGAGTCCGGTGTCCAGCTCGCCGTCCACACCGACACCCTGAACGAAGCCGGATTCGTCGGCGACACCTTCGACGCCGTCGCCGGACGCACCCTGCACGCCTTCCACGTCGAGGGCGCCGGCGGCGGCCACGCGCCTGACATGATCACGGCGGTCTCGCTGCCCAACATGCTCCCGGCGTCCACCAACCCGACCCGGCCGCACACCGTCAACACGGTCGAGGAGCACCTCGACATGCTGATGGTCTGCCACCACCTGAACCCCGCCGTCCCCGAGGATCTGGCCTTCGCCGAGTCCCGCATCCGGCCCAGCACCATCGCGGCCGAGGACATCCTGCACGACATGGGGGCGATCTCCATCATGTCGTCGGACGCCCAGGCCATGGGCCGCATCGGAGAGGTGATCCTGCGGACCTGGCAGACCGCGCACGTGATGAAGCGGCGCCGCGGCCTCCTGCCCGGCGACACCCGCGCCGACAACCTGCGCGCCCGTCGATATGTCGCCAAGTACACCATCAACCCCGCCGTCGCCCAGGGCATCGAGCACGAGGTCGGCTCCGTCGAGACCGGAAAGCTCGCCGACCTGGTGCTGTGGGACCCCCGCTTCTTCGGCGTGAAGCCACAGGTCGTGCTGAAGGGCGGCCAGATCGCGTACGCGCAGATGGGCGACGCCAACGCCTCCATCCCCACCCCCCAGCCGGTCCTGCCGCGCCCGATGTTCGGCGCACTCGGCACGGCTCCGGCCGCCAACTCGGTCGGTTTCGTGGCCCAGGCGGCCATCGAGGACGGGCTGCCGGAACGGCTCGGACTCGGGCGTGAGCTGGTCCCGATCCGTTCGACCCGCGGCCGGACCAAGGCCGACATGCGGCAGAACGACGCCCTGCCGCGCGTCGAGGTCGCCGCGGACTCCTTCGCGGTCACCATCGACGGCGAGCTCGTCGAACCCGCCCCCGTCGCCGAACTACCGCTCGCGCAGCGGTACTTCCTGTTCTGAGCGCCGCCATGAGCCGCGCAGCACTGCTCGTCCTCGCGGACGGCCGCTTCCCCGCCGGAGGGCACGCCCACTCCGGCGGGGCGGAGGCCGCCGTCCGGGCGGGACACATCACCGACGCAGCGAGCCTGGAGGAGTTCTGCCGGGGACGGCTGCACACGAGCGGGGCCGTCGCTGCCTGCCTCGCGGCAGCCGCGGCCCTCGGCGTCGACCCCGGAGACCTCGACCTGGCCGCGGACGCCCGCACCCCGTCCCCCGCCCTTCGGGTGGCGGCACGCAGGCTCGGGCGGCAGCTGATGCGGGCCGCCCGGGCGACCTGGCCGCATCCCGAACTCGACGCACTGGCGCAGCGGTTCCCCAAGGGCGCCCACCAGCCGGTCGTGCTCGGGCTGACCGCCCGCGCGGCCGGGCTCGGGCCGCTCGACGCGGCCTACTGCTCCGCCTACGAGGGGGTGAGCGGGCCGGCGACGGCCGTCGTACGGCTGCTCAGCCTCGACCCGTTCGACGCGACCGGCGTACTCGCGCGGCTCGCGCCCGAACTGGACCGGGTGGCCCGGGACGCAGTGGACGCGGGGCGCCGCGCCGTGACAGAGGGGGCCCACCTGCTGCCCGCGCGGTCCGCGCCGTTGCTGGAGATCGGGGCCGAGGCGCACGCCGCCTGGCCTGTGCGGTTGTTCGCCTCGTAGGGGGTTCCGCCCCCGGCGCCCCTTCGCCCGTCCCGACCCCCAGGGGTTCTGCCCCTTCGACCCCGCCAGGGGGCTCCGCCCCCCTGGCCCGCCTCGGCCTTGCCGGCCTCGTCATCAAGCGCCGGACGGGCTGGAAGCACCGACCCGGTTTCAGGAGTTCAGCCATGCACCTCGACCACTCCCACCACGGACCCGCGGCCGTCAGCGCCGATGCCCGGCGGCCCGACGGCAGCCGGCGCGCCCTGCGTATCGGGCTCGGCGGGCCCGTCGGGTCCGGGAAGACCGCCACCGTCGCAGCGCTCTGCCGGGCGCTGCGGGAAGAACTCTCCCTCGCGGTCGTCACCAACGACATCTACACCCGGGAGGACGCCGAATTCCTGCTCCGCGAGGCGGTGCTGCCGCCGGAGCGGATCACCGCCGTGGAGACGGGGGCCTGCCCGCACACCGCGATCCGGGACGACATCTCCGCCAACCTGGAAGCCGTGGAGGACCTGGAGGACGAGGTCGGGCCGCTCGATCTGGTCCTGGTCGAGTCCGGCGGTGACAACCTCACCGCCACCTTCTCCAAGGGGCTGGTCGACGCCCAGATCTTCGTGATCGACGTGGCCGGCGGCGACGACATCCCGCGCAAGGGCGGGCCCGGCGTCACCACCGCCGACCTGCTGATCGTCAACAAGACAGACCTCGCCCCGTACGTCGGCTCCGATCTCGCGCGAATGGCCGCCGACGCGAAGGCGCAGCGCGGTGAACTGCCCGTGGTCCTGCAGTCGCTGCGCGGCGAGGACGGCGTACGGGACGTCGCCGACTGGGTACGGGCCCGGATCGCCGCATGGACGGCATGACCGCGCCGGGTGGTGTGCGCGCGAGGGCGAGCATCGTCGCGCACGGCGACGGACGGGGCGGGACCGCCCTGCCCGTACTGGAGGGCGAGGGGCCGCTCGCGGTGCGGCGGACCCGGGGCGGCGACTTTGAGGCCCGGGTCATGCTGGTCGGCGCGATGAGCGGGCCGCTCGGCGGCGACCACTTCACGGTGGACGCCGAGGCGGCCCGGGGCGCCCGGCTGCGGGTCGGTTCGGCCGCCGCCACCCTCGCCCTGCCGGGGCAGGACAAGACCGGGGCACGCTACGACGTCCGGCTCACCGTGGGCGACGACGCCGAACTGCGCTGGCTGCCCGAGCAGTTGATCTCCGCGCACGGCAGTGAGCTGAACGTCACCACATGTGCCGACCTCGCCGCCACGGGGCGTCTCCTGCTGCGCGAGGAACAGGTACTCGGGCGCTCCGGTGAGGAACCCGGGCGGCTCACCAGCCGTCTGACCGTACGGATCGAGGGCCGGTGCGTGCTCGACCAGGAGCTGGCCTGCGGCCCCGGAGCACCGGGTGGCTGGGACGGCCCGGCCGGGCTGGCGGGCCACCGCGCCGTCGGGCAACTCGTCGTCGTGCGCCCTGAGTTCGCCACCGAGCCGCCGAAGGCCCGCACCCTCGCGGAGGGTGCGGCCCTGATGCCGCTCGCCGGGCCCGCCGCGCTGGTGACGGCCGTCGCGCGCGACGCGTTGCGGGTGCGGAGGCTGCTGGACGAGGCCCTGGACGCGCTGGGCTGAGGGTCCGCCGACCGGAGGGACGGCCGGCCCGGCCGGCCGTCCCCGTACCGTGCTCAGCCCTGCCGCGCCGCCGACCAGGTGTCCTCCGCCGCGTAGTCGAAGAGGTCGCCGTACGCCCGGAACATCTTCGGGTACGCCTCCCGCCAGTCCCGTCCGGCCAGCCGCTCCTCGATGAAGGCGACCGTGGCCGGCAGGGTCTCGGCGTACCGGACCACCGGCCGGTAGCCCAACTGCCGCTCGGCCGCGGTCATGTCGCACACGACCGGCGCGGGCACCGACCACGGCGTGTCGCCCACGCCGTCCGCGGGCGGCGGGCCGTCCACCAGTACGTCCTCGGCCGCCACGCCCATCACCGCGTCGATCGCCGCCGCGATCTCCGCCACCGTCGGCGCGTCCGGATCGACGGCGTTCAGGACGCGCGTACCCGGCCGCGGGGCGGCCAGCCGGACCAGCTCGGCGATGTTGTGCACGCTCGCCGGGTGGAAGCGGCTCGCACCGCCGTAGGCGAGGACGCGCCGGCGCCTGCCGTCGAGGTTGCGCTTGACGAAGTACAGCTCGCGCGGTGTCCGGCAGTACGGTCCGTGGATCGCGCCCGCGCGCAGCAGCGTCACGGGCAGCCGGTCGCCCGCCGCGAGGAGCTCCCGCTCCAGCGCCACCTTGCGGGTGGGGTACGAGGTGTCGCCCGGCCGGACCGTGCGCTGCTCCTCGGAGAGCGGCACCGGGTACTCGGGGAAGCCGTCGGGTTCGGCCTGCGTGTCGAAGTTGCGGCCCTTGTCGTCCTCGTAGACCGACACACTGGAGATCACCACGGCCGAGCCGACCCGCCCTGCGAGCCCGGCCAGTTGCCGCGCGTGCCGGCCCCCGAAGGCCACCATGTCCACCAGGACGTCACAGCCGTCGCCGACCGCCGCCGACAGGTCGGCGTCGTCCTCCCGGTCGGCCCGCACCACCCGCACGTCTTCGGGCCAGTCCCCGTCCCGCTCGCCACCGCGCGAGACGGCCGTCACCTCCCATCCGTCCCGGGCCAGCGCCCCCACGGCCACCCGTCCGATCTGTCCCGTCGCTCCGATCACCACAGCACGTGTCATACGGCGACCGTAGGCGCGGGACCGGCCGCCCGGCCACGTTCTTCTGCCGACGGCAGAAGAACGGATTCCTAGCGGTGCGGCAGCCGGGGGAACCGCGGGCCCTTCGCCGCCTTCGCCGCCTCCTCGGCCTTCACGTCGGCCGCGTACCGGTCGACGTACTCCTGTCCGGACAGGGTCAGGACGGCGTACATGATCTCGTCGGTGACGGCGCGCAGCACGGCCTTCTCCCTCTCCAGGCCGGCGTAGCGGGAGAAGTCCAGGGGTTCGCCGAAGCGGATCACCACGGGGTGCAGCTTCGGGATCTTCCGCCCCGGCGGCTGCGCCTCGAAGGTGCCGATCATCGCGCAGGGCACGACCGGCACCCCGGCCCTGAGCGCCATCACCGCGACGCCGACCTTGCCCTTGTACAGCCGGCCGTCGTGCGAGCGCGTGCCCTCCGGATAGACGCCGAGCAGCTCGTCCTTGCCCAGCACACCGAGCCCCTCGCGGATCGCGGCCTGCCCCGCCTCCTTGCCCGAGCGGTCGACGGGGATCTGCCCGGCGCTGCGGAAGAAGAACGCGGTCAGCCGGCCCTTGAGGCCGGGCCCGGTGAAGTACTCGGCTTTGGCGAGGAAGGTGATGCGGCGTCTGAGCACCGCGGGCATCAGGAAGTGGTCCGAGAACGAGAGGTGGTTGCCCGCGACGATGGCCGCCCCCGACGCCGGAACGTGGTCCAGGCCCTCGATCCGGGGGCGGAAGACGACCCTCAACAGCGGGCCCAGCAGTACGTACTTCAGGACGTAGTAGAACAAGGCGTCGCTCCTCAACCCCGGCGGGACGGCTCGTTCGCCGTTGTTCTCACTGGTCAACCGGCGTCTGCCGGGGGTGCCAGTGTAGGTGCGGGCCGGGCCCGCCCGGAACCGGACGTGCCCGGCCCGCCGGCCGCGGAGCTGTCAGAACTTCGGCGTCGGAGCCAGCGCCTCGACCATCTCCGCCGCCTCCTCGTCGGTCTGCACCGAGGGAGGGGAGCCCTCGAGGGGCTGCTGGGCCGTCTCCTTCATGCAGGCCACCGCCACGACACCGACCAGGGCGGCGGCCATCGCGTAGTAGGCGGGCATCATGTCGGAGCCGGTCACGCTGATCAGGGCGGTGATGACCAGCGGCGTGGTCCCGCCGAACAGGGACGCCGACAGGTTGTAGCCGACCGAGAGGGATCCGTACCGGACGTTGGTCGGGAACATCGCCGGGAGTGCCGCGGACATCGTGCCGAGCAGGCAGACCAGGGAGAGGCCGAGCATCAGCATGCCGGCCGAGACGGCGAGCAGGCTGCCCTCCTGCACCAGCACGAAGGCCGGGGCGGACAGGACGAAGAAGCTGACCATGCCGGTCATGAGGAGGGGCTTGCGGCCGAAGCGGTCGGACAGGCGGCCGACCTGGTTGATGATCAGCATCAGCAGCACCATGGTCGCCACCAGGATCATCAGACCGTGGCTCTCGCTGTAGTGCAGCTCGTCCGACAGATACGTCGGCATGTACGACAGCAGCATGTAGTCGGTGATGTTGTACGCGCCGACGAGCGCGATGCACAGGACCAGCTGGCGCCAGTGCGTGCGGAAGATCTTGGCCAGGTCGCCCCGTGCGGTGGTCTCCACCGCGGTCGCCGCCTCCGAGATGTGGACGTTGGCGTCCTCCAGCTTCAGGAACGCGGGCGTGTCGTCCAGCTTCAGCCGCAGATAGATACCGACGATGCCGAGCGGCGCCGCGACGAGGAAGGGGATGCGCCAGCCCCAGGCGTCCATGGTGTCGCTGCCGAGCCCCGCCGTGAGGGCGGTGACCAGACTCGCGGCACCGGTGTACCCGGCCAGCGTTCCCAGCTCCAGGAAGCTGCCGAAGAAGCCGCGCCGCTTGTCGGGCGCGTACTCGGCGATGAAGGTGGACGCACCGCCGTACTCGCCGCCGGTCGAGAAGCCCTGGAGCAGGCGGAACACGATCAGCAGGAGGGGGGCCCAGAAGCCGATCGAGTCGTAGCTGGGGATGAGCCCGATGGCGGCGGTGCCGATCGCCATGAGGATCATCGTCAGCGCCAGGACCTTCTTGCGGCCGATCTTGTCACCCATCGGGCCGAAGAAGGCGCCGCCGAGCGGGCGCACCAGGAACGCCACGGCGAACGTGGCGAACGAGGACAGCAACTGCGCGGTGTCGCTCCCGGACGGGAAGAACACGCGGCCGATGGTGCCGGCCAGATAGGCGTAGATGCCGAAGTCGAACCACTCCATGGCATTGCCGAGGGAGGCCGCCTTCACGGCTCGCTTGACCGCGGCCTCGTCCGTGACAGTGATGTCCGACCGGCGGAGCCTCGGGTTCTGCCGGCGTCTGATGGCCCGGAAGAGCGTCGGGTGGCGGCGGATCGCCGCGGTGTCGGATTCCTGGCCGTTGTCGGTGGGGGACGTGGCGGCCTCCCTTTCCACGCGCAGACGCTCCAGCGGAGTGCTGCTCGGTCGTACGTTTCTCAGGTCGTCCCGTTCCCCCGATCATCGTGGGTATGGTCGTGACGTCGGTCATGTGGTTGAGCCGATGAGGTGAGTACGCTTGCCCCATGCGGATCTCCGTCTCCTCCGACATGGACGAACCCGTGGCCCGCCTCCTCGTCGAGGAGCTGCGCGGACGCGGCCACGAGGTGCTGGCGCACGGCGCCCTGCGCCCCGGAGCGGACCCGCGATGGGCGGTGTGCTCGGAGCGCGCCGCGCGCGAGGTCGCCGACGGCACGGCCGACCAGGCCGTGGTCTGCTGCTGGACCGGCACGGGCGCGTCGATCGCCGCGAACAAGGTGCCGGGCGTGCGGGCCGCCCTGTGCACCGACGCGTACACGGCGGACGGGGCCCGCCGCTGGAACGACGCCAACGTGCTCGCGATCGGCCTGCGGCTGACGTCGGCGCCGCTGCTGCGGGAGATCCTCGACGCCTGGTTCGCGGGCGGGGCCGGTGAGGACGCCGGGGACCGGGACAACGTGGCGCACGTGGAGCGGCTCGACCGGGGCCGAGCCGCTTCGTAGGCGGGCGTCCTCAGGACGTCAGGACCTTCTCCAGCGTCCGGAGCGCCCCCTCCAGCTCCTCACCGGTGACGGTCAGCGGCGGCGCCAGGCGGATCGTGGAGCCGTGCGTGTCCTTGACGAGGACGCCTTCGCGCATCAGGCGTTCACCGACCTCGCGGCCGGTGCCGAGGGCCGGGTCGACGTCGACGCCCGCCCACAGCCCGCGCGCGCGGAAACCGACGACGCCCCTGCCGACCAGGGCGGTCAGGCCCTCGCGGAGGACCACGCCGAGCTCGGTCGCCCGGCGCTGGAAGCCGCCCGTCTCCAGCAGCTCCACCACCGCCGTGCCGACCGCGGCCGCCAGCGGGTTGCCGCCGAACGTCGAACCGTGCTCGCCCGGACGCAGCACACCGAGCACCTCCCGGCTGCCGACCACCGCCGACACCGGGACGATGCCGCCGCCCAGCGCCTTCCCGAGCAGCACCACGTCCGGCACGACCGACTCGTGCTCGACGGCCAGGGTGTGCCCCGTGCGGCCGAGACCCGACTGGATCTCGTCCGCGATGAACAGGCATCCGGCCCGGCGGGTCAGCTCCCGTACACCCGCCAGATAGCCGTCGTCCGGGATGTTGACCCCCGCCTCGCCCTGGATCGGCTCGATCAGCACGGCCGCCGTCGTCTCGTCGACCGCCGCCTCCATGGCCGCCAGGTCGTTGTACGGGACGACCCGGAAGCCGGGGGTGAAGGGACCGAAGCCCCTGCGGGCCGTCTCGTCCGTGGAGAAGCTCACGATCGTCGTCGTACGGCCGTGGAAGTTGTCCGCCGCGACCACGATCGTCGCCCGGTCGGCCGGGACGCCCTTCACCTCGTAGGCCCACTTGCGGGCCACCTTGATGCCGCTCTCCACCGCCTCGGCGCCGGTGTTCATCGGCAGCACCATGTCCGTGCCGGTCAGCGCGGCCAGCCGCTCGGCGAAGCCCGCGAGCCGGTCGTTGTGGAAGGCGCGCGAGGTGAGCGTGAGCCGGTCCAGCTGGCGGTGCGCGGCCTCGGTCAGCGCCGGGTGGCGGTGGCCGAAGTTGAGCGCCGAGTAGCCGGCCAGCATGTCCAGGTAGCGGCGGCCCTCCACGTCCTCGACCCAGGCGCCCTCGGCGCGGGCCACGACGACGGGCAGCGGGTGGTAGTTGTGCGCGAGGACGGGTTCCTCCGCGCGGATGAGTTCCTCGGAGCCTCGGGTGCGGGCGGGTGCGGTCATGAGCGGATCTCCCGGATCTCCTGGGTGCAGCATTTGATGCCGCCACCGGCCTTGTGGAACTCGGACAGGTCGACGGGGACGGGGACGTAGCCGAGGCCGGCGAGCCGGCCGGCGAGTCCCCGGGCCCCGGGCGAGATGAACACGTGCCGTCCGTCGGAGACGGAGTTGAGCCCGAACGCCATGGCGTCCTCGCGGGTGGCGATCACCGCGTCCGGGTAGAGCCGCCCGAGCACCTCACGGCTGCCGGCCGAGAAGGCCCCGGGGTAGTAGGCGATGTTCCCGTCGGACCCGTCGGACCCGTCGTCGAGCACGAACAGTGCCGTGTCCAGATGGTAGAAGTACGGGTCGACGAGCGTCAGCGAGATCACCGGCACGCCGAAGAACTCCTGCGCCTCGCGGTGCGCCTCACGGGAGGTACGGAACCCGGTGCCGGCCAGGATCCAGCGGCCGGCCGGGACCAGGTCGCCCTCGCCCTCGCAGACCGCCTCGGGGTGCTGGACCTCGAAGCCCTCCGTCTTGAACCACGCCTCGTAGGGCACGGACTCGGGACGTCGCTCGGGCGCGTGGAAGAGGGAGCCGAGGACCCGGCCCTCGACGACGACCGCGCAGTTCGCGGCGAAGACCATGTCGGGCAGGCCCGGGACCGGCCCGACGGTGTCGACGGTGTGGCCGTGGGCCCGGTAGGCGTCGACCAGTGCCTGCCACTGGTCCACGGCGCGGATGACGTCGACGGGCCGGCCGGTGCTCATCCACGGGTTGATCGCGTACTGCACGGCGAAGTGTCTGGGTTCGCAGAGCAGGAAGCGCCGCCGGCGCGGTACACGGGATTCGGACACAGAGGGGTTCCTCCGCTTCCTGACAGGGCGTGACTGAGGGATGACACCAAGGTAGGAAGTGAAGGAGACGGACGACAAGCGACAAGAGCTGCGTGTCCACGCAGGAACGCTGCGTCCTGGGCCGGGTCAGCGCACGTCTGCTGCGCCTCCGGCAGCTCCCCGGTCCGGCCCTGCGGGCGCCGGATGGCTCGCGCCCGCCTCCGGACTGTCCGCGATCAGATGCGACAGCACCATCACACTGATCGTCTTGCGGATGAACGGCTCGGCCCGGATCCGCTCCAGCACCTCCTCGAAGTGCTCCACGTCCCGCGCCCGCACGTGCAGCAGCGCGTCCGCGCCACCGGTCACCGTCATCGCCGCCGTGATCTCCGGATAGCCGCGCGCGACCTCCGCCAGCCGCCTGGGCGGCGCCGCCCCCTCGCAGTACACCTCCACGTACGCCTCGGTGCGCCAGCCCAGGGCGGAGGGCCGCACCGTCGCCGTGAACCCGGTGATCACGCCGGTCTCGCGCAGCCGGTCCACCCGGCGCTTGACCGCCGTCGAGGACAGCCCGACCTCCGCGCCGATCTCGGCGAAGGACGTCCTGGCGTTCGCCATCAGGGCGGTGACGATCTTCCGGTCGAGTTCGTCGAACGGGGCGGGCCTGCTGCTCATGGGGGCACTGTATCCAGCGGATACGTCCACCTCGGGGGCGTGTGCAGGCGTACGGATTGCTCCTACACTCCACCTTCATGCTGCGCGCCCTTGCTGTCGACGACGAACGCCCCACACTCGAGGAACTCGTGTACCTGCTGAACGCCGATCCCCGCATCGGCACGGCGGAGGGAGCGGGCGACGCGACCGAGGCGCTGCGCCGTATCAACCGTGCCCTGGAGTCGGGCCCCGACGGTCCGGACGCCATCGACGTCGTCTTCCTCGACATCCAGATGCCCGGCCTGGACGGACTCGACCTCGCCCGGCTGCTGAGCGGGTTCGCCCGGCCGCCGCTGGTCGTCTTCGTCACCGCGCACGAGGACTTCGCCGTCCAGGCCTTCGACCTCAAGGCGGTCGACTACGTCCTCAAACCCGTCCGCAGGGAACGGCTCGCCGAGGCGGTCCGCCGCGCCGTCGAACGGCGGGGCACCGCGACCCCCGCCCCGCGCGTCCCCGTGCACGAACCCGACCCCGACCACATCACCGTCGAACTCGGCGGCGTCACCCGCTTCGTTCCCGTCGACGACATCACCCACGTCGAGGCCCAGGGCGACTACGCCCGCCTGCACACCGACAGGGGCAGCCACCTCGTCCGCATCCCCCTGTCCACCCTGGAGGAGCGCTGGCGCGCCCGCGGGTTCGTCCGCATCCACCGCCGCCACCTCGTCGCCCTGCGCCACATCGGCGAACTCCGCCTGGACGCCGGCACCGTCAGCGTCCTGGTCGGCAGCGAGGAACTCCAGGTCAGCCGGCGCCACGCCCGGGAACTGCGGGACCTGCTCATGCGGAGGCCGTGACCATGCCCCAGGACCCCACCGAACGCCGCGTCACCGTCACCGGCCCGCCCAGGCGCACCGGCAGGGCCCCCGGCTACTACCGCCCGCGCACCGAGATCGACGAGCAGACCACCCTCGGGCACACCTACGTCCGCTCCCTCATGCGCAGCCAGCTGCGCGCCGGCCTCGCCGCGTTCGCGGTCCTGGGACTCCTGGTCGCGCCGCTGCCGCTGCTGTTCGCGGCGATGCCCGACGCCCACCACCTGGAGTGGACCCTCCTCGGCTTCGGCCTGTACGCCCCGCTCGTCCTCCTCGCCCGCTGGTACGTGCGCCGTGCCGAGCGCAACGAACGCGACTTCGTGCGCCTCGTCGAGGACCGGTGACCTTGCGGACGACCCTGTGTGACGAGGCACGATGAACTCCAGCTACGCCATACCCGCCGTCGCTCTGGTCGTCGTGGCCACCGTCCTCGTCGGCGCCTTCGGTCTGCGCATCTCGCGCACCACCTCCGACTTCTACGTCGCCTCCCGCACCGTCGGGCCCCGCCTCAACGCCGCCGCCATCAGCGGCGAGTACCTCTCCGCCGCGTCCTTCCTCGGTATCGCCGGCCTGGTCCTCGTCCAGGGCCCGGACATGCTCTGGTACCCGGTCGGCTACACCGCCGGCTACCTGGTCCTGCTCCTCTTCGTCGCCGCCCCGCTGCGGCGCTCCGGCGCGTACACGCTGCCCGACTTCGCCGAGGCCCGGCTCGCCTCCCAGGCGGTACGGCGGCTCGCGGGGGCCTTCGTCGTCGGCGTCGGCTGGCTGTACCTGCTGCCCCAGCTGCAGGGCGCCGGGCTGACCCTGGCCGTGCTGGGCGGGGCGCCCGACTGGCTCGGCGGAGTGATCGTCGCCGTGGTCGTCACCGCCATCGTCGCCGCCGGCGGCATGCGCAGCATCACCTTCGTCCAGGCCTTCCAGTACTGGCTGAAGCTCACCGCCCTGCTCGTCCCCGCCCTCTTCCTGGTGCTGGCCTGGCAGGGGGACGGCGCCCCCGGCCGCCCCTTCGAGGAGCCGGCCACCTTCCGCGAGCAGCGCTCCGTCCAGGTCGATGACAGCCTCACCCTCAAGCTCGACCGGCCCCTGACCGTCACCGTCGACGGCACCGTGGACGGCCGCGCCCACGAAGGCACCCGGCTGGGCCTTGCCACCGGCACCCACCGCATCGAGGCCGGCACCCGCCTCACCTTCGCCAAGGACACCCCCGTCCCGGCCGCCGGGCGCGGCGCCGACGACGCCCTGTCGCCCTCCCGGGCCGAGAGCCGCACGGAGCGTCCGCTGTACGCCACCTACGGCCTGATCCTCGCCACCTTCCTGGGCACCATGGGCCTGCCGCACGTCGTGGTCCGCTTCTACACCAGCCCGCACGGCGTCGCCGCCCGCCGCACCACCGTCGCGGTTCTCGGTCTCATCGGCGCCTTCTACCTGCTGCCGCCCGTCTACGGCGCCCTCGGCCGCATGTACGCCCCCGAGCTGACCCTCACCGGCGACGCGGACGCCGCCGTCCTGCTGCTGCCGGACCGGGTGATCGGAGGAGTGGGCGGCGACCTGCTCGGGGCGCTGGTCGCGGGGGGTGCGTTCGCGGCGTTCCTGTCGACCGCGTCGGGGCTGACCATGGCCGTCGCGGGCGTTCTCACCCAGGACGTGCTGCCGTCCCGCGGCGTACCGCACTTCCGGCTCGGTACTCTCCTCGCCATGGCCGTGCCACTGGGGGCGAGCGCGCTGGTCGGCGGGCTGCCGGTCGCCGACGCCGTCGGCCTGGCCTTCGCCGTGTCCGCGTCGTCCTTCTGCCCCCTGCTCGTCCTCGGCATCTGGTGGCGGCGGCTGACCCCGCCCGGCGCGGCGGCCGGGATGCTGGTGGGCGGCGGCTCCGCCCTGCTCGCCGTCGCCGCCACCATGGGCGGCTTCCCGGGCGACGGCGGTGCGCTGCACGCACTGCTGGCCTGGCCCGCGCTCTGGTCGGTGCCGCTCGCCTTCCTCACCATGGTGCTGGTCTCGCTGGCCACACCGGGCCGCGTACCGGCCGGGACGGCGGCGATCCTGGCCCGCTTCCACCTGCCGGAAGAGCTGCGCTCGGACGAACTGCGCTCGGACGAACTGCCCAAGGAGGTGACCCCGTGAGCGGCTCCGTGAGCGGTTTCCTGGCGGGCCTGGTCGTCGCCGTGCTCCCGCTGCTGGCCGCGGGCTTCTGGCTGGGGCGGCGCACGGCCCGCCCGCAGAACGACCTCGGCGGGCTGGGCACCCCGGTCGAGCACGCCACGTTCCAGACCCTGCACACCGCCTCCCTGGCCACGCCCCCGCTGCGGGCGGGCCTGACGGAGGAGACGGCGGGCAAGTCGGCCCGCAAGCTGCGCTCCCTGCTCGGCACGGACGCGCTGTGTCTGACCGACCTCAAGGAGGTCCTGGTCTGGGACGGTGTGGGCGCCCACCACCGCACCGAGATCATGGAGCGTCTCGCGGGGCCGCTGGAGACCGGCCGCGGCGAGGCCTTCCCGCTCGGCTGCGACACTCCCGACTGCGTGGTGCGCTGGGCGGTCGTCGCTCCGCTCACCGTCGACGACCGGGTGCACGGCGCCCTCGTCGCCTGTGCGCCCCGCGAGTCCGCCGTCCTGGTCCGGGCGGCCGGTGAGGTCGCCCGCTGGGTCTCCGTCCAGCTGGAGCTGGCCGACCTCGACCAGTCCCGCACCCGGCTCATCGAGGCCGAGATCAAGGCGCTCAGGGCCCAGATATCCCCGCACTTCATCTTCAACTCGCTCGCGGTGATCGCGTCATTCGTGCGCACCGACCCCGAGCGTGCCCGCGAGCTGCTCCTGGAGTTCGCCGACTTCACCCGCTACTCGTTCCGCCGGCACGGCGACTTCACCACCCTCGCCGACGAGCTGCACGCCATCGACCACTACCTGGCGCTGGTGCGGGCCCGCTTCGGTGACCGCCTCGCCGTCACCCTCCAGGTCGCCCCCGAGGTGCTGCCGGTCGCCCTGCCCTTCCTGTGCCTCCAGCCGCTGGTCGAGAACGCCGTCAAGCACGGCCTGGAGGGCAAGGCGGACCGCTGCCGCATCCAGATCACCGCCCAGGACGCGGGCGCCGAGGCCCTGGTCGTCATCGAGGACGACGGCGCCGGCATGGACCCCGGCCTGCTGCGCCGCATCCTGGCGCGCGAGGTCAGCCCGTCGGGCGGCATCGGGCTGTCCAACGTCGACGACCGCCTCCGCCAGGTCTACGGAGACGACCACGGCCTCGTCATCGAGACGGCCGTCGGCGCGGGCATGAAGATCACCGTCCGGCTGCCCAAGTACCAGCCGGGCGTGCACTCGGCGGGCCGGCTCGGCCGCGAGTGAACTCCGGTTCGCCCCGGTGTGGGGCTCAGGCGCTGCGCGTGGCGACCAGCCCCAGCGTGATCAGACCCAGCACGACCCAGCCGAACCACAGCCAGCCGTTGCTCCCGAGCGCCACCGTGTAGGCCGTGACCGCGACCAGGCCCCCGATGGTGAGCGCCCCCATCGTCTTCGTCGAACTGTCCGTGGAACCGGGCATCGCAACACCCTCCTCATGGTCCGTTCCCCTCCATGGTGCCCCCGTTCTGCCTCCGTACGGTGCAGACGACGAGATGTGAGCCGGTTTTCCACGCGCCGGCGGCCGTCCGGGCCCCGGCCTCGTACAGGGAGGGGTCGAATCCGTAGTCGCGCGGCGGTACGTGACGCGCACACGCCGTGTCCGCAGCCGCGGGTGCCTCGGCGAGCGTCACACCGGCGGCCAGCCGGGTGAAACCGAGCACCTGCGCGTCGTACCGGCCCGCGCAGGAAACCAGCCGGACCTCCCGCGCCGAGCGCACGTCCAGGCAGTCCCGGCGCTGCATCGTCGCGGTGTCGGCGAACACCGAACCGGGCTCACGATGCCGGCCGAGCGGCCCGTACACCGGCCCGTGCGCGCCCAGCACCAGGCACACCGTGCGCCTGAGGGCGGTCTCGAAACCGCCGCCGGCCGGCACGACCGCCACACTGCGCACGCCGGCCAGCCGGGCCCGGACCTCCCGCGTCCGCTCCTCGCATCGCGCCGGCCCCAGCTCGCGCGCCTCCTCGGCGGAGGCGGCCGGCACGAACGCCATCACCTGGCCGTCGGGTGCCCCGCCCCGGCAGGTGGGGTCCACGGTGAGGCGCGGCGTCCCCGCGAACCGGGTGCCGCCCGGCCAGCGGGCGCGCACGCAGTCCCCGTCCTCCAGCGGCGTCACCAGCCCCACGGCGTCGCCGTACGGCGCTCCGTTCCCGTCGGCCGCCCGGTCGGCCAGGGCGTACCAGACGCCGCCCAGGGCGAGGACCAGGCCGAGCCCGCCGGCCAGGGCGGCACGCAGGGCCCGCAGACGCGGACGCCGGTGCCCGCCGGGGGCGGCGGTGGGGCGCCGGCCGGCGGAGGCGGTGGGGCCGGGCACGGTCGGGTGGGCCGCGGACCAGGGCGGTTGCGATTCCGGGTCGGTCCGCGGCCGGACGTACGTCTCGGTCTGCGGCGTGACGATCCACGCCAGTTCCGCCTCCGCCTCGGCCACCGTGCCGCGACGCGCCCGGTCCCCGGCGAGGAGCCGCTCCAGCAGGGGCCCGAGCGCACCGGCCCGTACGGGCGGAACGAGCACCTCCCGGTCGGGGGGCTCGCGCCCTTCGACGGCGTAGTGGAGCGTGCGGCCCAGGGCGAGGAGACCGTCACCGTCCCCGGACCGGGCGACGCCGTGCTCCAGGAGCAGGATCCTGCCGTACGGCGCGCCACCGCGGTCCGGGGCCAGCAGGATGTCGGCCGGCTCCACCCGCCGGTGCGGCACACTTCGCTCGGGCCCGGCGGCCGGCGCGGCGAGCACCGCGAGCCCGATCCGGGCGCAGTCGGCCGGGGCCAGCGGACCGCGCCGGGCCACCAGCTCCCCGAGGTCGACGGCGCCCGCCACGTACTCCATGACGATCCACGGCACGCCCTCGTGCTCAGCCACGTCGTGAACGGTCACCACGTGCGGATGGCCGGGCGGCCGTGGCGGGTTCCGGAAATCGGCGCGGGCGGCCTTCAGTGCGACCTCGCGGCTCAGCAGCTGGTCGTGGGCGAGCCACACCCGGCGCGGCCCGCCGTCGCCGAGCGGGCGCAGCAGCAGATACCGGCCGGCGACGACCCGGCCCACTCCCGGCCCCTGTGACTCCGGCCCCTGTGATCCCGGGCCCTGTGATCCCGGCCCCTGTGACTCCGAGAACGCGTGGTGCGCCATACCGCTCCCCCCGGGCGGTTCCCCCGACGCGCCACATGCTACTGAACGGAGCCGCCGTTCAGCCGCCGCGTGTGTTCAGTGAGGCCAGATAGGCGTTGTATGCCTCAAGTTCCTTGTCGCCGTCGCGGTCGGCGGCCCGGTCGCTGCGCCGGGCCTGCCGCTCCTCCGAGGCGTACCACTGGAACAGCAGCGCCAGCAGTACCAGCACGGACGGGACCTCGCTGAAGGCCCAGGCGATGCCGCCGGCCGCGTTCTGGTCGGAGAGCGCGTCGATGCCGAGCGACGCGGGCGGGTTCTCGAACGTCTCGACCATGGGCCCGGACGCCATCATCAGCGCGATGCCGAAGAACGCGTGGAACGGCATGCCCGCGAACAGCTCCAGCATCCGCATCACGTAGCCCGGCCGGTGCGGGCCCGGGTCCACGCCCATGATCGGCCAGAAGAACACCAGCCCGACGGCGAGGAAGTGCACCATCATCCCGATGTGCCCGACCTGGGAGCCCATCAGGAAATCGAAGAGGGGCGTGAAGTACAGCGCGTACAGGCTCGCGATGAACAACGGGATCGTGAACGCGGGATGCGTGATGATCCGCAGGTAGCGGCTGTGCAGCAGCATCAGCAGCACCTCGCGGGGGCCCTTGCGGCCGCGGCCCGCCGTGGGCAGCGCGCGCAGCGTCAGGGTGATCGGCGCGCCGAGCAGCAGCAGGATCGGCGACACCATGCTGATGATCATGTGCTGCACCATGTGCACGCTGAACATGACCATGCCGTAGTCGTTGAGCTTGGTGCACATCATCAGCCCGACGCTCAGCACGCCGGCCACGAAGGACACGGTCCGGCCCACCGGCCACTTGTCGCCGCGCCGGGTCAGCCGGAGGACGCCCCAGCCGTACAGCGCCAGGCCCAGGAGGCAGGCGATCAGGAAGAAGGGGTCCGCCGACCACGCGAGACCTCGCCCCAGCGTGAACGGCGGCAGATCCATCGTCATGCCGTGCCCGCTGTGATCCATCCGCCGGCTCCTGTTTCGTGGGGGTTGAGCGCTGTCTGTCCGCACCAGAGTAGAACCGCCCCCGGTCGCGGCTGCGACCGGGGGCGGCTTGTCGTCGGGTACGCCTCAGAGAACGCACTCCGCCTCGTCGTAGCGCTCCACCGGCACCGTCTTCAGCGTCTTCACGGCCTCGGCCAGCGACACCATCGTGATGTCGGTTCCGCGCAGGGCCGTCATCATCCCGAACTCCCCGCGGTGCACGGCCTCCACCGCGTGCCAGCCGAACCGGGTGGCCAGCACCCGGTCGTACGCCGTCGGCGTGCCGCCGCGCTGGACGTGTCCGAGTATCACCGGCCGGGCCTCCTTGCCGAGGCGCTCCTCCAGCTCGATCGAGAGCTGACGGGCGATCCCGGCGAAGCGCTCGTGGCCGTAGACGTCCTTGCCGCCCTCGTCGAAGTCCATGGTGCCGGCCTTCGGCTTGGCGCCCTCCGCGGCCACCACGATCGCGAACCGCTTGCCCGCCGAGAAGCGCTCGCCGACCTTGGCGGTCAGCTCGTCGATGTCGAAGGGCCGCTCCGGGACGACGACGGCGTGGGCGCCGGCCGCCATGCCCGAGTGCAGCGCGATCCAGCCGGTGTGACGGCCCATGACCTCGACGATCAGCACCCGCTGGTGCGACTCGGCGGTGGTCTTCAGCCGGTCCAGGGCCTCGGTGGCGACGGTGACGGCCGTGTCGAAGCCGAACGTGACGTCCGTGACAGCGATGTCGTTGTCGATGGTCTTCGGCACGCCCACGATCGGCAGGCCGTTGTCGGACAGCAGCCGGGCCGCCTTCAGCGTGCCCTCACCACCGATCGGGATGATCGCGTCCAGACCGAGTTCCTCGACGTGCCCCCGAGCGCGCTCGACGCCGTCCCGCAGATGCTCGGGACGGACCCGGGAGGAGCCGAGGATGGTGCCGCCGCGGGCCAGGATGCCACCGACCGCGTCGAGGTCGAGCTTGAGGTAGTCGCACTCCAGGAGGCCCTTCCAGCCGTCCCGGAAGCCGATGACCTCGTCGCCGTGGTCGACGACGGCGCGGTGCACGACGGACCGTATGACGGCGTTCAGGCCGGGGCAGTCACCGCCGGACGTGAGGACACCAATGCGCATAGCCCGGAATACCTTCTCAAGTGGCACGGGGGCCGGACCGCGCTGTCCGGCTCGATTCCCGCCACCCTAGCGGCATCGGGGGGCGGGACCGAACCACGCGTCCGCCTACTGGACGTGCCCGCTCACCTGTGCGGATGAGTCATCAGACGGGCCGGTCCCGCGGAGCGCGGGCAGGCGACGGCGTGCCGCCGTGTCCGTGCGGGCTGCTGCGCCGCGAGGTCTGCGCGGGCTGCTGCGCCGCGTGTCTACGCGGGCTGCTGCGCCGCCGCGATGCGCTCGTTGCGGAGCGCCTCGTACCAGCGGTCGTCGGTCGGCGGCAGTGCGTTCACGTCGAGGGCCAGCTTCAGCAGCAGGTCCGCGATCAGCGGGTTGCGCGCCAGCACCGGGCCGTGCATGTACGTGCCGAAGACCGTGTCGTTGTACGCGCCCTCCGTGCCGTCGCCCGTGCCGTTGCCGTTGCCGAAGCGGACCTGGGCGAACGGGCGGGCGCCGGGGCCGATGTGGGTGACGCCCTGGTGGTTCTCGAAGCCGGTCAGCGGCGGCAGACCCAGGCGCGGGTCGATGTCGCCGAGGACGTCACCGACGCACCGGGCGCCCTCCCCGCGGGTGGAGACCACGTCGAGCAGGCCGAGGCCCGGTTCGCGCTGGCCCAGGTCGTTGATGAACTCCTGGCCGAGGATCTGGTAGCCGGCGCAGACGGAGAAGACGATCGCGCCGTTCTCCACCGCCCGGTACAGGCCGCCGTCCCGGCGCAGCCGCTCGGCCGCGAGCCGCTGCGGCCGGTCCTCACCGCCGCCGATCAGGTAGATGTCGCCGGAGGTCGGGATCGGCTGGTCGCTGCGCACGTCGAGCCGGGCCACGTCGAGGCCGCGCTGGCGGGCCCGGCGTTCCACGACGAGGGCGTTGCCCTGGTCGCCGTACGTGCTGAGGAGGTCCGGGTAGATCCAGACGATCCGCAGTTGGTTGTCGCTCACGAGAGTCCCCTGAAGTTACGCGGTCAGTTGCCGACGCGGCGGCGCAGGTCCTGGAAGGCGGTGTAGTTCGCGATGACCTCGATGCGTCCCGGCGGGCACAGCTGCACCGCCTGGTCGATGTCCTCGCACACCTGGAACTGCTGGTTCGCGACCTCCAGGCGCACCGCGAGGTCCAGCTTCCGGTCGCCGATGACACAGATCGGGTGGCCGGTCAGCCGGGTGTAGTCCACGTCCCACAGCCAGGAGGTGTCGGTGCCGTCGGCGCCGCGCGCGTTCACCGAGAGGATCACCGGGGTCGGCGGCGGGTCGATCAGGGAGAAGGTCTCCAGCCAGCCCGCCGGGTTCTTGGCGAGCAGCAGACGCAGGTCACGGCCCTGGAACTGCACGACGTCGTAGCGTCCGGCGACCGCCTGCACCTGGTACATGCGCTCCAGGGCGACCTGCGGCGGCACCCCGAACACGGCGGCGACGGCGGCCGAGGAGGCGGCGTTGGCCTTGTTGGCGCGGCCCGGCAGCTGGAGGTGGATCGGCCAGGCGGAGCCGTGCGGGTCGAGGACGTGGTCGCCGGACAGGGCCCAGCTCGGCGTGGGCCGGCGGAAGCCGCACTCGCCGCAGAACCAGTCGTCGCCCGGACGCTGCATCACGCCGCCGCAGGACGGGCAGGACCAGGCGTCGTCCTTCCACATCTGCCCGGCGGCGACCCAGATCACGTTGGGGGAGGAGGACGCGGCCCACACCACCAGCGGGTCGTCGGCGTTGGCGACGATCACGGCCTTCGAACCGGCCAGGCCCTCGCGCCAGTTCTCGGCGAGCATGCGGGTCTCGGCGGCGCGGTCCAGCTGGTCGCGGGAGAGGTTGAGCAGGGCGATGCACTTGGGATCGGTGTCCCGGGCGACGCCGGCGAGGTACTTCTCGTCGACCTCGATGACGCCGTACCGGGCCTCCGAGCCGCCCGCGAGCGCCGACGTGATGCCGGCCGGCATGTTGGCGCCGAGCGCGTTGGACACGACCGGCCCGGCCGCCTTGAGCGCCTCGGCGATGAGCCGGGTGGTGGTGGTCTTGCCGTTGGTCGCCGAGACGAGCGTCACGTCCAGGTGCTGGGCGAGCCGTGCGAGGAGGTCGGGATCGAGTCTCAGCGCGACCTTGCCGCCGATCACCGAACCGCTGCCGCGCCCCGCGGCACGAGATGCCGCCGCGACCGCCTTGCCCGCGGTCACGGCGATCTTGGCCCGGGGCGTGAGCGGGTCCGAGTTGCCTGCCATCAGTTCTCGATCCTCCTTGCGTACGCGCCGCGCCTGAAGCCTGACGGCCACGTGGTGTGGACCTCAGCCTATCGAGATCCGTTCACACTCCCGAATCGCGGCACCGGTCACGGCGTTCCGGCGGTGGGCGCGAGCCGCCGGGGGACACAGGGACCCTACTCTTGCCGCCATGCGACAAGGTTCCATCCCGGGCGCCCGCGGGCGCGTCCGACCCCTCAGTCTCCTCGGCGACCCCGTCCTGCACGCCCCCTGCGAGGAGGTGACGGACTTCGGTCCGGAACTCGCGGCCCTCGTGGAGGACTTGTTCGCGACCATGTACGCCGCGCGGGGCGTGGGTCTGGCCGCGAACCAGATCGGTGAGCCGGTGCGCGTCTTCGTGTACGACTGCCCGGACGACGAGGACGAGCGTCACCTCGGCCACGTGGTGAACCCGCGGCTCGTCGAGGCCGACGGGGTGGTGGTGCGAGGGCCGGAGGGCTGTCTGTCGCTGCCGGGGCTGGAGGCCGGAACCGAGCGTCACGACCACGCGGTCGTGTCGGGCTTCACAGTGACCGGGGAGCCGGTCACCGTGCACGGGACGGGGTTCTTCGCCCGCTGCCTCCAGCACGAGTGCGACCACCTGGAGGGCCGGGTGTACGCCGATCGCCTGGCAGGCAGGCGTCACCGGAAGCTGATGCGGCAGGTGGCGCGGGCGTCCTGGCGCCGCTGAGCGCGTGCCGGCCGGAGCGCGGGAGTGGACCCAGCGGGAGGCTCAGCCGGTCGGGGCGTGGGGCTGCGCCCGGTGGGTGGTTCCGGCGCACGGGGGCGTGGGGTGGTACTCAGCGGGAGGCTCAGCCGGCAGGGGTGTGGGGCTGTGCCCGGTGGGTGGTTCCGGCGTACGGGGCGCGGGGCCGTGTCCAGCGGGAGGCAGCGCCGGTCGGGGGTACGAGGGCGTACCCGGCGGGCGGCTGCGCCGCACGGGCGCGTCCGGTCCACAGGCGTGGCCCGCCGGCCGTCAGAAGCCCGGGCCGCCCGCCTTGTCGCCGGCCGCGGCGAGGCGGCCCCACAACAGGTCGGCGAGGCTGCGTACCAACTCCGCCCGAGGGCAGGGGCGTTCACCCAGCCACCAGTCACCGGCGGCGTGCATCATGCCGACGATGCCGTGGCCCCACACCCGGGCCAGCTGCTGGGTACCCGGTCCGACGTCGAGGCGCTCCTCGATGACCTGGGCCAGTTCCTCGCCCATGCGGCGCAGCAGCGGTGCCGAGTGTTTGCCGACGTCGAAGCCCTGCTCGGCCTGGTCGCCCGGTGGGGTGCTGCCCTCCGCCGGATGCATCAGGAAGCGGTACACCTGCGGGCGCGCCTCGATGGCCGCCAGGTAGGTGTCCAAGGTGGCCTCGACGCGTTCCCGCCGTTCCGCCGGAGCGTCCAGGGCGGCCCGCAGCGAGGAGAGGAGTGCGTCCGTGTGCCGCCTGGCGAGGGCGGCGTAGAGTCCGCTCTTGTCGCCGAAGTGGCGGTAGAGGATCGGCTTGGTGATGCCGGCCTCGGCGGCGATGGCGTTCATCGAGGCCTGTGGGCCGTCGCGCAGCACCACCCGGTCGGCGGCCTCCAGCAGCTCGCGCCGGCGGCGGTCGGCGGACCGCTGTTGATCGGTCCGCTGCGTGGTGTCCATGTGCTCTCCCCACCCGTGCTGTTTCGGTGACGCCTGCGCAAACTAACACCCAGCGGGGACCGGACATCGAACGGGAGGGTGGCGGGGCCTCGGGAGTTGACTTTTCCTACCCGTCGGTAACAGACTCGGGTTACCGTAAGTAACATGCACGTGCGTCACTGGAGGGGACATGGCCGAGTTCACCATGGAGCTGAGCGACGAACAGAAGGAGGTCCGGGACTGGCTGCACGGCTTCGCCGCCGACGTCATCCGTCCCGCCGCCGCCGAATGGGACGAGCGTGAGGAGACTCCCTGGCCGGTCATCCAGGAGGCCGCCAAGGTCGGCATCTACTCCCTCGACTTCTACGCCCAGCAGTACTTCGACTCCACCGGCCTCGGCATCCCCATGGCGATGGAGGAGCTGTTCTGGGGTGACGCCGGCATCGCGCTGTCCATCGTCGGCACCGGTCTGGCCGCCGTCGGCGTCCTCGCCAACGGGACCGAGGAACAGATCGGCACCTGGATCCCCCAGATGTACGGCGACGCCAATGACGTGAAGGTCGCCGCCTTCTGCTCCTCCGAGCCCGACGCCGGCTCGGACGTCGCCTCCATGCGCACGCGTGCCGTGTACGACGAGGCCAAGGACGAGTGGGTGCTCAACGGCACCAAGACCTGGGCGACCAACGGCGGCATCGCGAACGTCCACGTCGTCGTCGCGGTCGTCGACGCGGAGCTGGGCTCCAAGGGGCACGCCTCCTTCATCGTCCCGCCGGACACCCCCGGCCTGTCCCAGGGCCAGAAGTTCAAGAAGCACGGCATCCGCGCCTCGCACACCGCCGAGGTGATCCTCGACAACGTGCGCGTCCCCGGTTCCTGCCTGCTCGGCGGCAAGGAGAAGCTGGACGCCCGGCTGGCCCGTGCCCGGGAGAAGGCCAGGAAGGGCGGCGAGCGCGTGAAGAACGCCGCGATGGCCACGTTCGAGGCATCCCGCCCGGCCGTCGGTGCCATGGCCGTGGGTACGGCCCGTGCCGCCTACGAGGTGGCGCTGGAGTACGCCCAGACGCGCGAGCAGTTCGGCCGCCCGATCATCGACAACCAGGGCGTCGCCTTCCAGCTCGCCGACATGCGGACGTCCATCGACGCGGCGCGGCTGCTGGTGTGGCGGGCCTCGTGGATGGCGATCAACGGCAAGCCGTTCACGGCGGCCGAGGGGTCGATGTCCAAGCTGTTCGCGAGCGAGACGGCCAAGAAGGTGACCGCCCAGGCGATCCAGATCCTGGGCGGCAACGGCTACACGCGGGAGTACCCGGTGGAGCGGATGCACCGGGACTCCGCGATCTACACGATCTTCGAGGGCACGAGTGAGATCCAGCGGCTCGTCATCGCGCGGACGCTGGCGGGGATGCCGATCCGCTGACGGTGCCTGAGCGGCGTCAGCGGATCGATGCCGTACCTGGCCCTCCGTGCTTCGATCGCCTCGTGGTCCGGCGGGCCGCCCTCACCGAGGATCGCCAGGAGCTCCTCGAAGCAGCGCTCGTGGTCCGGGGGCGGGCTCGCCCGGAAGAACATCTTGGCGGGCTCGCCCGCCGGGTTGGCGAAGGCGTGGGGGCAGCCGGGGGTACGACGATGACCGTGCCCGGGGTCGCGCGCACCACCCGGTTGCCCGAAGCCGGCCCCCACGTCTGCCAGTTGTCGGGGTGCGGACCCTCGGTCCGGGGGCGAGCACGTCCAGCTCGCCCCCGAGCACGCGGAACAGCTCCTCGCTGCGGCTGTGGACGTGGGCGCCGATGTCGAAGCCCGGCGGCATGATGACCTCGCAGGTGGAGGCCATGCGCGAGTGCGAACCGGTCACCTTGAAGGTCACGTGCCGGGCGGGCGCCTGCACGACCCTGCCGTGCCCCGGCGGCACCAGCAGCCCCTCCGACGCCGCCGCCAGTCCGTTCACCAGGTCACCGGCAGGGCCTCGGGCCCGCGGATCAGCGCGCCCTTCCTGAACGGCACATCCTCGGGAGGCACCGCGAACTTCAGGCCGGGCACCCGGTCCAGGATCGTGCCGACGAGCAGTTCGCACTCCAGCCGGGCCAGCATGCCGCCGGGGCAGTAGTGCGGGCCGAAGCCGAAGGACACGTGCGGGTTGGGGCTGCGGGCCAAGTCGATCGTGTCCGGGTCGGGGAAGACCCCGGGGTCACGGTTGGCGGCCAGGTACGACACGTAGACCGCGTCGCCCGCCCGCATCCGCACCCCCCTGACCTCCACATCCTCCAGGGCGATCCGGGACAGCCCGACCGCGTTGCGATGGGGAATCCAGCGCAGCAGCTCGTCGATGGCCCGGGGGCGGATCTCCGGTTCGCAGCGCAGGCGTTCGGCGAGTCCGGGCCGGGTCAGCAGCAGGTAGAACATCTGCCCGCTGTTGTTGGTGACCGCCTCACCGCCGATCTGCAGCAGGACGGCGAGCCCGACGGCCTCCTCCAGGGTGATCTCGTCCCGGCCCACCGCGGCGCCCAGCAGCGAGGTGACGTCCTCGCCGGTGCTGTCCGAGCGGAGCCCGACCAGATCGGCGAAGTAGGCGCTCATCTCCTGCTTGGCCCGCTCGCTGACCTCCGCGCCGTGCGACGAGGAGAGGATCAGCCGGGTCCAGGTGTGCATGCTGTGCCGGTCGGTGGCCGGGACACCCATCAGCTCGCAGATCACCGCGATGGGGAAGGGGCTGAGCACGGCCTCGGTGAGGTCGGCGGGCGGGCCGGCCTTCAGCAGGGCGTCGACGAGCCCGTCGAGCATGCCGCGGGACCGCTCGCGCACGCGCTCCACACCCCGGGCCGTGAACGCGGCCGCCACGGAGCGGCGCAGCCGGGTGTGGTCGGGCGGATCCAGGAAGCCGACCGCGCCGCGCGCCGGGACGAAGTGCGGGGCGAGCCGGGTCACCTGCCGGTCCATCACGGCCTCGCGGCCGAACCGGGGGTCGTCGGTGACCATGCGGACGTCGTCGTGGCGGGTCACCAGCCAGGCCCAGCCCTCGCCGTCGGGCAGGGAGACGCGGGTGACGGGCCCTTCGCGCATCAGCTCGGTCAGGACGGGGTCGAAGTCGGTGCCGGGCAGGTCGGGGGCCGGCCATTCCCGGACCGGCGGAGCAGTCCAGGGAAGCGTTTCCTCATTCACGCTTGCCTCACGCCTCGCATCTCGTCCGCGGTCTGCCGGCGGCCCGGGGACATTTCCGCGGTGATGCCGGGACCGCAACCGGCCGGCAGCCCGCGCGCCCGCTCGTGGGCGCCGCCGTCGTCGAAGAGCCTGCGCAGCGCGACCAGGACGACTGCGCCGCCGATGTTGCCGTACTCGGTGAGCGTGGCCCGGCTGACAGGCGGTGCAGAAGTCGTGGGTGGCCCGGTTGATCGCCGTCGGGACGCGGACCTTCGCCTCCCGCTCGCGGACTCGGTTGCGGTCCTCGAGGCCGGGGTGCTTCAGAGTCGTCCTCGACGGGCTGCACGAGGTGCCGGGTGAGCACCCCGGTGTTCTCCGTCAGCCGGAGGGCCGGCGGCAGTTGAGGACGGGCGGTGTGACGCTCGCGCGCCGGCTCCAGCGTCTCCTCCATCGTGATCACGTGCTCTGGGACGGACACCGAGGGGCCGCACAAAGTCGCCATGCACCGTGCCTGCTCTCGCCTCGCGGAAGGCTCTCGCCCCCCGGCTGGAAAGTGGTGCACCTTCTCGGGGTGCTCACCCACGATCACTCACGGGGGCGGCGATCTCTCGCCGGGCTACTCCGTCCCGGGGGCCGGGCGGGTACGGGCGGACACGGGCGGCGTCAGGAGGACTGGCCGCTGCTGTGGGCGATGCAGGCCACGTCGATCCGGTCGGCGAGTTTGGCGAGCTCGATGGTGAGGGCCGCGACCGTGTCCTCGTCCAGGCTCACCTCGCCGGCCTCCACCAGCCGCAGCCAGCGCCCGCCCACCGTGCGCAGCAGCTTGCTCACGTCGGACGCGGCGACCTGCAGCGTGCCGCGGTCGTCGACGATCAGAGGCAGGGTCACTTCGCGGTTCACAATGGGGATCGTAGTCGCGGAAGGCTCACGCTCCGTGCCATACGGTGGTGATGTTGCAGAACTCCCGGATTCCGTGCCCGGACAGCTCACGCCCGTAGCCCGACCGCTTGACCCCGCCGAACGGGAAAGCCGGGTGGGACGCCGTCATCCCGTTGACGTACACGCCGCCCGCCTCCAGGTCCCGTACGAACCGGTCCACGTCGGTGTCGTCGCGAGTCCACACGTTCGAACTGAGTCCGAAGTCCGTGTCGTTGGCGATCAGGACCGCCTCGTCCAGGTCGGCCGCACGGTACAGCGTGGCGACCGGGCCGAAGGCCTCCTCGCGGTGGATGCGCATCCCGCGGGTGACACCGGCCAGCACGGTCGGCGGGTAGTACCAGCCTGGCCCGTCCGGGCGTTCGCCTCCGCACAGTACCGTCGCGCCGCCGCGCACCGCGTCGTCGACCAGCTCCACGAGGTCGTTCACGCCCTGCTCGCTGGAGAGCGGGCCGACCTCGGTCGCCTCGTCCATCGGGTCGCCGACCGTCAGTGCCTTCATGCCGTCGGTGAAGCGTTCGACGAAGGCGTCGTACACGTCCGTGTGCACGATGAACCGCTTGGCGGCGATGCAGGACTGCCCGGCGTTCTGCGTGCGCGCGGTCACCGCCACCTGGGCGGCCCGGTCCACGTCGGCGGACGGCATGACGACGAACGGGTCGCTGCCGCCCAGCTCCAGCACCGTCTTCTTGACCATCTCCCCGGCGGTCGAGGCGACCGCGCGGCCGGCGGGCTCGCTGCCGGTGAGGGTGGCGGCCCGCACCCGCTCGTCGCGAAGGATGTCGTCGACCGCGGCGGAACCGATGAGCAGGGTCTGGAAACAGCCCTCGGGGAAGCCCGCCCGGTGGAACAGGTCCTCCAGGTACAGGGCGGTCTGCGGCACGTTCGAGGCATGCTTGAGCAACCCGACGTTGCCCGCCATCAGCGCGGGCGCGGCGAACCGGATCACCTGCCAGAGCGGGAAGTTCCACGGCATCACCGCGAGCACCGGGCCCAGCGGCCGGTAGCGGACCAGCGCCCGGGAGGCGCCGGAGTCCTTCACGTCCGACTCGGCGGGCTCCTCGTCGGCCAGCAGCTCCGCCGCGTGGTCGGCGTACCAGCGCATCGCCTTGGCGCACTTGGCGGCCTCCGCGCGGGCCTGCTTGACCGGCTTGCCCATCTCCGTGGTGATGACCCTCCCGATCTCCTTCCGGTCGGCCTCCAGCAGGTCGGCGGCCCGGCGCATGAGCCCGGCCCGCTCGTAGAACCCGGTGGTCCGGTAGGTGCGGAAGGTGGCCTCCGCGAGTTCGAGCCGGCGCTCGATCTCCTCCTCGCTCATGGCCTCGTACGTCCTGAGCGTCTCGCCGTTCGCCGGGTTCACCGTCGCGATGGGCATGGCCGACCTCCCTGGTGCGGACTCGTGCTTCGACCTTTGCGCGTGGCGTCAGGCGCCGCAACGCGGGCGGGTCATGTCCCGTACGTCCCGTCCCGTACGTCCCGCCGCTCGTCGCTTGTCGTCGCTTCTCGTCAGTGCGAGTGCTCAGCCAGCCGGTCGAGAAACGCGGCCTGTGCCTTCACGATCACCTCGCGCGCCCGGTCCACCGGGAACCACGCCACCCGGTCCAGTTCGGGGAACTCCTCGATCCGGCCCGACCTCGGCGGCCACTCCATGCGGAAGGTGCCGGGGACGGCCGTCGCCGGGTCGAGGCCGGCCTCGACGGCCCACACCGTGACGACCTTCCCGCCCGCCTGCCGGACCTCGCCGAGCGGCACGGCCTCGCCCTCGGGCGGCGGCAGCCCCAGCTCCTCCTCGAACTCGCGCCGGGCCGCCTCCCAGGCCGGTTCGGCGGGGTCGTACTCGCCCTTGGGGACGGTCCACGCGCCGGCGTCCCGGCGGGCGTAGAACGGGCCGCCCATGTGACCGAGGAGCACCTGGAGATCCCGGCCGGGGCCACGCCCGACGTGCCGGTACAGCAGCAGGCCCGCGCTGCGCCTCACGGGGCCACCTCGGGGTGCGCGGCGAGCAGGGTGTCCACC
This sequence comes from Streptomyces sp. NPDC017890, assembly GCF_044328675.1. NCBI lineage: Bacteria > Bacillati > Actinomycetota > Actinomycetes > Kitasatosporales > Streptomycetaceae > Streptomyces > Streptomyces sp. NPDC017890. Next base: position 178,780 of record NZ_JBIRHU010000017.1, read on the forward strand.
GTGTCCGCCTCCTCGGGGCGCTTGTCCTCGCGGTAGCGGACCACGCGGGCGAAGCGGAGGGTGACGCCGGCCGGGTAGCGGGTGGAGCGCTGGAGTCCGTCGTAGGCGATCTCGACGACCAGTTCGGGGCGTACGGTCACCCCCCAGGGGTGCTCCTGGACGGCCAGCTCCCGCAGCCGTTCGGTCTGCCAGGCCAGCAGCGCGTCGGTCATGCCCTTGAAGGTCTTGCCGAGCATGGCGAAGGAGCCGTCCGCGGTGCGGGCGCCCAGGTGGAGGTTGGAGAGCCTGCCGGTGCGGCGGCCATGGCCCCACTCGGCGGCCAGGACGACCAGGTCGAGGGTGTGGACGGGCTTCACCTTCAGCCAGGACGCGCCGCGCCGGCCCGCGCTGTAGGCGGCGTCGAGCCCTTTGACCACGACACCCTCGTGACCGCGTTTCAGCGTCTCGGCGAGGAACTCCTCGGCGGCCGTGGTCTCCTGGGGCCCGTGCACCAGCGTGCGCCGCACCCGCGTCGGTTCGGGGACCAGCCGGGCCAGCTCGGCGTGCCGCTCGGCCAGCGGCAGGTCGAGCAGGTCGTGGCCGTCGACGGACAGCGCGTCGAAGAACACGACGGAGACGGGCACCGCCCGCGCGGCGGTGGCCACGTCCGTGCGGGAGCCGACCCGCCCGGCGGTCTCCTGGAAGGAACGAGGGCGTCCGCCCTCGTCGAACGAGATCACCTCGCCGTCCAGAACGAACCGCTCACCGGGCAGTTCGAGGGCCGCCGCGGCGACCTCGGGGAGCCGGTCGGTGATGTCGTCCAGGGTGCGGGTGTAGAGCCGTACGGTGCCTCCGTCCCGGTGCACCTGGACGCGGATGCCGTCCAGTTTCTCCTCGACCGCCGAGGCGCCCAGCCTGCCGACCGCCTCGGCGACCGAGGAGGCGCTGTGGGCGAGCATCGGCAGGACCGGTCGGCCGACGGTGAGCCGGAACCGCCGCAGGGCGCCGGGCCCCTCGGCCAGCAGCACCTCGGCCACCGTCTGCAGCGAGCCCGCGAGCATCACCGCCCGCCGGACCTCCGCCGGGGGCGCGTCGGTCGCCGCGGCCAGGCCCTCAACGGCGGCCGCGTCCAGGGCGCCCTGCCGGACCTCACCGGTGAGCAGCCCGGTCAGGAAGCGCTGCTCGTCGTCGGTGGCCGCGCCCATCAGCTCACCGACCAGCCGGGTCCGCTCGGCCTGCGAACCGGCGCCGGAGACCGCGCCGAGCCGTGTGAGCCGGGCGTCCACCTCGCGCACGGTCAGGCTCGGTCCGGCGGCCGGCGCCACCGGCCGGCTCAGCACCTTCCAGCCGACGCCGATCCGGCCCTGGGGGAGCCGGCCCGCCAGATACGGGATGACGACCGGCACGTCCGCCGCCTCCGCCTCCCGGAACAGCTCCGCGAGCAGGGCGGTCTTCCGGGACCGCGCCGAGGTGGCGGCGATCTCCCGGGACACCTGGGCCAACCGGGCAAGCAGCATGCAGTCAGGGTGCACCGCGGAGGGCGGGGTCACACCTGCGGACGGCCCGCCCGGCCGGACCGCCCGGCGGACGATGCGCCGGCCGGCCGGGAGGGGGGCGCCACGGCCCTCGCGTGAGCGACGCTTCGGGTCGGTATGCCCAGTCCGTGAGAGCCGCGTCTACTCCGCGACGGCCGCGTCCAGATCCGACATGATCAGATCGCCGACGATCGCCGCCGCCGCGCGGTAGCCGCCGCTCGCCGCGTGGACGACCTGCTCGGCGAAACCCATCGCGTTGCCGGCGGTCCACACGCCGGGCACGGTGGTCCGGCCCGTCGGGTCCACCACGGGGTAGGCGCCGAACGGGGTCTCCTGCAGCTCGGCGCCCAGCCGCTCCATCAGACCGGTCCGGGGTACGGCCCTGGGAGCGGTGAACACCACCGAGCGGTCGTGCTCCGTACCGTCCGCGAGCCGGACCCCGGTGAGCCGGTCGTCCTCGACCCGCAGGCCGGCGACCTCGCCCGGCACGACCTTCACCCCGGCCGCGGCGAGCCGGCGCAGGTCGTCGTCGGACAGCTCCTCCTCGGCGACCGTGTGCAGGAAGAGGGTCACGTCGTCGGACCAGCCGGACACCATCAGCGCCTGGTGCACGCTGAGCGGGCTGGTGGCGAGAACACCGAAGCGCTCGTCGCGCACCTCCCAGCCGTGGCAGAACGGGCAGTGCAGCACGTCCCGGCCGAACCGCTCGGCGACGCCGGGCACCGTCGGCAGCTCGTCCTCGAGGCCGGTGGTGACGATCAGCCGGCGAGCGCGCACGGTGCGTCCGCCGGCCAGCTCCACGGCGATGCCCTCGCCCCGGGACACGTCCACGGCCCGGTCGCGGACGAGTTCCACGCCGTACCGTGCGATCTCCTCCCGGCCGAGCGCCAGGAACTCGGCGGGCGCCATGCCGTCCCGGGTCAGGTAGCCCTGCATGTGGTCCGAGGGCGCGTTGCGCGGCTCACCGGCGTCGACGACCAGCGTGCGCAGCCGCGAGCGGCCCAGCACGAGCGCGGCGGAGAGTCCGGCAGCTCCGCCGCCGACGACGACCACGTCGTAGTTCTCGGTCAGGTCCTTGTTCTGGGTCACGGTGACCACCTCCACCCAGAAGGTCGCTCGGACGGTACGGGATTGACAAATACATTTGCCGGTTCTGCAATATGGGCATGACTGCAGACGACGTTCTCGCCGGTGTCGGACCGAGGCTCCGACAGCTTCGCAAGGAGCGGGAGGTGACCCTGGCCGCGCTGTCCGGGACGACGGGCATCTCGGTGAGCACCCTGTCACGGCTGGAATCGGGCCTGCGCAAACCGAGCCTCGAACTGCTGCTCCCGATCGCCCAGGCCCACCAGGTGCCGCTGGACGAACTGGTCGGCGCCCCGCCGGTCGGCGACCCCCGCGTGCGCGCCAAGCCCATCGTGCGCCACGGCCGCACCCACTGGCCCCTCACCCGTCAGCCGGGCGGGCTCCAGGCGTTCAAGGTGCTGGAGCCCCAGCGGGAGGAGGAGCCGGACCCGCGGACCCATGAGGGATACGAGTGGCTCTACGTGCTCTCCGGCCGGCTGCGGCTCGTGCTCGGTGACCACGACGTGGTGCTGTCGGCGGGGGAGGCGGCCGAGTTCGACACCCGGGTGCCGCACTGGTTCGGGTCGACGGGGGAGGGGCCGGTCGAGTTCCTCAGCCTGTTCGGCCCGCAGGGGGAGCGGATGCACGTACGGGCGCGGCCCGCGGCACAGCCGTAAGGGCCCGCCGACCGGCCGTGGCGGCCTGTCCGGTCGTGGCGGCGCGCCCGGCCGGGATGGCCCGCCCGGCAGGGACGGCGCGCCCGGCCGTGACTCGACGACCGTCCCGCGGCCTGTTATTGCCCGCTTACCGCCCGCGATCTGTTCCCTGATCGGCAAGCGACCGCTTAGTATGCGAGAGACCCGGTCGGACGACTCAGTAGTCGGTGGAGGTTGCGCATGCAGGCATGGCAGGTGCACGAGAACGGCGAGCCGGGCGAGGTGATGCGCCTCGTGGACGTGGCGCCGCCGACACCCGGCGACGGCCAGGTCCTGCTGAGGGTCCGGGCCGCCAACATCAACTTCCCGGACGCGCTGCTGTGCCGGGGCCAGTACCAGGTCAGGCCGCCGCTGCCGTTCACGCCGGGCGTGGAGATCTGCGGTGAGACCGAGGACGGGCGCCGCGTCATCGCCAACCCGGCGCTGCCGCACGGCGGCTTCGCCCAGTACGCCGTCGCGGACGCCCGCACCCTGCTGCCCGCACCGGACGCCCTGGACGACGCCGAGGCCGCCGCCCTGCACATCGGCTACCAGACCGGCTGGTTCGGCCTGCACCGCCGGGCCCGCCTGGAAGCCGGCGAGACGCTGCTCGTCCACGCCGCCGCCGGAGGGGTCGGCAGCGCGGCCGTGCAGCTCGGCAAGGCCGCCGGCGCCACCGTCATCGGTGTCGTCGGCGGGCCCGAGAAGGCGGCCGTCGCCCGCGAGCTGGGCTGCGACGTGGTCGTCGACCGGCACGGCGAGGACGTCGTCGCCGCCGTGAAGGAGGCCACCGGCGGCCGGGGCGCCGACGTGATCTACGACCCGGTCGGCGGCCAGGCCTACGCCCAGTCCGCCAAGACCGTCGCCTTCGAGGGCCGGATCGTCGTCGTCGGCTTCGCCAGCGGCACGATCCCCAGCCCCGCGCTGAACCACGCCCTGGTGAAGAACTACGCGATCCTCGGCCTGCACTGGGGCCTGTACAACACCAAGAACCCCAAGCTGGTCCAGCACTGCCACGAACAGCTCACCGAGCTGGCCGCACGGGGCGCGATCAAGCCGCTGGTGAGCGAGCGGGTGCCGCTCGGCGGAGCCGCGGACGCCGTGCAGCGCGTCGCCGACGGCAGGACGACCGGCCGGGTGGCCGTCGTCCCGGAGAAGCTGGAGAAGGGAGCCGTCGCATGACCGACGCAGCGGAACTGCGCCGCCGTACCAAGGAGCTGCTGGCCGCGCATCCACCGGCCACCACCGAACGTCTGGACTTCCTCCGGGCCCGCTTCGACGCCGGACTGGCCTGGGTGCACTATCCGGAGGGCCTCGGCGGACTCGCCGCCCCCCGCTCGCTCCAGGCCGTCGTGGACGCCGAACTCGCGGCCGCGGGCGCCCCCGACAACGACCCCCGGCGCATCGGCATCGGCCTCGGCATGGCCGCCCCGACCATCCTCCAGTACGGCACCGAGGAGCAGAAGCACAGCCTCCTGCGCCCGCTGTGGACCGGCGAGGAGGTCTGGTGCCAGCTGTTCAGCGAGCCGGGCGCCGGCTCCGACCTCGCCGCGCTCGGCACTCGGGCGGTCCGCGAGGGCGAGGACTGGGTGGTCAACGGGCAGAAGGTGTGGACGTCCAGCGCGCACCTCGCCCGCTGGGCCATCCTCATCGCCCGCACCGACCCGGACCTGCCCAAGCACCGGGGCATCACCTACTTCCTGTGCGACATGACCGACCCCGGCGTCGACGTCCGGCCGCTGCGCCAGGTCACCGGCGAGGCCGAGTTCAACGAGGTGTTCCTCACCGACGTCCGCATCCCCGACTCCCGACGCCTCGGCGAGACCGGCGACGGCTGGCGGGTCGCGCAGACCACGCTGAACAACGAACGCGTCGCCATCGGCGGAACCCCGATCCCCCGCGAGGGCGGCATGATCGGCAAGATCGCCGCGACCTGGCGGGAACGCGCCGAACTGCGCACCCACGACCTGCACCAGCGGCTGCTCGGCCTGTGGGTCGAGGCCGAGGTCGCCCGCCTCACCGGCGTACGCCTGCGCCAGCAGCTGGTGGCCGGCCAGCCGGGCCCCGAGGGCGCCGGAATGAAGCTGAACTTCGCCCGCCTCAACCAGGAGATCAGCGGCCTGGAGGTCGAACTCCTCGGCGAGGAGGGCCTGCTCTACGACGACTGGACCATGCGCCGCCCCGAGCACGTGGACTTCACCGGCCGCGACGCCGGGTACCGCTACCTGCGCTCCAAGGGCAACAGCATCGAGGGCGGGACCAGCGAGGTCCTGCTGAACATCGTCGCCGAACGTGTCCTGGGCCTGCCCGCCGAACCGCGCACCGACAAGGACGTCGCATGGAAGGACCTCGCCCGATGAGCGCACAGTCGGAACCCGGCCTTCTCTACTCGGAGGAGGAAGAGGCGCTGCGCGCCGCCGTCCGGGACCTGCTCACCGACCACTGCGACCCGGCGGGCGTCATCACCCGCACCGAGTCGGCCGCCCCGCACGATGTCGCGCTGTGGAAGGCGCTCGCCGACTCGATGGGCCTCGCGGGCCTGCTGATCCCCGAGGAACTGGGCGGTCAGGGCGCCACCCACCGGGAAACCGCCGTGGTCCTCGAGGAGCTCGGGCGTGCGGTCGCACCGGTGCCGTACCTGACGAGCGCCGTCGTCGCCACCGAGGCGCTGCTGGCCTGCGGAGCCGACGACCTGCTCACCGAACTGGCGTCCGCGACGTCCATCGCCGCACTCGCCGTCGGCCTGCACGTCGCACCGGGCGGTGCCGTCCCGCAGGTACGGCTCGAAGAGGGACGCCTGCACGGGGAGTTGGCCGGCATCGCCGACGCGGCCGTCGCCGACGTGCTGCTGGTGCCCGCGGACGACGGGGGACTGTACGCGGTCCGCGCCGCCGACGTGACCGTCACCCCACAGGTGTCCCTGGACCTGACCCGGCCCGTGGCCCGCGTGACCCTGGACGGCGCGTCCGGGCACCGGCTCGGCGACGCCGCTCCCGCCGTACGGCGCGCCCTGCGGGCCGGTGCCGGGCTGCTCGCCTCCGAGCAACTGGGCCTCGCCGACTGGCTGCTGACCGAGACGGTCCGCTACCTCAAGGAACGCAAGCAGTTCAACCGCCAGGTCGGCGGGTTCCAGGCGATCAAGCACCGGCTCGCCGGGCTGTGGCTGGAGGTCGCGGGCCTGCGCGCCGCAGCCCGCAACGCGGCCGACGCGCTGGCGACCGGCGCGGACACCGACGTGGCCGTCGCCGTGGCCCAGGCGTACGCGGGCCGGGTCGCCGTCCACGCCGCCGAGGAGGCCCTGCAACTGCACGGCGGCATCGGCATGACGTGGGAACACCCGGTCCACCTGTACCTGAAGCGGGCCAAGGCCGACTCGATCGCCTACGGCGCGGCGGGCACCCACCGGGAGGCGCTGGCCGAACTGGTGGACCTGCGAGCACCCTGACGCCCGCCCGTCCGTTCCAGTAATGCCCGTCCCACCGGGGGCGGGCATTTTCCGTGTCCGCCGCCGGGACGACATGAACGGCCGGCGGCGGTCCGGCCAACTCCCCGCACGGCTCTGCCCCTCGAAGACAACGGGACCCCATACTCACAGGCGTCCCGTACGGCACTTCCAGGGAGGCAGAGCATGGCCCTCACCACCCGACGCAGAGCCCTCACCACTCTCGGCGCCGCCCTCGCGGGCGCGGTCGCCCTGCCCGCCGGCACCGCACTGGCGAGCGAAGGCAGGCACGGACCGCGCCCGTTGTGGCGCGCCCACGCCCACAACGACTACGAGCATCCCCGCCCCCTCCTCGACGCCCTCGACCACCGCTTCGGCAGCGTCGAGGCCGACATCTACCTGGTCGGCGGCCAGCTCCTCGTCGCCCACGACCCCGAGGACCTCGATCCGTCCCGCACCCTGGAATCCCTCTACCTCGACCCCCTCGCCGCCCGCGTACGCGCCCACCACGGCCGGGTCCACCGGCACGACCGCCGCGCCCTGCAGCTCCTGATCGACATCAAGACCGAGGGATCGTCGACGTACCTCGAACTCGACCGTCATCTGCGCCGCTACAAGCACCTGTTCACCACCTACGCCCACGGCCGGGTGTTCCCCGGCGCGGTCACCGCGGTGATCTCCGGGGACCGGGCGGCCCGCGCGCCCATGGAGGCGCAGCGCACCCGCCGGGCCTTCTACGACGGCCGCCTCACCGACCTCGGCAGCTCCGCACCGGCCTCCTTCGTCCCGCTGATCAGCGACAACTGGACGCTCAACTTCACCTGGCGGGGCGTGGGCGCCTTCCCGGCGGCCGAGCGGCGCAAGCTGCGGGACATCGTCGGCGCGGCGCACTCCCGCGGACAGCGGGTGCGGTTCTGGGCCACACCCGACACGGCGGGCCCCGCGCGGGACGCCGTGTGGACCGAACTGCTCGCCGCCGGCGTCGACCACCTCAACACCGACGACCTCGGCGGTCTGGAGGCGTTCCTCGACGCCCACCCGGACGCGTAGGAGGCCGGCGCAACAGTACTCGTTCGGAGGACAGGTCAGCCGCCCGGACGAACCCTCCGCTACGCCACACTTACGGCCGAACGCCGCGAAGTGGACGTGGCGGAGGAGGTTGACGATGGCCATTTCCATCTCTGTGGTGCTGTTGCTGTCCGTCCTGGCGGTGATCTTCCTGCGCAACGGCGGGCTGAAGGTCTCGCACGCGCTGGTGTGCCTGCTGCTGGGCTTCTATCTGGCCGGCACGAACATCGCTCCGACCATCCACAGCGGTCTGACCGCGACCGCGGACATCGTCGGCAGCCTCAGACCGTAGGCGGCAGACCGCGGCGAGCGGGAGGAACCCGAGGCTCCTGGAGGCGCTGTGCGTCGATGACGCGGGAGCGGATGAGGAAGCGCACCCCTTCGGGCGCCTCCAGGGAGAAGCCGCTGCCCCGGCCCGCGACCACGTCCACGATCAGTCTGGTGTGGCTCCACACCTCGTACTGGCTGCGCGACATCCAGAACGGCACCGGCTCCCCGACGCCCTCGACGACCAGCTCCCCGAGCAGGACGTCCGCGGCTCCGGTGCGGAATTCGCCGTCCGGGTAGCACATGGGTGCGCTGCCGTCGCAGCAGCCGCCGGACTGGTGGAACATCAGCGGGCCGTGCGCCTCACGCAGCCGGCGCAGCAGTGCGGCGGCCTCGGGGGTGAGCTCGACGCGGGGGGTCTCCTCGTATGTGTCGTGCATACCGCGCATACCAGCACGGGGGAGGTTGCGAGAGCGTTGCGCGGGCGGCTTTACCTCTTTTGACATACCTATCTTGTCATATCTATTGTGTCCGGGTGACCGACTCCAGCACCCCTCGCCGGGACATCGACCGTGTGGCCTCCGGCCTCGCGGCGTGCCTTCCCGCGCTGCACCGGGCGCTGGACCGGCAGGTCTCCGCCCAGTACCCGCACCCCAAGCCCCCGGAGAGCCAGCTCGCGCTGCTGCGGTTCGTCGCCCAGCGCGAGGGCGCCACGGTGCGCGAGGCCGCCGAGGCCCTGCTGATGAAGCCGAACAACGTCAGCGCCCTGGTCTCCCAGCTCACCGAGCAGGGCGACCTGGAGCGCAGGCAGGACCACGCCGACAGGCGGGTCGCCCACCTCCACCTCACGGCCACGGCCCGTGAGCGGGTGTCCGAGGTGCGGGAACTGGAGACCGCGTTCATCCGCCAGGCCCTGACCTCCCTCACCGAGGGCCAGCAGGGCGCGCTCGGCTCCGCCCTGGACGCCCTCGACGCGCTGACGCGGCACCTCCACCCCGCCGCCCGCTGACCCGGGCGGGGCCCAGGCATTCCCGCCGGCCGCGGGCACACCGTCGTGCCCGCGGCCGGCCCGCCGTGCGTCCGTGGGCCGCCCCGTCCCCCCGCACCACCCCTTGAACCTGGAAGAGAAGGCTCATCCATGCCGTCCACGTCCGTGGATCACCCCACCACGCCCGCGGCCGAGACCGCCCCACCGGCGGCCGGCCGCCTGCGGTCCAACCCCTGGCTGACCCTCCTCGCCGTCGCGTTCGGACTGTTCATGGTCCAGCTCGACGGCTCCGTCGTCGCCATCGCCAACCCCGAGATCGGCAGCGACCTGCACGCGTCCACCGCCGAACTGCAGTGGGTGACCAACTCCTACCTGCTCGCGCTCGCCGCCACCCTCATCCTGGGCGGCAAGCTCGGTGACCGTTTCGGCCGGCGCACCTACTACCTCGTGGGCGTCGCCGGCTTCACCGTCGCCTCCGTCGCCATCGGCCTGGCCGGGTCGATCGAGGGCGTGGTCGCCTTCCGCGCCCTCCAGGGCGCCTTCGGCGGACTGCTGATGCCCAACACCCTCGGGCTGCTCCGCTCCGTGTTCCCGCCGAAGAAGTTCGGCATGGCCGTGGGCATCTGGGCCATGGTCTCCGCCGTCGCCACGGCTCTCGGACCCATCGTCGGCGGTCTCCTCGTGGAGAGCGTCAACTGGGAGTCCGTCTTCTACATCAACGCCCCCATCGGCGTCATCGCCATCGTCTTCGGCATCCTCGTCCTGCCCGAGAGCCGCAACGCCGCCGGCCGGGAACGCTTCGACATCCCCGGCCTCGGCCTGCTCGCCCTCGGCCTGCTGGCCGTGGTCTTCGGAGTCGTCAAGGGCGAGACCTGGGGCTGGACCTCCGCGGGCACCCTGGGCTCCGTCGCCGCCGGCCTCGTGCTCCTGCTCGTGTTCGGCTGGTACGAGACCCGCGTCGAGCACCCGCTGCTGCCGATGCGCCTGTTCCGCAACCGTGCGCTGACCATCGGCGCGGTCATCACCGCGCTGAACTTCTTCGTCATGCTCGGCGTGATCTTCTTCGTCATGCTCTACCTGCAGAACGTGCGTGGTTTCACGCCGGTCGAGGCGGGCGTGCGGACGCTCCCGCTCAGCCTCGCCTCGCTGGTCGCCTCGCCGCTGGGCGCGGCCCTGACCCAGCGCTTCGGGCCCCGGCTGACCATGCCGCTGGGCATGCTGCTCCAGGCGGCCTCCTGCTTCGGCATGCTCACCTGGCAGACCGACTCCTCCTACGCCACGATGTGGCCGCCGTTCATCGCGCTCGGCCTCGGCGTCGGCATGGTGATGGCGGCCTCCTCCGACGCCATCGTGGGCAACGCCCCCGTCCGGGACGCCGGTGTGGCGGGCGGTCTGCAGGCGACGACCCTGCAGATAGGCGGTGCGCTCGGTACGTCCGTGCTGGTCTCCCTGATCAGCGGCAAGGTCGGTTCCACGCTCACCGGGGAGCTGACCGGGGCCGGCGTGCCCTCGGCCATGGCCCACGGTCTGCAGGAGGCCAAGGACGCCGTGGCGATGGGTGTGGCGCCCGTCTCCGGTGACATGCCTGCCGGTCTGCGGGCCGCCGTGGTGGAGGGCAGCGGGCAGGCGTTCATGAACGGCGTCCACGTGGCCGTGATCGTCACCGGTGTCCTGTGTGTGCTCGGCGCGGTGATCGCCGCGGCCGGCATCCGGCGCAGCGCGGAGCAGCCGGCGCACTGAGGCCCTGAACGGCGGTGCTCCCTCCGGGGCGGAGCACCGCCGTCGGCGTACCTCAGATCTCCCCGGCCGCGGAACGTGGGAGCACCGTGACGCGGTGGAAGTTGCACCTCGAGGGCAGATCCGCCGGGGGCCGTGTCTGATGGGCCTTCAGCGCGATGCTCACCAGGCTCAGCAGCAGGTCGACGTCCGCGTCGCAGTCCAGGTGCACGGTCACCCACCGGGAGCCCGGGACCAGATGGATGGCGCTGGATCCGCCCAGGTCGTACTGGAAACGCTGGATGGCCCGGTGGGTGAGGTGGAGGTCCACGTCCCGGTCCGAATGGAAGTGGACGATCTCGTCACGGACGGAGCGCAGCGCCCGTCCGGTTCCGCAACTGGCCGGACCCGCGGTGAGGTCGGGCCAGGCTTGCAGCCGCTCAAGGGCGCGCTGGGCCAGAGTCATGGCCCCATCGTCGCCCGATCACCGCTCCGCAACCAGAGGTTGAGCGATTTGTAACCGGCACGTGAGGTCGAAGTACGTACCGGAGCCCTGAGGGGAGGCCCCGCGCCTGTGCGCGCGACGCCTCCCCCCGAGGCGCGCTACGGCGCCACGCAGCCGATCGTCCCCACGGGGAAGTCGTTGCCCGTGGACGTGGCGGTGAAGCCGAAGGACACGCTGCCGTCCGGTGGGATGACGCGGTTGTGGTCCACGTTCCGGACCGTCACCGTGCCGTCGGTCCCGCCGGACAGCGAGCCGTTCCACACGCCGCCGAGGGTGGTCCCGCTGCCAGGCTGCCACCGCACGGCCCAGCCGTTCAACGGCTCCGTCCCGTGGTTCATCACCTCGACGGAGCCCTGGAAGCCGCCGCTCCAGGAGTTCTCCACGGAGTAGACGGCCATGCAGGAACCGGAGTGCGTGGGCGGCGGGGTCGTCGGCGGCGGAGTCGGTGTCGGGGTGCTGCCCGAGCCGCCGATGCCGGTCACCTCGCCGTTGCCGCCGTCGAAGACGACGTCGGAGCAGGAGAAGAAGTTCTCCTGGCTGTCCGAACGCACCCACTGCATGAAGATCAGCGCGTCACCCGAGCGGCCCGAGGGCAGCGCCAGATCCCAGTAGTAGTGGCCCCCGTCGGCACCCGCAGAGCCCTGCTGGGGCGGGTCGGTCACCGTCTCGATGAGCTCCAGGTCGTCCCAGCCCAGTTCGGACGTGGGCGACCAGCCGGGCTTGGTCAGGTAGACCCGGAAGTCACCCGGGTGGGCCGCCCAGTTGCTGTAGTTCACCTGGATCGTCGAGCCGGACGTCAGATGCGTCCGGGGCCAGTCGGCGCGGGCGGCGTTGTAGGCGGAGAAGTCGTACGGCGACCGGTCGCCGGCGCTGCACAGGGTGCCGTCCGGCACGTAACCGGCGCCGCGTCCGCCCGCGTTGGAGTCGAGCACGGCGAACCAGTTGTACAGCGCCGTCGCGCCGCTCTGGTCGAGGGCGCTCTGACAGGCCGGGTTCGTCGGGTCCAGGGCGCCGGTGCCGGTCTTGGCGTCCAACTGGCAGAGGTAGGTGCGTGAGCCGGGCATCATCGCCACGCCGTGCGCGTCGGCTCGCCCCTGCCCGAACAGGAAGGTCAGGCCGAGCGCGCCGAGCAGGGTGGCCAGTACCGCCGCGAGGGAGATGTATCTGCTGCGTAGAGCCATAGGGGTCTCCTGTTTCCGGTTGCCGGGTCTTGCGGTCGTCGAGTCGATGATCAGTCCATGACAATCAAGATCTGGTGGTCAGGGCTCGGTGATCAGGGCTTGGCGATCAGGGCCTGGTGATCCAGAGGGGGGCTGGTGGTCACGGGAGGCCTGGTCATCTGGAGGGGCGCGCCATGGAACCCTCGCCCGTCCGGGGAGAGCGCTTCGACCGGACGGGCGAGGGGGACGGGGTGTGCGTGGCCGCTACGCCGTGGTGCAGGCGGTGTCGTTCAGGCGGAAGCCGTCCGGCTCGGCGAAGGCGCCGCTGTAGGTGCCCTGGAAACCGAATGCCAGGCTGCCGCCGGGGGCGATCCGGGCGTTGTGACCCACACCGGTCGCCGTGACGGACCCTGTGGGGGGAGTGACGGAGGTGTTCCAGGCGTTGGTGATCCGTTGGCCGGAGGGCAGGGTGAAGGCGAGCTGCCAGCCGTCGACGGGGGTCGTGCCGGTGTTGGTGACGGTGACGTCCGCGGTGAAGCCGTCCTGCCAGACGTTGGTGCCGTACGTCACCTTGCACGCCGCCGGGCCGCCGGGGCCGCCCGGGTCGGGGGTGCCCGTGCCGTCGCCGGTCGAGACCGTGGAGGAGAAGGAGTTCACGGCCAGCCCGGCGCCGCCCTGCCACGGTTCGAAGCCGGCCTGGACACTCGTCAGGTACCAGTCGTCCTCGGCGAGTCCGCGTGAGACGGTGGCCCGGACGAAGTCCATGACGTCGAAGCTCCAGTCGGTGATCGCCGACGGGGCGACGAAGGACAGTACGTCGTTGGCGCCGTTGCTGCCGGTCCACACCTCCCAGGTCCGTCCGCCCACCGCGGCCGTACCGACCTGGGAACCGATGGGCTGGATCGGGCCGACCCTGTTGAACCAGATCATGATCTCGGTCCGGTTCACCCCGTCGGTCCGGGGAGTCGGGTCCAGCCAGATGTCGTACGAGGCGTTGTAGACGGCGTCGCCGACGAACCCGTACGAGATGCTGGAGGGCGCCTCGGAGACGGTGTCGAGCCGGGCGGGGAGATCGGTGCCCGGTGAACAGGTCGTGTAATGACAGCCGTTGAAGACCGAGGGGTACGACTTCGGTGCCCCGTTGGTGGGCGCGGAACCGTCGGCCTGGCTGACCCGGAAGCCGGCGTCGGTCGCGGTGACGCACTGGGTGGCGCTGGAGCCCCAGCGGTTGTTCTGGACGACGTAGCGTCCCTGGATCGTCGTCGTGCCGAACGGTTCACAGATCGTGGTGTCCGCCTGGGCCGGAGCCGCCGCGGTCATCAGTGACGCGACGACCGCGAGGGCTGCGATCAGTGCGCCTGGCAGCCCGCGCAGAACGCGGACTCGGAGCCGTAACGGTCGCATGGGGGCCTCTCCGGGAGGGTGCTGGGGGAAGGAGGGGGGCCGGTGCGGGAGCGCTCCCGACTCCCCACTGATGGGAGCGCTCCCACTTACCGGTTGACTGGGGACTGTAGAAGCCGTTCATGTTCCTGACAAGGCTGTGTGCGTCGGGATTGTCGAAGAGATTTCGAAGCCCCAGGTGAGAGAGGCGCCGCACGGGAGCGCTCCCGTGCGGTCTCTCGGTCAGGCGGAATCCCGGAGCACCAGTTCCGTGCGGAGGATGACGTGCCGCCAGGCGACGGCGGATTCCTCCATCTCCTCCAGCAGCAGCCGCACCATCGTGTGCCCGATCTCCTCCAGCGGCTGCCGGACCGTTGTCAGCGGCGGGTCCGTGGGCCGGGCCGGCTGGAAGTCGTCGAAGCCGATCACCGCGACGTCCTGCGGCACCCGTCGGCCCGCCGCGCGCAAGGCGTTCAGCGCCCCCGCGGCCATGGTGTCCGAGGCGGCGAACACCGCGTCGAGCTCCGGGTGGCGGGAGATCAGGTCGGTCATCGCCCGGCGCCCGCTCTCCTCCGTGAAGTCGGCGCACTCGACGACCAGCGAAGGCCTCATCGCCACGTCCGCCAGTTCCAGGGCCTCCCGGTATCCTCGCAGCCGGCACTGGGCGACGTACATGTCGAGCGGTCCGCTGATCGCCCCGATCGTGGTCCGGCCGCCGTCCAGCAGGTGCGTGACCGCACCGCGCGCGCCGCCGGTGTTGTCGGCGTCGACGTAGGTGACGCTCTCGTCGCCGGAACGCCGCCCCAGCATGACGGTGGGCAGTCCCGCCTTGGCGAGCATGTCCGGCAGCGGGTCCTCGGCGCGCACGGACATCAGCAGCACGCCGTCGACCCGGCCGCCGCGCGCGTACTCCACGAAGCGCTGCCGCTCGGTGTCCGTTCGGACCAGGGTGAGCAGCAACTGCACCGGGGTGTCGGTGAGGGCGTCGCCGACGGCGTGGACGATCTCGGTGAAGAACGGCTCCCCGAACAGCCGCCAGTCCGTCTCCGTCATGACCAGTGCGACGGCGTCCGCGCGGTGGCCGGCCAGGGAACGGGCCGCGAGATTGGGGACGTATCCCAGCTCGGCGATGGCCTGCTGCACGGCGCGGCGCGTGGAATCCCGTACGCCGGCCGCGTTGTTGACGACCCTCGAGACGGTGCCGCGGCCCACACCGGCGAGGGCGGCCACCTCCTCCAGCGTCGGCGTACCGGGACGCTGCCTGCCCATGCCCGCCTCCCCCTACGAGATCATCCGATACTACGGTCACCCGCCCGGCTTGGTGGGCCGATCGCCGGGCGTCCAGGGCCTCACGTGACGGGGGCCGTCGCATGGACGGGTGCTGCCGGGGCGGCGGGGGCCACCGGGTCGGCGGGGGCTGCGGGGTCGGCGGGGTCGGCGGGGGCCGCCGGGTCGGTGGCAGCTGTGAGGTCCGCGCCCCACGCGGCGGCGCACAGGATGCGGTCGAGTTCCTCGGTGTGGACGGCGGCGCCGAGCCAGGCGCGGGCGAAGCGGCCGGTGTCGGCCGGGAGCAGCCGGCCGAAGGGGTCGCGTGCGCGGTCCGCGGCGGCGGCACGGAGCTCGGTGAGGAGTTCGCCGGCGGTGGCGAGGCCGTGCCGGCGAAGACGCGTGCCCTCGGTGTCCCCGTTCCCGGGGAAGGCGAGCACACGGCGGCCTCCGGAGGCGGCCTGGTGGACCCGGCGCCGCAGCAGATGCACGGGCGCCTCGTCGACGGCGGGCACGGCCGGAGCACCGCTGGGCGTCGGTGCGGCGGGCAGGTCCGCGCGCCGGAGCCGGTCGACGCCGAGATCGATCCGGAGGCGCGGATCGGTGGGGTGGCTGACGGCCAGGAGCAGAGCGCGGGGTTGCGGGGCCGGCGTGAGCCGGGCGACGACGCGCAGCCGGGCGCCCCGGGCGGACGCCAGAAGGCGGAGGTTCTCGCGGTCGGGCAGCGCGGGATCGTCATGGGCGGCGGCGAGTCGGAGGGGCCGGCCGCCGCAGTCGGCGACCAGACACTCGCCCGCCGCCTCGCGGACCGTGCCGATGAGCGTGACGTCGAGGAACAGCAGGTCGCGGCCGCCAGGACCTCCTCGCGGATGCCCGGCCCGAACAGCATCGCCAGTTCCTCGGACCACTCACGCACACCCGGATAGGAGGCCTCCCGGCCACCGCCTCCGCCGCTGCGGCCGGGCCCGGTCAGGTGCCCGCGGCTGCCTTCGCCGCGCCCGCTGCCGTACAGCTCGTCCAACGCGGTGGCCAACGGGGCTGCCGACGGGGGCAGCCGGTCGGTACGGCGGCCGAGCACGAGACGCCGACGGTCGGCGGGGGCGAGACGGTGACCGCCGGCGGCGGGTGGCGCGTCGGGGGCCGTGGCGGGGGCTGTGGCGGCGGGCTCGGGCGTGCCGGCCTCACCGGCAGGGGGCGGGGGCAGTAGCCCGAGTCCGCCGAGAGTCGCCCGGGCCGTGAGGTCCGCGCGGGTCCACAGGGCGAGGGCGTCGGGGTCCAACCCGTCTGTGTCGGCCAGTCGGCCGACGTCCAGACGTTCCTCGACGGCGGAGAGGAGCCGGTCGCGGGCGGCCGGGCTGAGCGTGTCGAAGCCGCCGCGCAGCGCCGGCAGCCGGTCGAGGAAGTCCCGGTCGGACAGCTCGCAGACGCGGTCGAGCAGCGGCTCCAGCGCGGGCGCCGCGGACTCCAGCAGTGGGCCGGCGGCCGTCAGCAGGCCGGTCAGCCGGGCGGTGAGCGCGGACCGGGACGCGCGGTCGCTCGCCGCGTCGACCCAGGAGGCGACGCGGCCGCCGAGGACCTTTGCGTTCTCGTGCCCGAGGAGCACCCGGACGGCTCCGGCCGCGCCGCGCATCAGGGGCGAGCCGTCGTGCGCCAGCCGGGCCAGGGCGTCGGTCAGACGGACGCCGCCGAGGATGTCCGCCCGGTGGGCGAGCTCCAGCAGGGCGTGCGCGTCCGCCGGGTCCCTCTGCCCCGGTGAGACCGTCCACCTGGCGAACCGCGGCGGAGGTGAGGAGTTCGGCCACGGTGGCGGCCCGCACTGCACGGTCCTGGTCGGTGCCGAGCGCCGCGATGTGGCCCGCGCGCAACCGGTCCAGCAGACCCAGGCCGGTGAGGAGTTCGGGCAGCGCGGCGGCGCCCGGCAGCACCTCGGCGGCCTCCGCGCGCCGTGCGTCCGTCAGCTCCGGCAGGCCGCACTCACGGGCAGTGACCGCACCATCCACCGCTCCACGTCGGTCAGGCACCGGCGTTCGTGCCGCTCCAGCCACTCGGTGAGCTGGCGCAGTCCCACCACGGCGGGGTCGTCCGCGAGTTTGGCCGGCACCGACTTGAGCCGTCGACCGGCGGCGTTGCGGCACACCACCTTCCCGTCGTCCAGGGACACCTCGTAGTCCCCGGCCGTCACCCACCCCATGAGTGCCTCCCCGCACCGCAGTGATCAAGTGCTGAAAACTGTAGGCCAGCCCACTGACAACGCGGCGGGCGCGGGGACGGCCGTGGGCCGGCGCCCCGCCGTCAGTCGTCCAGGCGGACCGGCATCAGCAAGGAGAAGGCCGTCTCGTCGTCCGTCCGGCGGATGGCGAGGGGGGCCGTGGGGGCACCGAACTCGAGGGTCAGCCGGTCCCGGCCCGCGGCGGCGAGCGCGTCCAGCAGGAACCCGCGGTTCACGGCGACGTTGTTCTGGTCGTCGTCACCGTCGTCGCAGACGGTCACCGTGCCGTCGTCGGCCGCCCTGAGCACACTGAGTTCGTGCGACGCACCGTCCCGCTCGTGGACCCCGCTCGCGCGGACGGGGCCGGTCTCCAGTGCCTCGCGGAACGCCGGCACCTCGACGAGGGCCTTCCGGCCGGAGGGCAGTTGGACGAGGCGGCGGTAGTCAGGGAAGTCGTACGCGAGGCACTGCCCGGCCGCCTGACGGTCCCCGGCCTCCAGCGTCACGCGGTCGCCTTCCACGGCGAGGGTGACGGGTTCTTCACCGCCGAGCAGCGCGCGCATCGCGTCGGCCAGCGGGACGGGCACGATGACCTGCACGCGCGGTCCGCCGTGTCCGGCGGTACCGGTGCGCGCGACGGCCATCCGGTACCGGTCGGTGGCCACGAGGCGGAGCGCGTCACCCTCCACGTCGAACAGGATTCCGCCGAGCATGGGCAGTTCGGGGTCGACACCGGTGGCGAAGCGGACCGAGTCCAGCGCGGCGGCCAGTTCGGGGGCGGAGACGGACAGCCGGACGGTCGCGGTGCGCGGTGCAGCGGTCATGGGGTTCTCCCTGTGGTCGAGTAGTGCTCGGAGTGTGGAGAACTCGCTGCGGGCATCGGCCAGCCCCAGTTCGAGACGGCGCAGGTGAGCCTGGAGGAGCCCGCGCACCAGGTCGGTGTCCGCACTGGACCAGCCGGCCAGGACGAGCCGGATGTCGGCCAACGGCATACCGGCCCGTCTCAGCCGGGCGAGCAGTCGGGCCTCGTCGAGCTGCTCGGGGGTGTACCAGCGGTAGCCACTGACCGGATCCACCCAGGCGGGGACCAGCACACCGGCACGGTCGTAGAACCGCAGGGCGCTCACGCCCAGTCCGCTGTCGCGGGCCGTCTCCCCAATGCTGCGCATCTCGCTCTCCACGTCCGCAACCCTGAGCCCTTGACCAGGTCGAGGGTCAATCCCGGCCCGCCCGGGCCCACCCCTGGCCCGCCCGGGCCCACCCCTGGCCCGGCGTGTGGCCCTGCCGAGTGTGCTCCCGGCCTCGGCCGGCGAGCGGTCCCGCGCGGGGTCCTCCCCGGCGCCCCGGCCGTCGAGCGGTGCCGCGGAGCGCCCCGGCCCGGTACGCAACCGCCGTCTGCCATTCTTGCGCCGTGCACAAGCCCACCGCCGTCACGCCCGACGCGCCCGCAACGATACGGACGCCGCTGCTCACCCAGGAGTGGCTCGACCTCGCGTTCATCCACTGGGCCGTCGAGCCCGCCGCTGTGGCGGGGCTCATGCCGCGCGGCACCGTTCCCGACACGCACGAGGGGCTCACGTACGTGGGGCTCGTCGCCTTCCGGATGCACCGGGTCGGGTGGCTGGGGCTGCCCGGGGTGCCGTACTTCGGTTCGTTCCCGGAGACCAACGTGCGGCTGTACTCGGTCGACGCGCACGGGCGGCGCGGTGTGGTCTTCCGGTCGATGGACGCCTCACGGCTCATGCCGGTGGTGATGGGCCGTGTCGGCTTCCGGCTGCCCTACCTGTGGTCCCGCATGACCGTCCGCACCGTCGGCGACACCGTGACCTACACCAGCTCCCGCCGCTGGCCCGGCCCGCGCGGCGCGTACAGCCGCATCACCGTACGGCCCGGCGAACGCATCCACGAGCCCACCGGGCTGGAGCACTTCCTCACCGCCCGCTGGGGCATGCACAACGCGTTCTTCGGTGGCGCGGCGTATCTGCCCAACCACCATCCCCGCTGGCCCCTGCACCGTGCCGAGCTCCTCACCTGCGACGAGGACCTGGTCGCGAACGCCGGGGTCCCGGCCCCCACCGAGGCCCCGGTCAGCGTCCTGTACTCGCCGGGCGTCCCGGTCCGTCTCGGCCGCCCTGCCGGGTCCGTGCGCCTCGGCCCTTGACCTCAAGCGCGCTTGAGGCAACAGCCTGGTCCGCATGAACACCGACACCGCGAACAGTCCGGCCGACACCGCGGCCATCAAGGCCGTCGAACAGGTGGTTGCCACCGTCGAGCGCACCCAGCGCGCCAGGGACGCCGAGGGGTTCCTCGCTCTCTTCCACCCTGACGCGCTCTGGACGACCGGCCACGGCAGAGTCCTCCTCGGCTTCGACACGATCGCCGAGTTCACTCGTGCCGTGCTCCCGGGCGCCGTCTGGGACGGTGACGTCACCTACGAGGCGGTTCACATCCAGTTCCTGCGACCCGACGTGGCGGCCGTCAAGGTCCGGCAGGTATACCACTCGGCGCAGGGAGACACCGAGGGCACACCGCTGTACGTCATGACCAGGCAGGACGACGGACGCTGGCTGTTGCACGCCTGCCAGAACACCGAGGTCCGCGGTGGCTAGCAGAAGCCCCGGGCAACCGGTCACCGGCCCACCGGGTCCCCCTCGGCGCCGTCGTCCTGGCCGCGCAGCATCGCGTGGCCGCCGTGGTGCAAGGGTGTGTCCAGCCGCAGGCGGGTCGCTTCGGACGCCGTTCGGGCGTCGAAGACGTGCACTTCGCCGTGGCCACCTCGGGTGACGGCGATCCAGTCGGCACCCGGTGAGGCGGCCACCGCGCGGCGCTGGACGCCTTCCCAGGGGGTGCCACCGCGGCGGGGAGCGCCGTCCATCGCGGGGAGGGGGACACGGCGTACGGCCCCACCGGCGTCCAGCAGGACCAGTTCGTCACCGTCCGGGTGGACGCGGGTGAACGCGGTGCGGTCCTTCGCCAGGGCCAGCCGGAAGACGAGCCCCGGGCCCAGCTCCGTCAGGACCGTGCTCCCCGTGTCCAGGTCATGGCGCCACGCCTGATTCGTCCACTCCGGCCAGCGCAGCGGATCGGCGGGGCCGCCGCGCAGGGTCGACCACAGTGCCCGTCGCCGGGGGTCGAACCGCAGGTACCAGCCCCGGGCGGACGAACCCCAGGGGATCGTCGGTTCCGCCACGAGCGCGTCACCTTCGCGACGGGCCCGGTGCACGCCCTCGCCCGTCGCCGCGAACACGTGCCCGAGACAAGGAGCTTGGGCGTCACCGTGCCCGTCGGCCGGCAGGGGGAGGTGCGTGTGGGGCGTGACCCGCGGGCAGCCGGGCGGTGCGCCGAGCAGGTCGGCGAACCGGTGGACGGCGAGCGCACCGGGCTCCCGGTGCCGCAGGACGACCAGGGGCTCGTCGCCTCCCAGCACGGTGACGCCCGGTTCGCCGACGCGGGTGCGGACCCGGGCGGCGTCCGAGGTGGCCAGGTCGACGACCGTCAGCAGATCCGACCACGGACCGCTGTTCCTCCCCAGACCCGTCGTGACCGCCGCCCACCGGCCGGACGGGTCGCAGGCGAGGTGCTCGGCCGGCACGGCGACCGGTACGGCGGCCGCCACCAGCTCGGGACCGAACGGGTCGAGCACCAGCAGCTCGCCCCTCCGGTCGTCGACGCAGGCCACCCGCCCGCCCGGCAGCGGCAGAAGACCCGCGTGCTCGGACAGATGGCGGCCGGTGAGACGGTGCGCCTCCACACCGCCCGGAACGGTCAGCACGTGGACGGATCCGCCCACGTGGTCGCAGACGAGCAGCAGTGGGCCGGGACTCATGGAGGAACCCTCTTCCGTGACAGTACTTCCGACAGAACTATGATGAAAATGATTATCATCGTGTAGCTTGCCTCGTGTTCAGAACCATGAGAAGAAGCGAGGGCATCGATGCCGGCCTCACCGTCGAGATTCATCCGAAGCTGGATCACCGCGGCGATAGTGGGTTCCGTCCTGGTCGGATGCGGCACATCCACCGAACCCGCGGGTGGTGACACGGCCGCTCAGGCCGACGCCAGGACCGACGTCACGGTGGAACCCATCAAGGCGACACGGCAGTTGACCGACGCGAACGGCGTCAGGATCTCGCTGGAGCGGGAACCGAAGCGGATCGTCTGCCTGTTCGGGCTCTGCGACGACATCCTGACCGAGCTGGGTATCGTCCCCACCGCGACGAACAGCGCTCTCCTGGCCCACCCCGACTTCCTGGGGAAGGAACGGGCGGCCGAGGTCGACGTCATTCCCGGCGGGTTCATCGCCCCCGAGGTGGAGGCGATCCTCTCCCACAAGCCCGATCTCGTGATCGGCCTCGAGGACACCCACGGCAAGCTGGCCCCCGCCCTGAAGGGCGCCACCACGTTCTGGGCCATGCAGCCCGAGAAGTGGCAGGACAGCGTCGGCTATCTGCGCGACGTCGCCGCGCTCACCGGCCGCACCGCCGAGGGCGAGAAGGCCGAGAGGACCTTCCGCGCCAAGCTCGCCGGCGCCGAGCGGGCCAAGAGCGACAAGACCGCGCTCGTCATCTTCGGCAGCGACGAGAACTTCGGCGTCGCCACCCCCGGGACGGACGTGACCGCCGGACTCTTCCCCAAGCTGGCCGGCTACCCCTGGACCTCGCGTGGTGTGGAGGGCAGCTACAGCCTCGAAGAGATCCTCGCGCGCGACGTCGACGTGCTCTTCGTCGAGACGATCAGCTTCGGCGAGCCGGACGGCAAGCTGTCGCAGAAGCTGGCGAAGAACCCCCTGTGGGGCAGGATCCCGGCCGTGCGGAACGGGGACGTCCACGAGGTCGACTCCGAGGTGTGGGCCAAGGGACGGGGCACCCGCTCGCTCGGCATCGTCCTCGACGAGGCCACGGCCGCGCTGCGATGAGGGCACCGACCGCGCCCCGGACCGCGGCCGGGGGCGCGACGTCGGACGGGCGGTCCGTACGGTCCCCGCGCGACCCGCACGCGAGCAGGGCGGGCAGGACCAGCAGGCGGTGGCGACTCCTCGTCGTGAGCGTGCTGTTGGCCGCGGCGTCCGTGTGCATGCTGAGCCTGGGCACGCCCTACGTCCCGCTGCACCGCCTCCCCGGAGCACTGCGGGACGCGGACGGCACGCTCGCCGGGGTCGTCGTGACCGAGCTGCGCGTACCCCGGCTGGTGCTGGCGCTGCTCGCCGGCGCCTGCCTGGGCGCGGCGGGCCTCGTGCTGCAGGAGGCGCTGCGCAACCCTCTCGCCGTTCCCGAGATGCTGGGCGTGTCCTCCGGGGCAGCGCTCGGGGTCGCCGCGCCCCTGGTGCTGGCGGTGTCCGTCCCCGCGGTCGCCCAGCCGCTGTTGGCCATCGGCGGGGCCGCGCTCGGCGGCGCGCTCACGCTGCTGGCCGCCGGGCTGGGGCGCAGCCCGTCCGCGGTACTGCTCACCGGGGCCGCCGTCGCCGCCGCCCTGCAGGCCGCGCTGCTCGTGCTCATGGTCATGGCCGATCAGATGGACCTCCAGCTGATCTACCGGTACCTGCTCGGCTCGCTCTCCGCCCGCACCTGGGACGACGTCACCGGGCTGTGGCCGTGGCTGCTGGTCGCGGTGCCCGCCCTGGTGCTGTGCGCGCCGGTGCTCTCGGTACTGCGGCTGGGGGACGAGGACGCCGAGGCGCTGGGCGTGCGCGTGCACCGGGCCCGGTTCGCGGCGCTGGCGATCGCGGTCCTGCTGATAGCGCCCGTGACGGCCGTGTGCGGTCCGGTGGCGTGGGTCGGTTTCCTCGCCCCGCATCTGGCCCGGCGGCTCGACCCGGCGGCGGACGCCGTGCGCTGGCTGCCCTGGTCGGCCGCGTGGGGTGCCGTGGTGGTGGCCGTCGCCGACGTACCGGCCCGGCTGGCGCTGGCACCGGTGGAGACACCGGTCGGCGCCTGGACGTCCCTGGTCGGCGTGCCCGTAGGTGTCGCTCTGCTCCGGTCGGGGAAGCGGAGGCCGAAGGCTCCCGGTCCGGCGGCGGGCTCCGAGGCCGCCCGCCCGGATCGGCGGGTCGCACCGGCCGCGTCGGAGGAGTCAGAGGAGGGCGCCCGGTGAGCCGGCGTCTGGCAGGAGAGGGCTTGGTGAGCCGGCGTTTCGGAGTGCTCCTCCTGCTTCTCGTCGTGTGTGCCTGCGGTGGACTGCTGGCCGGCCGAGGCATGTCCCCGGCCGTGGTACGGGAGGTCCTCGGCGGGGGCGGTGACGCGACGGAGCGGCACATCCTGCTGCAACTCCGCCTGCCCCGCCTGCTGGTGTCCCTCGGTGCGGGGGCCTGCCTCGGCGTGGCGGGCCTGATCCTCCAGTCCGCCCTGCGCAACCCGCTCGCCGGGCCGGAGGTCACGGGGGTGACCCCGGGCGCGGTACTGGGTGCCGTCACCGCGACCGGTCTCGGGCTGGCGGGCTGGGAATCTCCCCTCGCCGTCGTCGTCGCCGCGTGTCTGGGCGGGTTCGCCGGGGCCGCGCTGACGTGGCTGCTCGCGGGCCGTGGCGGGGGCGACCCCGCGCAGACCGCCGTGCACGGGGTGCTGGTGTCGGCGGTGCTCGGCGGGCTCACCGCCATGGTGCTGCTGGTCGCGCCGGGGCAGCTCGGCAGTGTCGTGCAGTGGCTCGTCGGCACGACCGAGGGGCGGGTGTGGCAGCACTGGCACCTGCTGTGGCCGTGGGCGCTGGCCTGGGGCGTACTGGCCTGGCTGCTGGCGGGGCCGCTGACCCTGCTGCGCTGCGGCGACGAGATCGCCGGTGCGGCCGGGCTGTCCGCCGCGCGTGCCCGGACCCTCGCCCTGGTGTGCGCCGTGGCGCTGACGGCGAGTGCGGTGGCCGCGGTGGGGGCGCTGGGTTTCGTCGGGCTGCTCGTACCGCACCTCGCGCTGGCCGTGTTCGGCGCCGACCTGCGGGTGACGCTGCCCGGTGCCGCCCTCCTGGGGGCGGCCGTGGTGAGCGGTGCGGACGCGGCGGCCCAGCTGCTGTCGCGGCTGCTGGCCGTCGTGCTGGACACCGAACGGCTCACGCTGCCGGTCGGGGCGCTCACCACGTGCTTCGGAGCCGTGCTGCTGCTGGTCGTCGTACGCCGGGCACCGAGCCGAACGTTCTGATGACGAACGCTCTGGTGACGAACGCTCTGGTGACGAACGCTCTGATGCCGAACGTTCCGATGTCGACGAAGGACAGAACATGACCGAACCCGTGGGTATCCGCGCCGAGGGAGTCCACTTCGGCTACCCCGGCCGTCCCGTGCTGCGCGGTGTCGACGTGACCGTCGAACCCGGCGAGCTGACCGCCCTCATCGGCCTCAACGGCTGCGGCAAGTCGACCCTGCTGCGGCTGGCCGCCGGCCTGCTGCGGCCGGCCGAGGGGCGTGTCCTGCTCGGCGGCGACGACGTCGCCGGCCTCTCCCGGCGCGCCACCGCCCGGCGGGTCGCGCTGCTGCACCAGGCGGCCCCGGCCGTCCCCGGTATGACCGTCAGGCACCTCGTCCGGCAGGGGAGGTACGCGGCGCGCGGCCCGCTCGGCATGCTGCGCGAGGGCGACGATCCCGTCGTACGACGGGCGCTCGGCGACGTCGGGGTGGAGGAGTGGGCCGACCGGGACGTGGACGCGCTGTCGGGCGGTGAACGGCAGCGGGTCCGGCTCGCGATGGCGCTCGCCCAGGACACCCGCGTCCTGCTGCTCGACGAGCCGACCACCTACCTGGACCTGCACCACCAACTCGACGTGCTGCAGACCGTGGTGCGCCTGCGCGAGGAGCGCGGGCTCACCGTGGTGATGGTGCTGCACGACCTGGCCCACGCGGCACGGTTCGCCGAGCGGATCGTCGCCCTGCGGGACGGCCGCGTGGTGGCGGACGGGACTCCGAAGGAGGTCGTCACCCCGGGGCTGCTCGCCGATGTGCTCAACGTGGCGGGCCGGGTCGGCCAGGACCCCGAGGGCGGCTGGCCGGTGTGTTACCCAGATCACCCTCTCTCGGACCGCCCAGGCCTAGAATATGAAAATCATATTCATTAGATTGTGGTGCGGCGCTCAACGGAACGCCGCACTTCCCTTGCGACGAAGGAGAGTTCATGGACAACGAGCAGGTCTTCGCGCCGATCGCCGACCCGGGCCAGCTGGCTCACGACTCGGCCTCCCACTCCAACGCGCTCGTCGAGAACCCGTTCGACGACACCGAGGAGTAAGCGGGGCCAAGCACCCCGACCGTGGGCCCGCCCGTCACCGTGCGGGCGGGCCCACGCCCGCTTCGCCCGCGTCCGCTCAGAAACCTTGCCGACAGGAGAACCGACGTGCCCCGCAAACAGCTCGCAGCCGGTGTCGACGTAGTCGCCGTACCCGGTCGAGGGCTCGCCGTCCGCACGGCCGACGGGGAGTTCCTCAGCGTACGGACGGGCGAAGCGGACGAGGGCGCGCTGCTCTCCCGGCTCTCCGGCGGCTCCACCGCCGAACCGGACGCCGTACTCGACCGGCTCGTGCGGGCCTTCGACGGCGCCGGATACCTGACGGGTGAGCCGGAGCGCGGCGAATGGCCCGCCGAGCGCCGGGACGTCCTGCTCCTGGGCGCCCCCGCCCTGACCGAACCGCTGGCCGCCCTCCTGCGGGCCTCGGGCGCCAGGCCGCGATCGGGGGAGCCCCAAGACATGGCGGCAGCGGATCCGGTGGTGTCCGGCGATGCGGGGGTTGCGCTTCCGGCGGTGTCCGGCGACGCGGTGGGCGCGGCCGCCCTGACGCCCGGCGACGTGGTACGCGCGCATCCGGCAGCACCGGACGCGGGGCCCGCCGCCGTCGTCTGGTGTCTCGACGGCCCCGTTCCCGACGGGCTGTGGGACGCCGCCGACCGGCTGCCCGGGCGCGGCACCGCCTGGCTGCGCTGTCACCGCGAGGGCCGGCAGGTCTGGCTGGAGCCCCTCGCGGCCGCTCCGGGGGACGTCACCTCGGCCCACGTCCGTGCCCGCCGGCTCGCCGCCACGCCCGCGCACCGCGAACTGGCCGCCTACTGGAACGGGCCTCGCACCTCCGGCGAGCCCGTGCACCTCACCGCACCCGCGGCCGCGTTGG
Organism: Streptomyces sp. NPDC017890; assembly: GCF_044328675.1. Lineage (NCBI taxonomy): Bacteria > Bacillati > Actinomycetota > Actinomycetes > Kitasatosporales > Streptomycetaceae > Streptomyces > Streptomyces sp. NPDC017890. The sequence continues at coordinate 205,133 of NZ_JBIRHU010000017.1, forward strand.
TCGCGGCCCTGCTCGCCGCCGACCTCACCCGGTGGGCCACCGACGCCCCCCACCTCGGCGGACTGCCCGCGCGGCGCCGCCTCCGGTGCGTCGACCTGCGTACGCTGGCCGTCACCGAGCACCCCGTACTGCCCGTCCCCGAGGTCGCCCGGACGCCGGTGCCCGGTTCCGTCCCCGACGTGGACCCGATACCGGGGAACGCCGGATGACGGCGTTCACCGCAGCCGTCGAGGGCCTCGCCACCGACGTCCGCCTCCCGGACGCGGACGGCCCCTTCCCCGCCGTCCTCATCCGCACGCCCTACGACCGGAGCCGTCACGGGGCCGAGCTACGGGGCTGGGCCCGGCGCGGGTTCGCCGCACTGGTCCAGGACGTACGCGGCCGGCACTCCTCGCCCGGGGAGTGGCACCCGTACGCCAACGAGGCCGCCGACGGCGCGGTGACCGCCCGCTGGACACGCCGGCAGCCCTGGAGCGACGGGCGTCTCGTGGCGGTCGGTGCCTCCTACGCCGCCCACTGCGCCGTCGCCCTCGCTCTCGACGCGCCCGAGGACGCCCGCCCCGACGCCGTCATCGCCGCCGTACCCGCGCTGGGCGCCGCCGAGACGGCCCGCGAACCCTCCGGCGCGGAACGGCTGGCGGCCCGTGCGGGGTGGTGGGCCGCCCACGGCGACCGGCGCGGCTCCGACACGGACGCCCTCACGAAAGCCCTGGCCACGGATCCGGACCTGTTCACCCACCTGCCGCTGACCCACCTCCCCGCGCGACTCGGCCGAGACCTCCCCTCCTGGCCGGGCCTGTGGCGGCACCGCGAGCGCGGCCGGCTCGGAGCGAGGGCCGGACGCGCCGGGATGCCCCTGCTCGCGGTGGGCGGCCACCACGACCACTTCACCGAGGACACCGTCGCGCTGTGGCACCGCTGGGGAGGTTCCTCGGCACGCCTGCTTCTGGGGCCCTGGGGGCACGGCCTGCTCTCCGCGCCAGGCGGCGACGCCCGGCCCACGCACCGGGTGAACCTCGGCGACCTCTACGCCCGCTGGGCCCGGCTCGCCCTCACCGGAGGCCTCGCGCCCGGACACGGCGGCGCGATCGCGCTGGGCGACAGCCCCCTGTGGGTGCCCGCCGGGACGCTGGGGGAGCCGCGCACCCAGCCCGTACGGGAGCTGCGCGGGGCCGCCTTCACGGCCGACCCCGAACGGCCCGCCCGGTCCGACGAGTTGACCGTGCCCGCACAGGGCACGCCCGACCGCGGCCTGTTCGTCACACCGCCCCTGCCGCGCCCCCTGGACGTGATCGGCCCCGCCGAGGTCCGGATACGCGCGGCCGCCGACACCCCGTCCGCGGACTGGGCGGCACGGCTCGTCGCGATCACCCCCGACGGAACGGCCGAGCGGCTCGCCGTCGGAGTCGCCCGGCGCACGGAACCACCGGGGCGGGCGGCCGAGTTCACCGTGGGACTCGGCCGGCTCGCCCGGCGGCTGACCGCGGGCACCCGGCTCCGCCTGGAGATCGCCGGCCACCACTTCCCGGCCCACGCCCGCAACCCGCACACCGGCGACGACCCGGTCACGGCCACCCGGCTCCTCGCCTCCCGGCGCGAGGTCGACCCCGGGCACGTGGCGCTCCGGCTGCCCGTGCTCCGCTCCCGCCCCACCCCCACCGATCCCGTACAGGAGATCCTGCGATGACGGCCCTGCCGCTGGAAGCCCTGGTCGACCCCGTGTGCGGCATCGTCCGCAAGGTCAAGCCCGTCGAGCACCCCGTGGGAGCGCCACCCCGCTACACCGCGCTCACCGCCGAGATCTCCGACGCCCGCAGGCTCGGCCTGTGGCCCGCCGACCGGGTGTCGCTCGGTACCACCTTCGGCGACCCCGAGGGCGCCCGGATCGCCGCGATAGCCGAGGGCGTCGAGCGGTACTGCGGCAACCGCGTACCCCCGCCCGGACACCCCGACGCCCCGCTGCGCGCCACGGCCGCCGAACTGGTGGAGAAGGGCCTGCGGCTGTACGGCCCCGACGAGGTGCCCGCCTACGCCGACTGGCAGTACGCCCGCGAGAAGTTCCCCTACCGCCGCCTCACCCCCGACACCCCGTCCCTGTGGACGCGCGGCGAGGAACGGCTGGCCGGCGGCGAGCGGGCCGAGGTCTGGGCACCGGTCGCGCTCACCCACCTCAACTGGCGGCAGGGCGAGCTGCGTTCGCTGCCCCGCACCCACCACCTCAACTACGCGGGCATCGCCACCGGACAGGGTTTCGACGACGCCGTCGAACGCGGCCTCCTGGAGACGGTCGAACGCGACGCCCTCGAACTGTGGTGGCACCTCGACGGCCCGACCCGGGGCATCGACCCCGCCAGCGTCCCCGGCCTCGCCGACGACCTCGCCGGATCCGGCCTCGACGTCCATCTCGCCGAAATACCCTCCGAGTTCGCCCCCTGCGTGGCCGCGCTCGTCCACGACCCCAGGCTCGGCCTGTACGCCGCCGGGTTCGCCTGCAAGTACGACCCGGCCGAGGCCGCCCGCAAGGCCGTACTGGAGGCCGTCCACACCTGGGTCTTCACCCAGGGCCTCACCGGTCCCGACGGCTGGGTGTTCCAGGCCGTCGAGGCGGGACTGCTCGCCCGCGGCCTCTACCTGGACCACCGACCGGACCGCCGCTACCTCGACGCGTGCGGCGAGGACTTCGCACACGTACGGGACCTGGGCGCGCACGTACAGGTGTGGCTCGACGAGCGGATGACGCCCGAGGCCCGGCGGTTCACCGACCCGGCGCACGGGACCGTGCCCGTCGACGCGCTCACCCCCGGCAGCCGGGACCGGCTGGAGCGTGCGCTGCACGACGGGGGCCACCGGGTCATGACCTTCGATCTCACCACCGAGGACGTGGCCCACACGGCGCTGCGCGTCGCCCGGGTCCTCGTCTCCGGCCTCATACCCAACGCACCGGCCGCTTTCGGGTACTTCGGCTCCCCGCGGCTCGCCGACGCGGCCGTCGCCCGCGGCTGGCGCACGACCGCGCCGAGCGCACCGGAGGACTTCACGCTCGCTCCTCCGCCCCACATGTGAGGACCGCCCCGTGGATCTCGTCACCGCCCTCGCCCGAGCCCGCGGCCCGCAGGCGCCCGGACCGGACTCGCCCGCCGGGCCCGCCGTCCGGCCGTGGCCCGGACCCGCGCGTCCCCTGCCGGACGCCGGCGCCGGTCAGCTCGACCTGGGCCGGCTGCTCCGCCTCTCCCTGGCCGCCTCGGACGCCTCCGGACGACTGCGGCCCGCCCCGTCCGCGGGCGCGCTGCACCCGGTGGACGCCCGGCTCGTCGTGGGCACCGACTGCCCGCTGCCACCCGGGTACTACGGCTACGACCCGTTGCGCCACCTCGTGCACCGTCTGGGCCCGGCACCCGACGACCCGCGACCCGGCGCGACCGTCGAACTCACCGTCACCGCGCGGCGCACGATCTCCCACTACGGCCACCGTGCCTGGCCGCTGCTGCTGCTGGACACCGGGCACGCCGCCGCGGCGCTGTGGCTCGCGGCGCGCTCCCTGGGCGTGGGGCACGCGACAGCCGACCTCGACGGGCGCAGCGAAAGCCCCCTCGCCGCAGTGCGCTTCGTGCCGCCCGACACGCCACGAAGCGTCGCCGGCGCCCCCGCGCCCGGCGACCTGACGGCCCGCCGCAGCGCCCGGCCCCCGCTCGGGGGCGCCCCACCCCGGGGGCTCCTGCGGACGGTGCTGGCCGCCGCCGTGGAGGCGAGCGCCGGTGAGCTCGCCTGGTGCGCCGCCGTCGGGCCGCCACACCCGGGACTCGTCGAGCCGGCGGCCGACGGCACACTGCGGCGCCTCGCCGCGGGGGACGCCCGGCCCGCACTCGCCGCCTGGGCCGCCGGCCAGTCGTGGATCGCGGACACGGGCGCCGTGCTCCTCGGCCACGGCTGCCCGTCGGACGCCGAAGCCCCGCGGATCCGCCGCGCCCACCTGCGCGCCGGCTTCGCCGTCCACATGGCTCACGTGACCGCCGGCCGGCACGGCCTGGCGAGCCGCCCCGTCGGCTCCTGGCAGCAGGCCGACCTCGGTGCCGCACTGGGCGCCGCACCGGGCGGGGACTGGATCGTCCACGGCCTGGCCCTCGGCACCACCCACTCCGGAGAGGGAACCCCGTGATCGTCCACCCCGAGCTGCGGCGCGCCGCACGGCACGCGCAGCGCCCCCTCCTCGCGGCCACTGCCCTGCAGGGAGCCGTCACCCTCGCCCACCTCGCGCAGGCCGTGCTGCTCGCGATCGCCCTCGCCGACGTCGCCCGGGGTGACACGGACCGGCTCCCGCCGCTCCTCGGGGCAGTGCTGGGCGTCGTCGCCGCCCGTGCGGGGCTCGGTCACTGGCAACGGCGCACCGCCACCCGTGCCGGGGCCCGGGTCAGGGTGCGGCTGCGGGACGAACTCCTCGCCCACCTCGGACGGCTCGGCCCGGCACACCTGACCACCGCGCGCGCCGGGGCCGTACGCGCCACCCTCGTCGACGGAGTCGAGGGCGTCGACGCCTACGTCTCCCGTTACCTGCCGCAGCTCCTCGTGACCGTCGCCGTGCCGCCCCTGCTCCTCGCCACCCTGGCCGCCGTCGAACCGGCCGCCCTGCTCGGCCTCGTACCCGCCCTGCTGCTCGGCCTGCTCGGGCCACGCGCCTGGGACCGGCTCCTCGCCGAGCGCGGCAAGGAACACTGGGACACCTACGAGGGACTGGGCGCCGACTACCTCGAAGCACTGCAGGGCATGCCCGCGCTGCGGGCCGCGGGCGCCGTCGGACGCACCCGCGAGCGACTGGAGGAACGCTCGGCGGCGCTGCACCGGGCGACCGTCGCCAAGCTCCGCGTGTCACTGGTCGACACCGGCCTCACGGACCTTGCCGTCCAGGGCGGCACCGTGGCCGCCGCGCTGCTCGCCTGCTGGTCGGCCGTCACCGGTTCCACCACACCCACCGGCACCTACCTGGTGCTGCTCCTGGCCTCCGAGTGCTTCAGGCCCGTACGCGACCTGGCCCGCGAATGGCACGCCGGATACCTGGGAGCGTCGGCGGCGGACGGACTCGCCGCACTGCGCACCGCCGACCCGGAGGTCCCCGACCCGGCGACGGAGCGGGCGCACTGGCCGGATGCCCCGCACATACGCTTCGACCACGTCGAGTTCGGATACGGCGGAGCCGACGGCCCTGTCCTGCGCGATGTCAGCTTCACCGCCGAGGCGGGACGCACCACCGCCGTCGTCGGCCCTTCCGGTGCCGGCAAATCCACGCTGCTCGCCCTGCTCCTGCGCCACCACGACCCGCAGCGCGGCCGGATCACCGTCGACGGCCGCGACGTGGCCGCGTACGGACTCGACTCGCTGCGGCAGGGCATCGCCGTCGTCTCGCAGGAGACCTACCTCTTCCACGCCACCATCGCCGACAACCTGCGCCTGGCACGGCCGGACGCCACGGACGAGGAAATGGCCGACGCGACACGGGCGGCCGGCATCCACGACGAGATCACCGCCCTCCCCGACGGCTACGCCACCGTGCTCGGCGAACGGGGCGCCACCCTGTCCGGCGGACAACGCCAGCGGCTCGCCCTCGCCCGGGCCCTGCTGGCCGACGCCCGGGTACTCGTCCTCGACGAGGCCACGAGCGCGGTCGACGAACGCCGGGAGGCCCGCATCGTCCGGGAACTGCTCGACGCCGCCGGAGACCGGACCGTCCTGCTGGTCGCCCACCGGATCGCCGCCGTCCGGCACGCCGACCGCATCGTCGTCCTCGACGGCGGCCGCGTGGACGCCGTCGGGGAACACGCCGCCCTCGTGGCTGCCTCAGGCGTCTACGCGGAGCTCGTCAAGGCCGGTCGCACCGAGGAAGAGGGGCTCGCCGCATGAGCAGCACCATCGACACCCGCACCACCGCGGCGACGCCGGGCGGCACCACCGACCCGTCCGTGGCCCGCGGCACCACCGACGCCCCCGTGGCCCGCGGCACCACCGACCCTTCCGTGCCCCCGCGGGGCTCACTGCGCGCCCTGCTGCCCGCGCTCACCGGACACCGCCTCATGGCGGCCCGCACCTGCGCCGCCGCACTCGCCGAACAGGGTTCACTGGTTGCGCTGCTGACGATGACCGCGCACAGCGTCGGGACCGCCGTCATCGAGGAGCGGGCCCCCTCGGCCGGCACGGTCACCGTGCTGACCGCGCTCGTCCTCGTACGCGCCCTGATGACCTGGCGCGAGATGGATCTCTCGCACGACCTGGCCTACCGGGTGCTGGCCGAGCTGCGCGTGCGGGTCTTCGACGGGCTCGCCCGCAGTGCCCCCGCCCGCGTGGCCGGCCGACGCAGTGGGGACCTGGCCGCCACCGCGCTGGCCGACGTGGAGGCGCTGGAGTTCTTCTACGCTCACACCACGGCCCAACTCCTCGCCTCCGGCGTGGTGTTCTCCGGCGGGGCGGTCGTGCTGGCCACGGTGGAGCCGTGGCTGCTGGCGGCGGTGCTGCCCTGCGCCGTGCTCCTGGCCGCGGCTCCGTTCGCCGACGCCCGTGGACGGGCCACGCGCGGGGCCCGCACCAGGGCGGAGGCCGCGAAGCTCTCGGCCGACACCGTGGAGACCGTCGACGGCCTGCGTGAACTGCTCGCCTTCGGAAGGCTCGCCGAGCGGCGCCGTCACCTCGCCGAGCAGGGCCGGCGGCTGGGTGCGGCACAGCGGGCCGAGGCCACCTGGGAGGCCATGGCCGCGGCCGTCCGTGATCTGCTCATCGTGCTCGCGGTCCTCGGCGTAGTGGTCGCGGCCGCGCAGTCCGTGACCTCGGGGCGGCTGCACGGCGCGTGGGCTCCGGCCGCCATGGCGCTGGCGCTGTCGGTACTGGGTCCGGTCGCCGAGTCGGCCAGGTCGCTGAGCCAGGCGGTGGCACTGCGCGCCGCGGCCGCCCGCGTCGACGCGGCCGTGAAGGCCCCCGCGCCCGCCCCGCCGCCCGCCGCCGCGCGCCGGCTTCCCCCGGGCCCGCTGGGTGTCCGACTGCGCGGGGTGGGGTTCGACTACGGGGGCGGGCCCGTGCTCGACGGAGTCGACCTGACGGTGCCCGCCGGGCAGACGCTCGCCCTGGTCGGTGTCTCGGGGGCAGGCAAGTCGACCTGCGCCCACCTGCTGGCCCGCTTCTGGGACCCGACCGTGGGATCCGTTCAGCTGGTTCCCCCTGACGGTGACCCCGTCGACCTCCGCGACGTGGCCGACACCGAACTGCGCCGTGCCGTCGCCGTCGTGGGGCAGGAGACGCCCCTCTTCCACGGCACCCTCGCGGAGAACCTGCGCCTCGCCGCACCGGACGCGGACGACGAGGCCCTCGCCGAAACCGCCCGGGTGTGCGGCGTGGACGGGATCGCCCCCCTGGACGCACTCGTCGGGGAGCGCGGCTCCACCCTCTCCGGCGGCCAGCGGGCCCGTGTCGCTCTCGCCCGCGCCCTGCTGGCCGAGCCCAGGGTCCTCGTGCTGGACGAGACCACGGCCCACCTGGACAACGCCGGCGACGCCCGGCTCGCCACCGCGCTCGCCGGAGGCGGGCGCACGACCGTCGTCATCGCCCACCGCCCCGCCACCATCCGCCGCGCGGACCGGATCGCCGTCCTGGAATCCGGCCGCGTCGTGGAGGAGGGCACCTGGGACGACCTGACCACCCGGCCGGGAGGCGCCCTCAACCGGGTGCTGACGGTCAGGCCGTCCTGAGCTCCCCGTCCGCGGGGAGCGCCCCGGTACAGCCGTTGACTCCACGATCCGCCGGGCGGCTTACGCAGTACGGGTGAATGAACCGATGGTTCCGTTCGGGGTGGTGCCTGGTCTTTTACGGTTTCCGAATGGATCCGGGGGTTGTGAGGGAGTCCCTTCGGGCGGAGGACCGGGGGGAAGGCCACCTGATGTCGGGGCTGGGGAAGTCGCCGGATGTGCTCGGGCCCCGGGAGGGTCGCTGCCGTCGGAGCTGGGCAGGGACCTGGGGTGCGGTCGGCGTGGCATGTCTCGTGGGAACGGTGCTGGCGTTGGGCGGGTTGTGGGCCGCCGGTGGCGGGGTGGTGGGGATGGTGTTCTTGGGGCCGGCCGCCGGTTGCTGGGGGTTGGCGGCCTCCCTGTTGTTCCGTGTGAGAGGCGCGAGCGGACGGGTGCGGACGCGTCTTCTGCTGCTCGGGGCTTCCGCGGTGGCTGGAGGTGTGTACCGGGGAGCGGT